>JAAAOQ010000018.1 GCA_009908845.1 Gammaproteobacteria bacterium
GGACCGAGCAAGGTTATGCCTCGGCGATGTTCTACTCGGTGGTCTATGCCCTGATGTCGGCCGGCGCCTTCGGCGTGCTGCTGATGATCTCCAACAAGGGGCTGGACGTTCAGGAACTCGACGACCTCAAAGGCCTCTCGGATCGCGATCCCTGGCTCGCCGCGATGATGGCCTTGATCATGTTCTCGATGGCAGGGGTGCCGCCGATGGTTGGCTTTGTCGCCAAGCTGATGGTCCTCGAGGCCGTCGTCGCCCAGGGCATGGTGTGGCTCGCGGTCGTTGCGGTCGTGTTCTCGATCATCGGCGCCTTCTACTATCTGCGCGTCGTCAAGATGATCTACTTCGATAAGCCGACAGGCGACGAGGGGCCGGTAAGCACCAATTCCAGCGCTCGAGTCGCGATCACCATCAATGGCGCCGTGATCCTGCTGCTCGGTCTCTACCCGGCCACGCTGTTTTCACTCTGTCAGCAGGCCTTTACGGGATAACGGCGGTTTCTCTCTCGCTGGAGCAGCCCGCGCGGTTCACGGCGGCGGGCAGGCTTTCTGTGCGTGCTCGCTCCGAGGTACAGAGGACTCGCAGACGCCGCACCATTCGCTGACGCGGTGAGCCGATCAAGTCAAACGGACCGATCGCCGCGCCGTCATCCGGCCAAGAGACCGCCCCGAGCACTCAATAGCGCCAAGGGGCAGCCAAGGGATGCCTGATTCGTTGACACCAGGCCAAGCACCCCTCTCAGACGAGAGGCGTGTCGGCGCGGCGTTAGGGATGGATCAGACGAGCCGCTGCAGGATCGCCTGGGTCTCGGACTGAGGTAGGCGCGGGCCGAGGCTGGTGACCAGCTTCGCCGAGGTGGCAGAGGCCAGGTCCCCGGCGCGCTTGTGATCCCAGCCTTGGGTCAGGCCGTAGAGGAAGGCGCCTGCGAACATATCTCCGGCCCCGACGGTGTCGACCGGATCGACCTTGACGGGATCGATCTCGATCAGCTCCTTGCCGTCCCAGATCAGCGCGCCCTTGGGTCCGCGCGTGATCGCGAATTCCTTCGACAGCGTCTTCAGGTAGGCCAGGGCATCATCCAGGTTGTTGGACTCGGCCATCCCCATTGCCTCTTCTTCATTGGCGAAGATCAGATCGACACCGTCGCCGATCATCTCCTTGAGGCCGTCCTTGAAAAAGCGGACCATATTCGGGTCGGATAGCGATAGGGCCGTCCGGACACCACCATGCTCGGCCGCCTTGCGGGCCTCGATCGCCGCGACCCGGGCGGTATCGGAGGTGACCAGATAGCCTTCCGTGTAGAACCACTTGGCCGCATGCAGGGCCTTGACCTCGACCTCATGGACCGAGAGGTTGCCACTGATGCCGAGATAGGTGCACATGGTGCGGTCCGAGTCCGGCGTCACCAGTACCACGCAGCGGCCAGTGTCGCCCTTCTCGAGGAAGGCCCCCTGGATGCAGTCGACACCGCCATCGCGCAGGTCCTTCATATAGAAGTGCCCGAGCTCGTCGTCAGCGACCTTGCAGGCATAGTAGCCGCTGCCGCCGAGCTGGCAGAGCGCGATGACCGAGTTCGCGGCAGAGCCACCGGAGCCGCGCTGATGGTGATGCTCGCGAAGGTGCTCCATGATGCGCAGCTGATGGGCCTCGTCGACCAGGGTCATCACCCCCTTGTCGATGTGCAGATGCTGGAGGTCTTCTGGGCTGACCTCGTATTCCATATCCACCAAAGCGTTTCCGAGGGCGTAGACGTCGTAAGAACTCATAATCGACCTTTGTTTGCTTCGACAGCAGTCATTGTCGCAGATAACGCCCGGCAGTTTCGACCTGCCGCCCACAGATGCCTGATTAAACGATCAACCTGGCTGACCTTGGCTAAGGACTGTCCGTCGGCGCTGATGCTCGACCGGGCGCACGAGAAGCTGGACGCAGGGTATTGTCAAGCGGGGTCTGCAGGCGTAGTGTGCCAGGGTCGCAACGGCCACGTCTGCGCTTGGTTTTGTGAGTAGAGGCTGTCTCGAAACAAGGAGGTTGCTGATTTCCCCGCTCGATCTTGCGCTGCTGCGGCGAGCGTTCTCCGATGAGTCTCGCTGCGGTTGCGTGTTCGTCCTGGTCGACTGAGCGATGAGCGCCCTGTACTTCGATAGCGCCTCCACCACGCCCGTGGATGCGGACGTGGTCGCTGAGATGATCGATGCGCTGCGGGCAGGCCTTGGCAACCCCTCGGCAACTGGTCACAGCTACGGCAGAGCCGCGGCACAGCGTGTCGAGTCTTGCCGGCGCCAGATCGCCGACGAGTTCGGCTGCGAGCCCGATGAGGTCATCTTCACCAGCGGCGCCACCGAGGCCGACAACCTTGCCTTGGCCGGGGTCGCGCACGCGCATGCCGACAAGGGCCGCCACCTGATCGTCTCCGCCATCGAGCACCGCGCGGTCTTGGCCTGCGCCGAGCAGCTCGAGCGCGACGGCTTCGCGGTCACCCGCGTCAAGCCGGACGCCAACGGTGTCGTCGCGCCCGCGGCCATCGCCGCCGCCATCCGCCCGGACACGCTGCTGATCTCGCTGATGCACACCAACAACGAGATCGGCGTCATCCAGCCCATCGAGGCCGTTGCCGAGCTCGCCGCCGAGGCCGGCGTCCTGTTCCATGTCGACGCCGCCCAAGCCGTCGGTAAGTTTGAGATCGACCTCGGCGCGCTGCCGATCGACCTGCTCACCGCCTCGGCGCACAAGCTCCACGGGCCGCAAGGCATCGGCTGCCTGATCCTGCGCAACCGGCGCCTGCTCAAGCTCGCGCCGCTGATGCAGGGCGGCGCGCACGAGTACGGCCTGCGCCCCGGCACCTTGCCGGTGCATCAGATCATCGGCTTCGCCAGCGCCTTGCGCAAAGCCGCACGCCAGCGCGCGCACGACCTCGCACAGGTGACCGCCGTGCGCGCGCGTCTTCTGGATACCTTGTCGGTGGAGGCAGACCCCGATGTGGTCGTCCAGGGGGCGGCCGCACCACAGCGTTCGCCCTACATCCTCGGCCTGTCGTTCCCCGGCCTCTCCAGCGACGCGCTCATCAACCAGCTCGACGGCCAGGTCGCCATCGCCTCCGGCTCCGCCTGCTCCTCGGGCGCGCTCGAGCCCTCGTATGTGCTGCGCGCCATGGGCGTCGACGACCCCTTGCTCTACGGCGCGGTACGGGTCAGCTTCGACCGCACCCACAGCATCGAACAGGCCGAAGAGGCCGCCCGACGCATCGCCGCAGCGGTTCGCATCCGCCAGCTGATGCAGGAATCCGGCTGATACCGGCATCACGAGGCGCAACGGTATCCACGCATGCAGCTCTGTCGCGACAAAGCCACCTTCGGACGGCACGAAACCTTCCCGCTGCGCTACGGCTGGCTAACTAAGGGCTACGAGCTCGCCTGCGCCGAGCCCGAGGTGTTCCATCAGCCCGAGCCGGCGATGGTGGCGCTTGGCGTCGGCCGCAACATGGTCAACGCCATCCAGTATTGGCTGCGCGTCACCGGTATCGTCGAGCCGAGCGAGGGCCGTTTGCAGCCGACCGTGCTCGGCCATCGCTTGCTTGGCAGCGAAGGCGATCCCTATCTGGAAGACGACGCCACCCTCTGGATACTGCACTGGCTGATCAGTGCTAACGCCAGCGAGGCCACTGGCTTCTTTTGGTTCTTCAACCGCTTTGCGATGCCGCGCTTCGGCGATCGCGAGGCGCTCGCCGGCCTCATCGATTTCAGCGCGCAGGAATTGGCGACCAAACGCTCGGCCAGCACCCTGAAATCCGATATCGCCACATTGCTGCGCATGTATGCCGCCATCGAGACCCGTACCGACGAATACCTGGATTCACCGCTCGCCCAGCTCGGCCTGGTCGAGCCCGATGCCGAGGCCAGCTATCGCAGCCTGCGCGCCAGCCGGCCGTTCCTGCCGCCGGTAGCCTTACACTTCGCGCTTGCCGACCGGTTCGCCGCCGAGCCGCAGCAGCCGGCGCTGCCGGTGCGGGTGGTCCTCTACGGCGACGGCGAATGGGCCGCCCCGGGTGCCGCGTTTCGCTTGAGCGAAGAGGGCTTGATGGCCGCCCTGGAGCGTGTAATGGAGCAATTCCCCGACTGCTACGAACTGCGCGACACCGCCGGGGTCCACCAGATCTACCGCCGCGGTGCCGTGCTCAGGCCGCTGAATATTTTGAGCGATTACTATCGCAGTCGGTATAGCTGAAGACTGATCAATGAAATCGAGGTTCCTTTGAGTGAAACAGTCTATGTAGAAACGTCGGTTATCAGCTATTTGACAGCCCGACCAAGCAATGACCTACGTGCAATGGCAAATCAAATATAGCTACGAACCGCCGGTAATCTGTACGCCCCTTGAGCTGATGGAGCTTTGACCATGTGGCAAGATCCTATTGTCGCCGAAACACGAGCACTCAGAGATGAGTATGCCCGTGAGTTCAATTACGATATTGATGAAATCTATCAGGATTTGATGACAAAACAAGCCGAGCATCCTAATCGTGTCGTCGCTCTGCCACGGCGCAATCCGACAGTCAGCACCCTTTCAGCCGCTGCTGGACATTGTGCGCGATTATTATCGTAGCTGGCGTGCTGAAGTCGTGGACACGCTCGGCAACAAGGGTTGAAAGATTCATCAATGCCTCAGAAGATTCGAGAACTTGTGAAGGCGCTGACAGACTCCGGATTCACTGAAATCTCAGGCGCAGGCAAAGGTTCTCATAGAAAGTTCGTCCACCCCAAGTACCGTGGTGCGGTGACGCTGAGTGGCAATATCGGTGATGACGCCAAGCGGTATCAAGAAAAGCAGGTCGCGCAAGCCCTTGATGTAGTGAAAAAATGAAAGACCTTGACAGATACCACAAATGGATCGAATGGAATGATGAAGACCACGTCTACATCGGGAAATGCCCTGACCTCATCACGGGTATCCATGGTGATGATCCAATCGTTCTATACCGAGAGCTTTGTGAAGTCGTTCAGGATGTCATCGACCATTTCAATGCCGAAGACCGTCCGTTACCGGAACCGAAGGTTCGTCCAATGAGCGAAGTCGCTTGAATGGCTACAGAATATATTCAAACGAACCCAAAAGCCATGACACAAGAAGAGATCCGATTAGCAGAAATCAAGATCCTTGGCGAGCAGATGGGGCCGGTTGGCATGATTCGCTTTCTTCAGCAGTCCGAGACCGGACATGGAGACTACACTTCAGAAAGGAACAGCCTACTTGGAGATCCCGCTATTGCGGATCTTTTTCTGGAGATCGAAAAATCGAATGCCAATACCAACCCATAGATCAGGCCGCCATGTCCTTCCAATCGACGAGTTTCGGGTCGGCCAAGATTAACGTTCTCGCGCAAAACAGCCGACCGATCTGGCCTTGACTTGCCTTGTAAGGATTGAATCGCGTGATCGTCTCTCACCATTGGAATACAGGATTCCAGCAGGATAGAAGGAGCAGCGGGTGAGCGGTTTGGACCAGACCGTCGCGATCGATGCCGTCTACACCCGCTCGATCAACCTCAGCCGGGATGGCCATGCGCTGGAGCTGGTGCAGGCGTACCTGCCGACCTCGCGCGCTGTGCAGGCGCTCGAGCAGATGGCCGGCGGGCTCGGGCAGGCGGCACAGAGTCGCGCGCTCGCGCTCAATGGCCCATATGGGTCGGGCAAATCGGCGCTGGGTCTGTTCGCCGGCGCCTTGCTGTCGGCGCCGGACGACGCGCTGCACCAAACCGCCGCCGGGGTCCTCGAGCAGACCGATGCCCCGCTCGCGGCCCGCTTCCGCGCCGCCGTCGCCGACAGCCGCGGCTATCTGCGCGTGGCCGTCAACGGCATCCCGGACTCGCTGACGCGCCAGCTCATGCTGGCTCTAGGCATCGCCGTCGAGCAGGCCGGCCTGCCCGAGCCCTTGCTCGACGAGATCCTGACGGCCGCGCAGCCCGGCCAGCCCATGGATCAGCTCGTGGCGCTGATTGCCCGGGTGCAGCAGGCCTGGGCCGAGGTCGGCGGCTGCGGCCTGCTGATCGAGCTCGACGAGCTTGGCAAGTTCCTCGAATACGAGTCCTACCACCCGCAGCACCGCGAGATCCATCTACTGCAACTGCTCGCCGAGCACGCCTATCAGGCCAGCCCCGCGCCGCTGCAGCTGCTGGTGATGCTGCACCAGGCCTTCGAGCACTACAGCCAGCGCCTCGGCAAACAACTGCGCGACGAATGGCAAAAGGTGCAGGGCCGCTTCGAGTCCATCGCCTTCCTGGAGCCGGCCGAGCAGTCGCTGCGCATCATGGCCGCCGCGTTCCGCCGCGACACGGCCTTGCCCGCGGCCGTCTCCGCCACCCTCGACCGCGCCACTGAGCGGCTCGCCGCCGAAGGCGCGCTGCCGCTCGGCTTGGAGCCGGCGAAGGCGCGGCAGCTGTTCGACCAGTGCTATCCGCTGCATCCGCTGACCCTGCTGATCCTGCCGACCCTGTGCCAGAAGGTCGCGCAGAACGAGCGCACCCTGTTCTCCTATCTCGGCAGCGAGGAGCCCTACGGCCTGCGCGAGCGCCTGCGCCGGCTGCACGGCGGCGACTGGGTCTTGCCCTGGGACCTCTACGACTACTTCATCCTCAACCAGAGCGCCAGCATCGCCGACCCGCTCACCGCGCATCGCTGGATGGAGGTGATCACCGCGCTGGAACGGCTCGACGCTAGCGCCGGCGATGACGCCGTGCGGCTGCTCAAGACCATCGGCCTGCTCAACCTCATCGGCGCCCAGCGCGGGCTCAAGGCCAGCCAGGCGCTGCTCGCGATGCTCTTCGGCGACGCGCTCGATGGCCTCATCGGACGCTTGGAAAGCGCCTCGACCATCCATTTCCGCCGCTTCAACCAAGAATACCGCGTCTGGCAGGGCAGCGACTTCGATCTGCGCAGCGCCCTCGACGCCGCCGCCGCCGAGCAGAACGAGCTACCGCTGGCCGATACCCTCAACCAGCTCGCGCCGCTCAAGCCGGTCGTCGCACGCCGCGCCA
>JAAAOQ010000162.1 GCA_009908845.1 Gammaproteobacteria bacterium
ACGAGCGGGTGATGCCGCTCGACCTGCTGCCGACGCAGCTGCTGCGCGCGCTCCTCGTCGACGACCTCGAAACCGCCGAGAAGCTCGGGGCGCTCGAGCTCGACGAGGAGGACCTGGCCCTGTGCAGCTTCGTCGACTGCGGCAAGCACGACTTTGCGCCGGCGCTGCGGCGCAACCTCGAGAAGATCTGGCACGAGAATCACTGACGCAATGACCGGCTCTCCGCTCCGCGACCACCCCCTGAGCAGCGCCCCTGAGCAGCGCCCGAGGTTCGGATGATTAAGGCCCTGCGCAAGTATCTCGATCGGCAGGAACGGCACTTCCTGCCCGGCGGCCGTTACGAGCGCTTCGGCGCGTTGTTCGAGCTGGTCGACACCTTCCTCTACACCCCGTCGACGGTGACCGCCGGCTCGCCGCATGTGCGCGACGGCATCGACCTGAAGCGGGTGATGATCTTCGTCTGGTTCGCGGTGCTGCCGGCGGCGCTGTTCGGGATGGTCAACATCGGCCTGCAGGCCAACAGCGCAATGGCCGCGATGGGGATCGAGCAGGTCGAGGGTTGGCGCGGTGGCCTGCTGTGGCTGCTCGGCGCCGGCGGCAATGATCCCGGCAGCCTCTGGGACAACTTCTGGCACGGTGCGGTCTACTTCCTGCCGATCTACATCGTGACCCTGGCCGCGGGCGGCTTCTGGGAGGTGCTGTTCGCGTTGGTGCGCAATCACGAGGTCAACGAGGGCTTCTTCGTCACCTCGTTCCTGTTCGCGCTGACCCTGCCGCCCGATATCCCGTTGTGGCAGGTCGCGCTCGGCATCTCGTTCGGGATCGTGATCGGCAAGGAGGTCTTCGGCGGCACCGGCAAGAACTTCCTGAACCCGGCGCTGACCGGCCGCGCCTTCCTGTTCTTCGCCTATCCGAGCGAGATCTCGGGCGATGCGGTCTGGACCGCGGTCGACGGCTTCAGCGGGGCGACGCCGCTGATGCTGGCCGCCGAGGGCGGGGTGTCGGCGATCCAGGCCGCCGGGATCAGCTGGTGGCAGGCCTTCTTCGGCACCATCCAGGGTTCGATCGGCTCGACCTCGACGCTGATGATCCTCATCGGCGCGCTCTTCATGCTCTACACCGGCGTCGCCTCCTGGCGCATCATGGCCGGCGTGCTGATCGGCGTTGTCGCCGGCGCTCTGCTGTTCAACGCGGTCGGGAGCGAGACCAATGCTGCCTTTGCCGTGCCCTGGCACTGGCACCTCGTGCTCGGTGGGCTCGCCTTCGGGCTGGTCTTCATGGCCACCGACCCGGTCTCGGCGTCGATGACCGAGGCCGGGAAATGGATCTACGGGGCGCTGATCGGCTTCATGACGGTGATGATCCGGGTCTTGAATCCGGCCTATCCAGAGGGCGTGATGCTCGCGATCCTGTTCGCCAACCTGTTCGCGCCGTTGATCGACTGGTTCGTGGTGCAGGCCAACGTGCGGCGGAGGGCGAAGCGTCATGCGGGCTGACGCGCCGATCCGCGATAACGCCCGGGCCGGACGCCTCGGTCCGCTGTTGGCGGTGTTCCGGCTCCCGAACGATGATCCGCGCAAGACGCTGGCGGTGGCATTGGCGCTCTGCCTGGTCTGCTCGGTGGTGGTCTCGACGACCGCGGTGGCGCTGCGCCCGCTGCAGGAGCGCAATGCGGCGCTGGCGCTGAAGGAGGAGATCGTCAAGGTGGCCGGGCTGTCGACGGGCGGGCGCTCGCTCGACGAGGCCTTCGGCCAGATCGAGACCCAGCTGGTCGACCTCGACAGTGGCGAGTTCGTCGAGGGCGCCGATCCGCTGACCTATTCCTATCGCGAGGCGGCCCAGGACCCGTCTGCCAGCACGGCGCTCGGTGACAGCGACCCGGCCGATATCGATCGCCGCCCGGATCGGATGCCGGTGTACCTGGTGCGCCGCGGCGGCGAGCTCGAGACCCTGATCCTGCCGGTCTATGGGGCCGGACTCTGGTCGACGATGCATGGACTGGTCGCGCTGGCACCCGATGGGCGCACCGCCAAGGCCTTCACGATCTACGAGCAGCGCGAGACCGCCGGCCTCGGCAGCGAGGTCGCAAGCGAGCAATGGTTGTCGGAATGGTCCGGCAAGGTCCTGATCGAGGATGGCGAACCGGTGATCGAGGTGGTCAAGGGCGGGGTCGATCCGTCCTCGCCCAACGCCGAGCACCGGGTCGATGGGCTCTCCGGCGCCACGCTGACCAGCAACGGCGTCGCCAACCTGATGCGGTTCTGGCTCGGCGAGCGTGGCTACGGCCCGTTCCTGAACCGCATCACATCGGATCGCGGCTGAGACCGCCGCTGAGTAAGGGGTCTATACGCAATGGAGAAGACACCTGGGCGGCTCGTGCTCGAGCCGATCGTCGACAACAACCCGATCACGCTGCAGATCCTGGGCATCTGCTCGGCGCTGGCGGTCACCACCAAGCTGGCGCCGGCGATCACGATGAGCATCGCGCTGACCGCGGTGATCGTCAGCGCCAGCGTCCTGATCAGCCTGATCCGGCAGCACATGCCGAGCAGCATCCGGATCATCATCCAGATGACCATCATCGCCTCGCTGGTGATCATCGTCGACGAGGTGCTCAAGGCCTTTGCCTACGAGCTCTCGAAGCAGCTCTCGGTGTTCGTCGGCCTGATCATCACCAACTGCATCGTGCTCGGTCGGGCCGAGGCCTTCGCGTCGAAGAACCCGCCCTGGCCGACCTTTCTCGATGCGCTCGGTCACGGGATCGGCTATAGCGTCATCCTGATCAGCGTCGCGGCGATCCGCGAGCTGCTCGGCTCGGGCAGCCTGCTCGGGGCGCAGGTGCTGCCCCTGGTCAAGGAGGGCGGCTGGTACGAGCCGAACGGGCTGATGCTGCTCGCCCCGGGCGCCTTCTTCATCATCGGACTGATGATCTGGGCGATCCGCACCTGGAAGCCGGCCCAGGTCGAGAAGCCCGAATACCGTATCAACATCGTGCATCGCACGGAGGGGAGCTGATGGCCGCGGCGCGTTGCTGCTGGGTAGAGCCGGGGCGGTGCCGGACCGCGGCGTGCCGCTGCGACCTGAGCGGCCGGCTTGCCCCTCGCCCTGGTCGAAGCCCTGATCAGCATCCTGACGGAGGCCGCTGATGGAGCATTATCTGTCGCTGCTGTTCAAGGCGGTCTTCGTCGAGAACCTGGCGCTGGCGTTCTTTCTCGGCATGTGCACCTTCCTGGCGGTCTCGAAGCGCATCGAGACCGCGCTCGGGCTCGGGGTCGCGGTGATCGTCGTGCAGACCATCACCGTGCCGGTCAACAGCCTGATCCATCAGTATCTGCTGCAGGAAGGCGCCTTGGCCTGGGCGGGCCTGCCCGAGCTCGATCTGTCCTTCCTGGGGCTGATCACCTATATCGGCGTCATTGCGGCGATGGTCCAGATCCTGGAGATGTCGCTCGATCGCTACTTCCCGGCGCTGTATCAGGCGCTCGGCATCTTCCTGCCGCTGATCACCGTCAACTGCGCCATCCTCGGCGGCTCGTTGTTCATGGTCGAGCGCGGCTACAACCTGCCCGAGAGCACCGTCTACGGCTTCGGCAGCGGGCTCGGCTGGGCATTGGCGCTGGTGCTGCTGGCCGGTATCCGCGAGAAGCTCAAGTACAGCGACGTGCCCGACGGGCTACAGGGCTTAGGCATTACCTTCATCACCACCGGCCTGATGGCGATGGCCTTCATGTCGTTCTCGGGCATCCAGCTGTGAGCGCGCCCATGCGGTACTCGGAGGTCGCCCCATGCTCTCTCTGACCCTCGGCATCCTGATCTTCACCGCGGTCGTGCTCGCGCTCGTGGTGCTGATCCTCGGTGCGCGTCGGGTCCTGGTGCCGACCGGCGATGTCCACATCGACATCAACGAGGAGCGCGATATCGTCACCAGCGCCGGCCGCAAGCTGCTCGGTGCGCTCGCCGATGCGGGTCTCTATGTGCCCTCGGCCTGTGGCGGCGGCGGCACCTGCGGGCAATGCCGCGTGCGGGTGCTGAAGGGCGGTGGCACGCTGCTGCCGACCGAGTCCAGCCTGATCAACCGGCGCGAGGCCAACGAGGGCTATCGGCTCGCCTGCCAGGTTGCGGTCAAGGACGACCTGCGCATCGAGCTGCCGCGCGAGGTCTTCGGGGTGCGCCGCTGGACTTGCCGGGTGCGCTCCAACCGCAGTGTGTCCACCTTCATCAAGGAGCTGATCCTCGAGCTGCCGCCGGGCGAGGAGGTCGCCTTCCGCGCCGGCGGCTACATCCAGATCGAATGCCCGCCGTACCATCTCTCTTACAAGGACTTCGACATCCCCGAGCACCTGCGCGAGGACTGGGATCGCTATGACCTCTGGGAGCTCGAGGCGGGCACCAAGCATCCGGTGACGCGCGCCTATTCGATGGCCAACTATCCGGACGAGGCGGGCATCATCATGCTCAATGTCCGGATCGCGACCCCGCCGCCGGATCACCCGGACGTCCCGCCCGGGATCATGTCGAGCTACATCTTCGGGCTCAAACCGGGCGACGAGGTGACCATCTCCGGGCCCTTCGGCGAGTTTTTCGCCAAGGAGACCGAGGCCGAGATGATCTTCGTCGGCGGCGGCGCCGGCATGGCGCCGATGCGCAGTCATATCTTCGATCAGCTCAAGCGCCTGAACAGCCAGCGCAGGATCTCCTTCTGGTACGGCGCGCGCAGCAAGCGTGAGATCTTCTACAAGGAGGACTTCGACGCGCTGGCGCGGGAGCACGACAACTTCAGCTGGCACATCGCGCTCTCGTCGCCGCAGCCGGAGGACCACTGGGAGGGTGAGACCGGCTTCATCCATACGGTGCTCTACGAACGCTACCTGAAGGACCATCCGGCCCCCGAGGATTGCGAGTACTACATGTGCGGTCCGCCGATGATGACCGCCTCGGTGATCGGCATGCTGCACAGCCTCGGCGTCGAGGACGACAATATCCTGCTCGACGACTTTGGTGGCTGAGGGCGCTCATAAACGTTACATCGTTAGCCAGCGTTTCCGTTTTTATACCCAAAGCACGTCAATGTTCGGCACGGCAGAGCGGAGGGTCGGGTGACGGCGAGCGGGGGTGTCGACGGCATGGATGCCGTCGTCAAGCCTCCACGGATGGATTCACGGCGACCCCCCACGACTGAGCCGAGCGCCGTGACGCGACCCGGAGCGGTCGAGTCAAACCGAAAACCGATTTGAGATGGGTATAACCGCGATGCTTGAGCTCCTGTTCGCCCTGCTGTTCTTCTCGCTGGCCTTCGCCGGGCTGGCAGTTGGCGTGCTCGCCGGTCGCGGCGGCGTGACCGGCAGCTGCGGTGGGCTGAATCAGATTCCTGGGCTAAGCTCAGACTGTGGCGGCGCCTGTCGCAGCGGTCGGGTGTGTCCGAATCGCGCGGATGAATCCGACGAATCTTGAGTCCTAGGCCGGGCGTCGCAGTCCGACTGAATCCGGTCCTTGCCAGCGAGCAGGAGGCATGAATGAAAGCGACCAAGACAGCAAAAGAGGCGATGTCGCGCGGATTGGTGACGCTGCGGCCGGAGATGGATGTGCTCGAGGCATTGCGCATCCTGGTCGAGCAGCGCCTGTCCGGTGCGCCGGTGACCGACCAGGTCGGGAATCTGGTCGGCATCCTCACCGAGCGCGACTGCATGCAGATTGCGCTGGGCGCCGGCTACTACAGTGAAGATGGCGGCCATGTCGCCAACTTCATGAGTCCGGATGTGGTGACCGTGGATGCGAACACGCCGGTGACCGAGGTCGCCGAATGCTTCGCGAGCAGCAACTTTCGGCGCCTCCCGGTGATGGAGCAAGGACGCCTGATCGGGATCATCAGCCGCCGCGACGTGCTCAAGCAGCTCGAGGTGGCCTGGCAGCCGGATCGGCATCGTATCTGAGCCGTCACCATTGGCAGCACGTTCAGAAACGCCGATGCAGCTAACCACGACCATGCAGAGGGATGCGCTGCATGCCGGACTGCCTGCCCGGCATGCGATCACCGTCGACGAATACCTGCGCATGGGGGAGGCGGGCATTCTCGCGCCGGATGGCCGCTACGAGCTGATCGCAGGAGAGCTCATCGATATGCCGCCGATCGGGCCGGCCCATGCGAGCAAGACCAATCGCTTAGTCGACCTCTTCACCGGCGCGGTCCGGGGCAGGGCGAGCGTCACGGACCTGTCCCGGCTGGGAATTGCGGCCTTGCCCGACCTCGTCCTCGATTGCCGGGATCTGTTCTACCCCACGTTCTGAGCGGGCGCGGAGCGTCGCTGGCATTCGCGTTGCAGTGCCGTAACGCGCTATACTCGGTCGTTTTGAATTTTCCGAGGGTGCTCCAATGTTCGACACCAGCATGCAGATCACCGGCTACGACGATGAGCTCGCTCAAGCCATCCGCGACGAGGAGCGCCGCCAGGAAGAGCACGTCGAGCTGATCGCGTCCGAGAACTATACCAGCCCGCGCGTGATGGAGGCGCAGGGCTCGGTGATGACCAACAAGTATGCCGAGGGCTACCCGGCCAAGCGCTACTACGGCGGCTGCGAATACGTCGATGTCGCCGAGCGCCTCGCGATCGAGCGCGCCAAGACCCTGTTCGGCGCTGACTATGCCAATGTGCAGCCGCATTCGGGCTCGCAGGCCAACGCGGCCGTGTTCATGGCGCTGTGCCAGCCGGGCGATACCGTCCTCGGCATGAGCCTCGCCCACGGCGGCCATCTCACCCACGGCGCCAAGCCGAACTTCTCTGGCAAGCTCTACCACGCCGTCCAGTACGGGCTGAACCCCGAGACCGGCGAGATCGACTACGAGCAGGTCGAATCCCTGGCGCGCGAGCACAAGCCGAAGCTGATCATCGCCGGGTTCTCCGCCTATTCCCGCGTGATCGACTGGCAGAAGTTCCGCGACATCGCCGACGAGGTGGGCGCGTACTTCATGGTCGACATGGC
>JAAAOQ010000113.1 GCA_009908845.1 Gammaproteobacteria bacterium
GTCTCTATCGTGAGCTCGCGGCCTCGGCGGAGCGCCGTCGAGTCCCCGAACTCTATGTCGACGGCGCTTTCGTCCCGGTGAGCCCCTGGCCGCCGCTCGACCGCTATCGCGACCATTCGATCGACCTGCCCCTGCCGCGTCAACGGATCGCGCCCGAACCGAGCGAGCCCAGCAACCGAGCGGCCTTGGCGGCTTGCCTGGATGAGGCGCTCGAGCTTGGCAAGGGTCTGGTTCGCGTGCTCGACTGCGCCCCATCGAGTCAGTCAGACGCGACGCCAACCTCGCTGCACACCTACTCCACCCAACGCACCTGCCCGAGCTGTGGCACCGGCTTCGACGAGCCGGACCCGCGGCTGTTCTCGTACAACTCGAAATACGGCTGGTGCCCCAGCTGCTTTGGGACCGGGCTTAAGCTCAAGGGCTTTGATGCCGAACAGACCGGCGAGGAAGGGCGCTGGCTGGATGCCGAGGCACAGGCGCCCTGCCCTACCTGTTCGGGCCAACGATTACGCCCTGAGGCGCTTGCGGTCCGCTTTCGTGAGTATTCGATCGCCGAGCTGTCAGCGCTGAGTGTCGCCGACGCGGCGGCGTTCTTCGATAACCTGGATTTGGATGAGCGTGAAGCGGCGATCGCCACGGATCTGCTCAACGAGATCCGTTCGCGGCTCGGTTTCCTGCGCGAGCTGGGACTTGGATACCTCACGCTGGACCGTGCGGCGCCGACCCTCTCCGGCGGCGAGGCACAGCGGATTCGGCTCGCGGCCCAGCTCGGCTCCAACCTGCGCGGGGTCTGTTATGTCCTCGACGAGCCGAGCATCGGTCTGCACGCCCGCGACCACGCCCGCCTGCTCGACAGCCTCGCCGCGCTGCAAGCGAACGGCAACAGCCTGATCGTCGTCGAGCACGACGCCGCGACCATGCGCCATGCCGACGAGATCATCGACCTCGGCCCCGGCGCCGGTATTCACGGCGGTACGGTGGTCGCGCGGGGAGATGCTGCAGCGCTTGCCGCAAATCCCGACTCGCTCACCGGACGCTATCTGTCGCGCCAGTGCCCCGGGGAATCCCAGGCTGAGCCCCGGGTTGAATCGCAGCAATCCGCGCCCGTCTCCGGGCTCAGGACCGGGCTTGCTGCTGGCCATTCGAGCCAGGCGGAATGGTCACGTCCCGCATCGATAACGCGAGATACCGAGACTGAAGCCGAGCCGGAAGCCCAGGAAGCATCCTTCCCTGCTAGCGTTGATCCGATTCAAGCGCCCAGCTCGTCAGCGCGTCGGGACACCGCCGGCGCGGCGCTAGAACAGTCGCTCCAGATCGAAGGCGCCAATCTGCACAACCTACAGGGGCTTGACCTCGCGGTCCCGCTCGGTCGGTTCGTCTGTGTCACCGGGGTGTCCGGCTCGGGCAAGTCGACGCTCGTTCGCGATGTGCTCGGCGCCTCGTTGAAACGCCTGCTCAGCAGCGCCGACGGGTCCGGACGCGGCTCCAAGCAGCGCGCTGCAGCAGACGGCGGCTCCGGGCGCCGATCCAGCCGGCGCCCGCAGCCCGGTGCCCTCGTCGGCTGCACCGACCTGACCGGCTGGAATGCGTTAACGAGGGTACTCGAGGTCGACCAGACCCCAATCGGCAAGACACCGCGCTCCTGCCCGGCCACCTATATCGGCATCTGGGACCGGATTCGTCGGCTCTTCGCAGCGGCGCCCGAGGCGCGGATGCTCGGCTGGGGGCCAGGCCGATTCTCGTTCAACACCGGTGCCGGCCGCTGCCCCGCCTGCGAAGGGCAAGGCGTCGAGCGCGTTGAGATGAGCTTCCTGCCGGACGTGAAACTGCCCTGCGAGCTCTGCGGCGGCACCCGCTTCAATGCCGAGACGAGACGAATCCACTATCTCGGGCGCGACATCGGCGAGGTGCTGGCGATGAGCGTCGAGGAGGCCGTCGCGCTGTTTCAGGCGCATCCGGCGATTCGCCATCCGCTCGCGCTCTTACAGCAGGTCGGCCTCGGCTATCTTGCGCTTGGGCAGTCCAGCCCGACCCTCTCCGGCGGCGAGGCGCAGCGGCTCAAGCTGGTCACCGAGCTCGCTAAGGCGCGTTCCGGGACCGACGGCAGCACCTCCCAACCGACACTCTATCTGCTCGACGAGCCGACCGTCGGTCTGCACATGGCCGACACCGAGCGGCTGATCGGCGTGCTTCGGCAGCTGGTGCAGGCCGGACACTCGCTCATCGTGATCGAGCACGACCTGGACCTGATCGCGGCCGCCGATTGGGTCATCGACCTCGGACCTGAGGGCGGTGAGGCAGGCGGACGGGTGGTCATCGACGGCGCTCCGAGGGAAATCGCGCAGCGCGGCATAGGCGCCACGGCGGAGGCGCTGCGTGAGCACTGGACGAATTGACCGAAAAACACCGAGAACGAACAGCGCCGATGACTCCCATTCCGCACTAGTGTTGTCGCACCCGCTGGCCCGCCAGCATTCGGCGGCGCTGCGCAAACGGCTTGATCGAAAATTCTAGTGCAAGACAGCAGAAATCCCGAAACCGACTGTCGCTGCCCGCAAGGATCATGGGGTAGGAGCCCGCTTGCGGGCGATCTCCTCCGCCGCGAGCGCGGCCCGGTCGCCCGCAAGCGGGCTCCTACAGCGCCGAGAGCCAGGTGGCAGGAAAAGGATCTCGGTATTTCTGACGCGATGCATTAGCGCATCAAAAGGGTGCTTTTCGCGTAAGGCCCTCCGCTCGGACTGCAGCGTTAACAGCTCATCGCTGACTGAGCATGCCGGCCCTTGCGAATCGCTAGCCTGTCACTCGCGGGGGCTGCGCTCACCGCCGAGGATAGACCTCAAAGCACCGACAAGCCGCTGATTCTCATCGGCTGTGCGCACCGCGATCCGCAGGTAGCGCTCATCGAGGCCGGCATAGTTGTCACAGACACGCACGGCGATGCCAGACTGCCTTAGCAACCGCTCAGCGATGACCGTCGCAGTGGGCAGCGGCTCAGGCACCCGCAGGAGTAGATAGTTGGCGTTTCCGTCGATCACCCGAAACCCCAACCCGCGCAGCACCTGAGCCAACCATTGGCGCTGCATCCGCACCGAGACGCGCGTCCGCTCAGCAAAGGCTGAACGCTCCGGTTCGGCGAGCACCGCGACACCGGCCGCCAAAGCCAAGCTATTCACCGACCAGTCGGGCAGCAGCTGCATCAACGCAGCGGCCCGGTCGGCGCTCAGTACCGCATAGCCGAGCCGCAGCCCGGCGAGCGCATAGAACTTGGTCATCGAGCGCAGTACGATCAGATTCGGCAGCTGCGAAGCCGTTGCGCTCGGGACCCTCTCGACGAAGTCGATGAAGGCCTCGTCGATCGCCCAATCGACCTCGGGATGGCTGCGAATGACCTGCTCAAGGAGCTCCGGGTCGACCAACACCCCCGTGGGGTTGTTCGGCTGCCCGATCCAGACCAGATCGCCCGGGCGCGTCTCGGCTGCGAGGCGTTCCAAGTCCAGTCGAAATCCCTGCTCGGCGCTTAGCGTCATGGCTTCGACTGGCACATTCCAGACAGCCGCCGCGCGCTGATAGTCGACATAGCAGGGCGCGGTCACCAGCACCCGGCGCGGCTGCACGAGCCGCGGCAACCACCAGATGAGTTGCTCGGCCCCATTGCCCGCCACGATGCAGGCCGGGTCGACGTCGAGGTGAGCACCGATCGCTTGCCGCAGTGCGCTGCAGGACGGGTCCGGATAGTGGCCCAAGGTATCGATCGCTGCAGCAATAGCCTGTCGGGCGGCGTCCGGCATCCCGAGCGGATTGATATTCGCGCTGAAATCGAGCAACGAGGACGGAGGGTGCCCGCTCAGCCGCGCGAAACGTTCCAGGTCGCCGCCATGTCGTTCAAGCAAGGTCTGTCACCGTTTCCGAGGTCGCTGGTGAGAAGGTCGCCATCCCTTCGAACGACATCAATTCGTCTCCGATCTGAGCGGCCGGCAAGATAAAGCGAACGCGCTGCAGTCTAGCGCCCCTCGCAAATGGCTCACTGGTCAAGCCCTTGACCTCACCGAGCTTCCGATTGCAGGCGCAAGCGCGCTGACCTCGGCGAGATTGGCCAACCCACTCGAAAGCACAGCTACGACCCCGAGCCTCCATGCGCGATTAGACTCGGCTTGCCACCCTCTCGCGGCAAGCGAACCCGGGTTCTGCACGCGGGCGGCACCTCGATCAGGATAAGACGATCATCGGGCAGGCCCAGGATCTCACCCAGGATCACCCGGATCACGCCGCCGTGCGTGAGCAACAGCGTGTGCTCGCCTTCACCCTCGGTCAGTTCGCGCCAACCATCGGCAACCCGCTGACGGAACAGCGCGAACGGTTCCGCGTCGGGCGGATCATAGCTAGCCGGATCGGTCCAGAAGCGCGCCAGGTCGGCAGTTGGGAGCTGGTCAGCGCGCTTTCCCTCCCAAGCGCCGAAGCCGCGTTCGCGGAAGGCATCGCGCGGCTCGACGGGAATTCCGGTCCGCTGGCCGAGGACCTGCGCGAAGGCCGCGCAACGCTGGGCTGGCGAACAGAGGATACGATCCCAAGGCAGCTCTCTAAGAGCTGGACCAGGCGATATTTCCGCCTCCCGCGAAGGTGCCGGCTGCCGCTGTGGTGTAAGACAGGCTGCGCCTGCGCTGTCAACGACGGGCTTACCAGCCGCCCCCTCAACGAATTGCTGTTGGACTTGTGCTGCGCGAGCATCAAGCTGTCGCAGCGGCATCACCGCAGCGCCCGGCTGCGGCTGCGCGTCTGCAATCGCCGCCTCGAGCTGCGCCCAGCCTTCGGGGCGAAGCGGATCATCCTGCCAGCCTCGAAAACAGGGGCCGCCCTGGACTTCCCCATGGCGAAGGAGATCGACAAGCCGATAGGGGGTCACGCGTTGATCCCCAAGATCGGAGAAAGGTCACTGAGCAATCGCCGGTTGCAAAGCGCCGGGCGCAACGCCGGACACAGTTCTGATCGGCTCATACGACCCGAACCCGATGCGGGCAGCTCACCGGCACTTGGCTTATACCCAGAGCATGCCAATTGACCGGAGGCATAGCGGAGGGTCGGGTGGCGGCGAGCGGGGGTGTCGACGGCATGGATGCCGTCGTCAAGCCTCCAAGGACGGATTCACGGCGACCCCCGATCGCCGTCGCCCGACCCGGAGCGGGTTCGCAACGCCGAAAACTGATCCGCGATGGGTATACCTTCTTCCGGCTGGTCGACACTCGGCCCATTGGCGCCTTGCTCAACAAGAGCTCTGCTTCTCGGCGACCCCGGCTTCATCGAAGGTGGCCATCTCGGCGTGTAGCTGACAGGCGACCCGCAGCAGAGGAACCGCCGCGGCGGCACCACTGCCTTCGCCGAGTCGCATGCCGAGGTCGAGCAGCGGTCGCAGCCCGATCGCGTCGACCATCGCCCGGTGCCCGGGCTCGGCCGAGGCATGGGCGAGGAGCATCCAATCAGCGGCGCCCGGGCAGCGCCGAGAGGCAACCAGCGCAGCCGCCGAGCTGATGAATCCATCGATCAGCATCGGCACACCCTGCTGTGCGCAGCTGATATAGGCCCCAGCCATCGCGGCGATCTCGAAGCCGCCGAGGCAGGCGAGTGCGGCAGCCGGGTCGCTTAGTTGATCGGCGTGTCGCGTCAAGGCGGCGTCGATCAGCGCCTGCTTGCGGGCGATGCCGGCTTGATCGAGACCGGTTCCCGGGCCGACGAGGTCAGCGGCTGCAGATCCCAATAGACCGGCCGCCAGCGCGGTCGCCGCAGTGGTGTTGCCGATACCCATCTCGCCGGCGATGAAGAGTTCGGCCCCGTCGGCGCGCGCGCGCGCAACGGCGGCAGCCCCCTCGGCGAGCGCGCGCGCGAGCTGCTCTGCGGACATCGCTGGCTCCTCGGCCAGGTTCGCGGTCGACGGCGCGATTCGGGCATCGCGAATCGCGGGATGCGGCGCGACGGGCGCGACCGTCCCGAGATCGATCAGCTCGATCTCGGCGCCGATCCGGCGGGCCAGGACGCTGATCGCGGCGCCGCCAGCGGCCATGTTCGCGATCATCTGGGCGGTCACCGCCTGCGGGAACGCTGAAACGTCGGCGGCGGCGATACCATGATCGGCCGCGAACACACTGATCCAGACTCGATCCACCGCCGGCTTTTCTCGCCGCTGCAGCGCAGCGAGCTGGATCGCGATGTCCTCCAGACGCCCGAGCGCGCCGGGCGGCTTGGTCAGATTGCCCTGACGGGTGATTGCCTCCTCGCGCGCCTGCAGGTCTACCGCAGCCGCCGGCGCTCGACACCAGTCGATGCCGACCGCATGCGGGTCGACTAAGTTGTTCGAACTCATCCTGTGTTCCTCTCGCTCTTAAGGTTCAAACCGGCTCAAGGCTCATAGCGCAGCGCCACGAACAGGGTGCGGCCGGGCTGATTGAAGTAGGCCGCGGTCTCATAGTCCTCGTCGAACAGGTTCTCGACCCGGCCCTCGATCCGCAACGCATCGGTGAACGCATACTCGGCCCGTAGGTCGACCAGCGCGTAGCTGTCCAGGCGCACAGCGTTCTCGTCGTCGTCAAAGCGCCGCCCCGAGAAGAACAGGGTCCCGCCGATGCCAATCTTTCCGAAGCGGCGGTCGGCGTCGAGCCGGAAGGTCTGCTCGGCCCGGCGCGGCAGCAGGTTGCCGTCGTTCGGGCCGTCGCTCTCGTTGCGCGGATCGAGCAGGGTCAGATTCGCGTCGACGAGCCAGCCGGCCAGCTGCGCGCTCGTCTTGGCCTCCAGACCGCGGATGCGCGCCTGGTCGATGTTCTCGGGCCGGAAGGTCGTCGTGTCGTAGGCGATGAGATCGTCGACCTCGGTTTGGTAAAGGTTTACTGCCCAGTCACCGAACGGATGGCGCCCCGCCACACCGAGCTCTGCACTCT
>JAAAOQ010000070.1 GCA_009908845.1 Gammaproteobacteria bacterium
GGCACAAGAGCCTGGCCCGGGGTGCACGCCGCTGGGCGCGAAGCAGGGCGTCGACGTTGGGGTCGAGTCCGTACAGTTCGACGCTGTCGGGGTAGAGCGGCAGCATCTGCCCAGTGCCGCAGCCCACCTCCAGCACCCGGCCGCGCGCCAGTCGCGCCAGCGATCGCCGCCAGCGCTGCAGACCCGGCATCAGCATCATCGACAGGTCGTACAACCAGGGGATTTGCTCGATCCCGCGCATTGGATCGATCCTATTGGCTGACCCTTGCAGAGGGTCGCTGAGCTTCGATCAAACCGCGGAGCAGCAGGTAGAGCAGCAGCGCGTTGAGCAGATGCCAGAGGAAGTGCAAGCCAATTGACAGCGTCCCGCAGACCGCGATATCTAGGGTGCGGAAGGTCAGCGAGCCGACGAACAAGAGGCACGCCGTCAACAGCATCGGTGCAAGTGGATCAGCGCGCCGATGCAAGACCCACCAGAACCCGACCAGGAACGCGAGCGCCGGCACATAGCCAATCGAGCCATTGAGCAACTCGGGACCGGTGAGGGCCACCAGACCGACGCTCAGTACCTGATACCCGAGCCAGAGTCCGATCAGCGCCAGAGGCCGCAGCCTGAGCACCCGCCAGCCGAAGCTGAGCAGGTAGAGGTTGATGAAGAGCGTGATCGGGATGACATCGGCGAGCACTGCCCAGCCGGTCGCGAAGCTATGCCAGAGGGCGCTGCCGACGCCGATTGCGGCGAGCAGCAGCACCAGCAAGCCGAGATCCCAGGCGTTGCGGAAACCGAGATCAGGCTCGATGGCGAGGCGCCGAGCGGCAAAGACCGCGGCGGCGACGAAGGCCGCATTCGTGATCAGATTGATCGGCTCGGCAAGGAGTCCGGCCGCGCCGGCGCGCTCGCAGTAGGTATCCAGCATCGTCATTCGCCGAGTAGGAGATGCTTGGCGGCGTTGATCTGAGCCGCCAAATAATCGGAGCCGCCGCGATCCGGGTGTAGTTTCTGCATCAGCCGACGATGCGCGGCGCGGATCTGATCAGGATCGGCGCCCGCCTCGAGCCCGAGGATCGCGAGCGCATCGTCGCGGGCCATGGTCGCGCGTGCACGCTCGGCGCCCCCTTGCCCGGCGTCTTCGCCACCGCCCGACCGTGCCCCTGCCTCGCGCTGGCCGTCGCCAGACCAATCGCCAGTACCCTGCGATGCCTGCTCGCGCCAATGCGGGTGCTCGCGCTCGAGGTACGCGGTGAGCACCGCGGCGGACTGCTCGTCGCTGTCCTGGTAGAGCTCCAACATGCGCAGCAGCTGCTCCAGCTCGAGCTCCGATAGCCGCTGCCCCTGAAATGGCCCTTCGCGGACCTCGCCGTCCATCGCCCCGCTCGCGTGATCGAGACTCATCGCGAGGTAACGGGTGCGGATCGCGGAGCGCCGCCCGCCACCTCCCCCGCCGAGACCGCTGCCAGGGATGCTCGCCGCGAGCCCACCGAGCCCCAGCGACTGCAACACTCGCTGCAGCATCGGGAGCATGTGCATCAGGTTCAGGATACGGATGCCAACCGGGATCGCGGCGGCGACCGCGGCAAAGATCGGATTCAGGCGACCGCTGAGGGTCGCAAGCAGCAGCAGCCCGATACCACCCCAGAGCGCGACCCGTCGCAGCACTCGAGCGACCTGCGGGGCGGGTGTGCGACTGAACCAATACAGGAACCCGATTAGCCCGCCGACGATGATCAATAGAACGAGTAAGCGACCCACAGGTTAGTCCTTGGTGATTTGCCGGGTGAGCTGCAATACCGCGCCGCCTCGACGCTTGCTGAAATCCGCCAGCGCCTTGCGGCCGCCTGCAGCGTAGACCGCAACGGCACTGAGAAGCTCCTTCAGGGTGCGCGGGCTCGAGGCATCGAACGGGCACCAGGCACCGCCGCTGAGGCGGGCGATCTCCTTCAATGCGCGCTCGGCGATCGGCTCGCGCCCTTCCTGGAACACGAAGACCGGGACACCGAGCAGACCGAGCCGACCGGCCCGGTCAGCAAGCCCGTCGAGCGGCTCTTCGACGCAATCGCCGACGAAGACCAGCGCGTTGACGCGCTTGCGCTCCGCCTCGACCAGTGCGTGGTCGAGCACGCGACCGATTTGGGTGATCCCGGCCGCGCAGCGCACCGCGGTCATCCGCGGCAGTAATGCGTCAGCACTGCTGCACCAGCGTGAGTGATGCAGCTCCTGGAAGCCGCGATAATGCACGAGCTGGACATCGAGTCCGCCGAGGTCGCGGGTCTCCTGGAACATCGCCGCCTGGATGCTGGCCGCGCGGTCCCAGGTCGGCTCACGGCTGGCGGTCGCATCCATCGCGAAGATCAGTCGGCCGCGCTCACCGGTCGGCTTCGGCGCCGCCGCAACCTGCTGCAGGAAGGCGTCGACTTCGGTGCGGCTCGACGTGCGTTGCAAATCTCTCTTCGATCGACTCATAGTTCTAGGAGAGGTAACCAGTCATTCTCATCGGGCCATCTCGGCAAGCGGCGACGATCGCAGGCACTTTGCTGGCATAACGGAGCATAACAGCCCAACTGCCGAGGTTAGATTGCCAGTAGTCCGACGACTGCGCAGCCCGCTGATTGTTCCTCGGGCACGGCAATACGGGTGTTGCACCAGCGCCGAAGGTTGGGCCATCCCCAAGGCCCACCTTCTACCGTTCAGCAACTGCCGCCTGTCATCTGCCAATGCCGACTGGCCGCCGAGCAGTAGGCTCAGCGTCAATTTGATGGCATCCTGCGGCCACGATATCAGCTAATCGGCACACCATGGCACGCATCCGATTCGACTTCGACAACCCTGATGGCCACCGGTTGGCGGGATTGCTGGAGACGCCACCGCCAGGCGTCGAGACCCAGCGTTATGCGCTCTTCGCGCATTGTTTCACCTGTGGCAAAGACCTGGCGGCCGCCACCCGGATCGCGCGCGCGCTCGCAGCCCGCGGCATCGCGGTGCTGCGCTTCGATTTCACCGGGCTCGGCAACAGCGATGGCGATTTCGCCAATACGAGCTTCTCGTCGAACGTGCAGGATCTGCTCGCTGCCGCGGCCGCGCTCGAGCGTGATCACGCCGCCCCAGCCCTGTTGATCGGCCACAGCCTCGGCGGCGCAGCGGTGCTCGCCGCCGCCGGGAAGCTGCCATCGGTCCAGGCGGTGGTCACCATCGCAGCGCCGGCGACACCCGGCCATATACAGCATCTGTTCACCGGCGTGCGGGGCGAGCTCGAGGCCACCGGCGAGGCCGAGGTCAAGATCGGCCGGCGGCACTTTCGCATCCGCCGCCAGTTCCTCGACGACCTCGAGCAATATGCTGACGCCGAGCATATCCGCCGGCTCAAGCGCCCGTTGCTGGTGTTCCATTCGCCCGTCGACGAGATCGTCGAGGTCGAGGAAGCGGCCAAGATCTACTGGGCCGCGCTGCACCCGAAGAGCTTCATCTCGCTCGACCGTGCCGACCACCTGCTGACCAACCGGGAGGATTCGGAGTACGTCGCCGAGACCTTAGTGGCCTGGGCGAGCCGCTACCTCGGCCTGTTCAGCCATCGCGAAGAGACCAGTGGCGGCACCGCCCCGGCCGTTGCGTCTGGCGAGGTCTTGGTCACCGAGCGCGACCAAGCCTTCCTGCGCGGTCTCTATGCCGCGCGGCATCAACTGCTCGCCGATGAGCCGACCTCGGCCGGCGGAACGGACCTGGGACCCAACCCCTACGAGCTGCTCTTGATGGCGCTCGGCGCCTGCACCTCAATGACGTTGCGCATGGTCGCCAACCGCAAGCAGATGCCGCTCGACGACATCGAGGTGCGCTTGCGTCACGAGCAGCTTCCGGCTCCAGAGGGGGAAAAGCATGGTCCGCAGCGGATCGTACAGCGTGTTGCGTTGACGGGCGCGCTTAGCGAGCAGGAGCACGCGTACCTGCTCAAGATCGCCGAGCGCTGCCCGGTGCATCGGACACTGGTGCACTCCGATCTGCAGGTCCTGACGGAAGCAGACGAGCGATCGGGAACGGATTAGACGGGGTCCTAGCGACCCACCTTGCTCAGATGGCCCGCGCGATCCGGCTCAGCTCGCAAGCCGCCCCATCTGCGCCATTTCCGCGTCTCGGGATGGCAGGAATCGCAACATGGCGAATAGAGAAGGCGACCCTTGGATGTTTGCGGGCCGGTCCGTCCAGGCGGTCAACGTTGAGCGGAAAGAAGGCTCAGTTCAACCCTCCGCAGCGCTGGCGGTCACCCAAAGAAAGCGCTCCCCGCCGATCTCCGGGCGCTCCTCAGCTTCGATCTGCAGGCCGGCCGCGGTGAGTTGCTGCCGCAGCCGCGCCTCCGTGCTATGGCTGTAGAAGAGTCGCTCGCCCATGAAGTCGATCCAGCCTTCGAACTCCGGCTCACCGGTGTAATCGGCGGTCGCGTAGGTGAAGAACAGGCGGCCGTTCGGCCGCAGCCAACGTGCAATCCGCTGAAACAGCGCGTCGTGCTCACTCCAGGGCACGTGGAACAGACTGTAGACGAAGGTCACCGCGTCGAAGCGATTGGGCGCAAGCTCCAGCCGGCGCATGTCGCCGCAGATCCTGCGCATCGCTGGCACATGCTGCGCCGCGAGCGCTAACATCGCCGGGCAGAAATCGACGCCCACCACCTCCCAGCCGCTTGCCAAAAAGGTCTGGGCGACGGGGACACCGGCGCCACAGCCGAGATCGAGCAGGAGGCCCTGCTCGGGCATGCGCTCTTGCAGCCTATCGAGCAAGCCGGAGAGATCGAATTGATCGCGGTTGGCGTCGTACTGTGCCGCAAGATGCCTATAGGCGGTTTGGAGATCGGTCTCGGTGCTCATCGGAACCCGTTTGCTGTTGGCCAGGATTGCCCTTGAACCGGATGCAATCACGCAGGCCGATCTGCTGGAAGCGCTGCCAGCGGACGAGCGCGCGCGCATCAGCCGATTCCGCCAGATGGCCGACCAGATGCGGGCCATCGCGGCGGCCATCTTGCCACGGCTCGCGATCCATCGGCTGCACGGAATCTCGCTCGATCAGATCGCCCTGCCCCGCACAAGCTCCGGCAAGCCCTTCTACGCGGACGATCCGGCGTTTCATTTCAACCTCTCTCATTCGGGCGAGTATGTTGGATTGGGGGTCGGATCGGCGCCCCTAGGGATAGACTGCGAGCAGATCCGCGCGAATCGGGATCAGGATGCGATCGCGCGCCGATTCTTTGCGCCTGAGGAACAGCAGTGGCTCGCCGGTTTCAGCGCCGCGGCGCGCGCGCGCCGCTTCTTCGAGCTCTGGAGTCGAAAGGAGAGCCTGCTCAAGGCAACGGGAGCCGGCTTGAGGGGATCGCTAGGGTCGTTCGACGCCCACCCGCACCCCGATCGAGACGGCGAGGTCTGGTTTGGCGGGCAGTGTTGGTATATCCGCTCGTATGACTCCCTCCAAGGCTACTGTGTTGCACTCTGTTCTGCCCGGCCTGACCTTCCATCGCATCCGTCTGTCGTCGACGCGCGCGACGACCTGCTCGCAGCAGCGTACGCCGGCATCGAGGCATTGTTCGCAATCGACACATGAGACTGAACCATTGCGCACAACGCAACCCCGGTTCACCCTTGCAGCAAATCAGAAACTCCATAGCCATCACGACGGCCGCTTATACCCAAAACACGTCAATGTTCGGCACGGCAGAGCGGCGGGTCGCGTGACGGCGAGCGGGGGTGTCGACGGCATGGATGCCGTCGTCAAGCCTCCACGGATGGATTCACGGCGTCCCCCGAGCGCCGTGACGCGACCCGCAGCGGTCGAATAAAACCGAAAACCGATTTGAGACGGGCATACCCAGGATGATGAGACGATCCCTCGAGTGGTTTCAAGATAAGCGGCGCCGCCGCCGGCGGCGCGTTGCGTGTCCGCTACCAAAAGGCTTAGGGTCCGCGCATGATCTTGAATGCCTGCCGCCGTTTGATATCGGCGCGAGGAAACAGTAATGACGCACAGCACGCGCGAGCAGTTGACGCTGCCGCCGCTGACCGAAACCGCTGGCGGCCAACCCCGTCGGGTCGGTGTCGAGATCGAGCTGAGCGGCCTCACGGTCGCCGAGACCGCCCAGCTGGTCCGCGAGGAGCTGTTCGGCGCCGAGGGCGGCGAGCTCAGGCACCCTGGCCGCTATGAGATCCTGCTGCGCGGTGATCCCGCCGGCATCGGGTCGCCGGAGGATTGGAAGGTGGAGCTCGACTTCGCCTTCCTGAAGACGATGGGCCGTCGGGAGCGGGGTGACGACGATCTTAGCGAAGCGGTCGAGGGGTTAGCGGAAGACCTGCTTCGGCTGGTGGCCGAGCGCATCGTACCGGTCGAGGTGATTAGTCCGCCGCTGCCTCTCGAACGTCTCGGCGAATTCAACCGGATCATCGAACGCCTGCGCGCAGCCGGAGCCAAGGGCACCGCTGATGATCCGACCTTTGCGTTCGGCATGCAGCTGAACCCGGAGATCCCTGCGACCGATGCCGATACCATTCGCCAGTATCTGCAGGCGTTCCTTTGTATCGAAGACTGGTTGCGCGAGCGCGCCCGAGTGGACCTGACCCGGCGCCTGACCTTCTTCGCCGACCCTTTCCCGAAGGGCTATGTGCGGACCGCGGTCGCATCCGATTACTCGCCGAATCTTAGCCAATTGATCGACGACTATCTGGACGCCAACCCGACCCGCAACCGCGCCTTGGATATGCTGCCTCTGTTCCTGTATGTCGACGAACAGAGGGTGCGTGAACGGATCGACGATGAGCGTGTCAAGTCGCGCCCGACCCTGCACTACCGGCTCCCGAACAGCGAAATCGCCCGGCCTGGCTGGGATCTAGCGCAGCCTTGGAGCGATTGGCTGGTCGT
>JAAAOQ010000035.1 GCA_009908845.1 Gammaproteobacteria bacterium
GTCGCCGCGATCTCGGTCGACGCCTTTAAACGGGTGCCCTATAAGGTCAAGGAGGCGGCCTATGGGATGGGGACGACACGCTGGGAGGCGATCTTGAAGGTGATGCTGCCCACCGCCTCGAGCGGCATCCTCGCGGCCTTGGTGCTCGGCTTCGGGCGTGCGCTGGGCGAGACCATGGCGCTGGCGATGCTGATCGGTAACTCTAATCAGATCAGCCTGTCGCTCTTCGCGCCCGCGAATACCCTGGCGTCGCTGCTGGCCTCGAGTTTCCCCGAAGCGGGTCCGCTCGAGGTGCAGGCACTGATGTACGCCGCGCTCGCGCTGCTTGCCATCACGCTCATCGTCAACGTCCTCGGCCTCTGGATCATGAAGGCCGCCACGCGCAAGTTCGAGGGGAGGTAGGCCATGACTGGCAACATCAGTGGAGCAGTCCTGGAGCAGGACCTGCAGCGGATGCCTCAGCTCAAGGGGTCGCTGCTGGAAGGCCGCGGCCTGAAGAGCCGCATCTTCACCGGCATCACCTGGGTCCTGGCGATCCTGGCCTCGCTGCCATTGTTCTCGGTGATCTTCATGCTGATCGCCAAGGGCGGGGCGCGCATCAACTGGGAGACGCTCACCGCCCTGCCGCCGGCGGCGTTCGAGTTCGGCGGCGGCATCGGGCCGGCCATCGTCGGTACCGCGGTGATGGTCTTGATCGCCTCGGCGATCAGCATCCCGATCGGCATCCTCGCGGCGATCTATCTGGCCGAGATCGATCCCTACAGCAAGCTGGCGCAGACCGCGCGCTTCCTGGCCAAGGTGCTGACCGGGTTCCCGTCGATCCTCGCCGGTGTCTTCGTCTATGCGGCGCTCGTGGTCGCGATGAAGACCTATTCGGCCTGGGCTGGTGGCGTGGCGCTCGCGGTGCTGATGCTCCCGACCATCATCCTGACCGCCGAGGAGGCCCTCAAGCAGGTTCCGCAGAAGATGAAGGATGCCGCCTATGGGATGGGTTGCACGCGGGCACAGGTGATCAGCAAGGTCACGCTGCCGACCGGCATTCCCGGCGTGGTCACCGGCGTCTTGCTGGCCGTCGCTGGTGCCGCCGGCGAGTCCGCGCCATTGCTCTTCACGGCCCTGTTCAGCACCTACTTCATCAATGGGTTCGAGGGGCTCAGCGAGCCGACCTCGTCGCTCTCGATCCTGATCTACAACTTCTCAGGGATGCCCTACGACAACCAGATCGAGCTGGCCTGGACCGCATCGCTGGTGCTCGTGCTGATCATCCTGGTCTTCAACATCCTGGCCCGCGTTCTCGGCCGGCAGAAGCACTGATTTCGATTCATAGAGGTAATTCAGAGATGAACGCGACTGCAGAAGCAGTGACCAGCGAAGCGGCGGCCTGGTCGGTCGATCCGCAAAAGGTCGTGATGGACTGTCGCCTGGAGAAGATCTTCTATGGCGACTTCCTGGCGGTGCGCGACAGCAACGTCCCGATCGAGCAGAACAAGATCACCGGTTTCATCGGTCCCTCGGGCTGTGGTAAGAGCACCGTGCTGCGCAGCCTGAACCGGATGAACGACCTGATCCCGGTGTTTCGGTTCGAGGGCAGCGTGACCTATCACGGGCAGGACATCTACGACAAATCGATCGACCCGGTGCTGGTTCGGCGGTATATCGGCATGGTGTTCCAGCAACCGAATCCGTTCTCGATGAGTATCTACGACAATGTCGCGTTCGGCCTGCGCCTGAACCGCTTCAAGGGCAACATGGACGAACGGGTCGAGAAGGCCCTGCGTAGCGCGGCGCTCTGGAACGAGGTCAAGGACAAGCTCAAGAGCAGCGGTCTGTCGCTCTCGGGCGGCCAGCAGCAGCGCCTGTGCATCGCTCGCGCCGTCGCAACCGAGCCCGATGTGCTGCTGATGGACGAGCCTTGCTCGGCGCTCGATCCGATCGCGACCCGGCAGGTCGAGGAGCTGATGCTGGAGCTCAAGGAGCACTATTCGGTCGCGCTGGTCACGCACAACATGCAGCAGGCAACGCGGGTGGCCGACACCACCGCGTTCTTCTCGGTGGACATCTCTCAAAGTGGCCGTACCGGCTATCTGGTGGAGATGGGCGAGACCCGGCAGGTCTTCGAGGACCCGCAGGCGAAGCTCACCAAGGAATACGTCTCGGGCGAGTTTAGTTAGGCCGCTCTGTTGACGGCGCGCTTTGGCGATCCAGATGAGGAGAACGCTGATGACACTGATGACACGAATCCTTCCTCGGTGGCGGCTGCTCGCGGCCGCCCTGTCGGTGTTTGCGTTAGGGGCATGCTCGGGCGAGAAGCCCGCTCAGGAGTCGACTGCGAGCGCGGATCAAGCCGGGGCCAAGCTCAGGATCGAAGGCGCTGGGGCCACCTTTCCCGAGCCGCTCTATCAGCGCTGGATCGCGATCTACGGGGAGCAGGCTCCCGAGATCGCCTTCAGCTATGAAGGGGTCGGCAGTGGCGAAGGTATCCGACGCTTCCTGGCCGAGGAGGTCGATTTCGGGGCCAGTGATGCGGCGATGTCCGACGCCGATCTCGCCAAGGTAGGCGATCGCGGCGCTCTGATGATCCCGATGACCGCCGGCATGGTCGTGCTCGCCTACAACATCCCGGGCGTCGAGAGCGGACTGCGGCTGCCGCGCGAGCTCCTCGCCGACATCTTTGCCGGCAAGATCAGCCATTGGGATGATCCGCGCATCGAGGCGGCCAATCCGGGCGTCACGCTGCCCCATCGCACCATCACCCCGGTGGTGCGCCGCGACAGCAGCGGGACGACCTTCGTGCTGACCAACCATCTCGGGGCCGCGCATCAGTGGTGGGCGAGCGATCAAGGGCCCGGCGTCGGCAAGCAGATCGACTGGCCCGGCAACACGATGGAGGTCAACTACAACGAGGGGATCGCACAACGGGTGAAGACCAGCGAAGGCACCATCGGCTATATGGAGTACGAGTTCGCCGACCGGCTCGGGCTGCCGATCGCGACCCTGCAGAACAAGGCCGGGAGCTTCGTCTCGCCCTCGCCGCGCGCCGGGACCGCCGCGCTCGCGTCTGCCGAGACGATCCCCGACGACCTGAGGGTCTTCGTGCCTGACCCCGCTGGGACCGATGCCTATCCGATCGTCAGCTATACTTGGCTGCTGCTCTATGAGCGCTATCCCGATCGCGAGAAGCCTGAGGCGTTGCAGGATGCAGTGCTCTGGGGGCTGAACGACGGCCAGTCCGTCGCTGAGGAGATGGGATACATTCCGCTGCCGGAGCAGATGGTCTCGCTCGCCAAGGCCAAGGTCGAGCAGATCAACTGAATCAGGCCGCGCATCCGGTCCGAACGGTTGGGGCTCGAGCGCACTGGCCGGGAAGCGGCCCGGCTAGACCCCTTAGAAGCCCTAACAGAATGGCTTCTGCGTCCATAGAGATCAGGAGCTTGCGCGATTCAAGCGGCTGTTTTGATAGGGCCTCTTAGTGCGCGGTGCTGGCCAAACGGCCCTCGTTCGGGCTGCGCCTCTCAGCAGCAGTCGGGCTGACCGAGTGCGGCACGGTCTCTGAAAATGGAACTGACGCTGGTGCCAAAGGCGAAACGGCTCAATCTCGACGCGATCGAGACCTCGCTGCGGTCGGTTCAGGCCGATTTCGACCGCATCAACGCGAGTCTCGACACGCCACGCGATCCGCTCAGCGACGAGGTGCTGGAGCGGATGCTGTTAGGCTATGAGCAGGTGGATGCGTACCTGGTTGACGGCGTCGATCTGTTCGCGCCTGGTAACTCGTCGCTGCTGCTGGAGCTCAACATCCTGGTGCTGTGCGGCCGTGACGACCGGGTACGCGCCGAGTGCGCGTCGCAGATCGAGGCGACCGAGGCGCATTTCTATGGCAAGTCCGACGGCGGTGTCGAATCGCTCGTCAACTGGGTGCGCTCGCTCAACGGCGTTCCGGTTTGGCGAAGAGCGGCGAGCACCTATATCCACATCTTGAGTCAGCCACAGCTGTTCATTGAAGGTAATCATCGAACCGGATCGCTCGTGATGAGCTGGACCCTCGCCAACGAAGGCAAGCCACCATTCGTGCTCTCGGTCGAGAATGCCAAGGCCTATTTCGACCCTTCGGCCTTGGTCAAGCACTCGCGCAAGCACAGTCTCCGAATGCTCCTGGAGCGTCCCAAGCTGATCAAGCGCTTCGGCGAGCTGCTCAAGGAAGACGCTGAGACCATTCACCTCAATGGGCGCGCACGGTGAAGACGGCTGGGTCTGACACGGGCGGTCGAGGATCGGCGCTGATCATGAATTCGCTTCCGGAACCCTCGTCACCACGTCCGCCGTTGCCGTTTCCAGCACATCCGCTGCGCGAGACGGTGACAGCCGAACTGCATGCGCGGACCTTCGATCCGATGTCCTCGCCGGTGCGCGTAGCCCATCTGGCCTATCTGTGCGGCGAGCGCGGCAGCGGGCGCCAGCAGCAGTATCTCGCGCGCCTGCTCTCGCATTTTGGTCTTCAAAAACCGGAAGACGTCGGTCAGCAGTTCGCGACCCAGCTCCGCGGCCTTTGGCTGCGTTGGGAGCGGCACACCGAGTTCGTCACCTATACCTTCAGCCGCCCGGGCCCCTTCTCCGAGCCCTTCGCGGACTCGCTGCTCGATGAGCTGCCGCAGGTCTGGCTGCGGAATCTCCCCGGGCAGGTGGTGACAGCGGTCCAGTTGGCGCTCGAATCGGCGGAGATGCCAGAGCGCAGCATCGAGGAGCTGGTCGAGCTGTTCGACGGCAACCCGGTGATCGGTCAGCAGGTCGCTGGCGGCGCCGGTCTGGCCTGGTCCGATCTGCACATCCATGAAGACGGCTACGGCCATATCCTGCTCAAGGACCAGAGCCTGTCCGATGGCCAGGCCGGACGCCTGATCAAGCGCATCCTTGAGATCAACGACTACCGCGCGATGGCGCTGCTGGGGCTGCCGGCCGCACGCGAGGCCGCGGTGTTGCTCAGCGAGGCCGAGCGGCGTCTGGCCGGGGTCGCCGCGCGGATGACCGATGGGCAGGCCGCGACTGGGGGCCTGGGTAAGGCCTCCTCGGACGACGGCCAGGAGCGACCGCCGGAGCGCGAACTGCTCGCAGAGCTGACCTCACTGGCCGCCGAGATCGAATCGATCGCGGCCGAGACCGCGACCCGGTTCGATGCCTCGCAGGCCTATTACGGAGTGGTCCACCAGCGCCTCGAGCAGCTCAGACCGGTTCGGATCGAGGGGGTGCAGACGCTGACCGAGTTCCTCGAGGCACGCCTGGCGCCGGCGGTCGCAACCTGTGCCGCGACCGCGCAGCGCCAGCAGAGCCTGGCGGATCGTGCCGCACGGCTCACGGCCCTGCTGCGAGCGCGCGTCGAGGTGCAGCTGCAGGAGCAGAACCGCGGCCTGCTGGATTCGATGAATCGGCGCGCCAATCTGCAGCTGCGCCTGCAGGAGACGGTCGAGGGGTTGTCCGTGGTCGCGATCGGCTACTACGGGGTGGGGCTGATCGGCTATCTGCTCAAGGGCTTCGAGGCGGGCGGTTGGCCGCTGGACTCGGCGCTTGGGATCGGGATCGCCGTGCCGCTCGTCGTCGGTGCGGCCTGGTTCGGGCTCCACCATACCCGGCGGCGGCTGCGCCGCGATGTCGACCGGGTCGAGGCAAGGTCAAACGCTAACGGCGAGCGCGAGCAGGACTGACGTGCATGGCACGGTGCCACCCCGGACGATGAATCCCGCGTGATTCACGGTAAACAGAGGGAGAAACGGCGCGGGCGGTACCGGTCAGGGGCGCGTGACGGCGCCCGGTGAACCGTTGGTGGGGACCTCAGTGGCGTCGAGCGCGAAACCGGTTAGCGAGTGACCGAAAACGCGCAGCGGTCGCGGCGCTAATCGACCTCGGGGATCAGCGACCCGATCGGTGCGACCTTGCCACGGGTGCGCCAGGCAATCAGTGCCTCGTGGTCGAGATAGAAGGTGCGGCCCGTGACCCGGCCATTGAGCTTCACGTCGAGGTCTTGGGCGAGATCGCAGGCGGCCGAGGAGGTTGGCGCGGAGCCGATCACCCGTGCAATCGCGTCGCCGTTCTTCTCGACTAGGAGCACGTAGTATTCCATCAATGCCTCGTCGCGCCGATGTCTGAAGCGGACTCGATGATAACCCAGCCGCGCAGCTGTGGGCAGCCGATCGTTGCTGCCAGGCCAGGCCGCCGCCGGCGAGCATCTTCTCGGGCGGTCAGGTCCGCGGGCTGTAGTGACGCTTGAGCCAGGCGGTCAGACCCTCCAGGCCAGGGAAGAAGACCCGCTCAGTGATATTGGACTGATCGAGCTTGTCCCGGATCTCCCACTTGAGCTCGGCCGGGATGATGATCCGGCGCCAGATGGTCGGATAGTCGCTGAGCCACTGGTCCATCGACAGGGTCGGGTCCGAGCTCAGCGAGAAGAACGCGAATTGATTGATGATCCGGTCGTCGATCGAAGGCGGCTCGAAGAAGATCGTGAAGGGCGCGTCCGAGAGCCGGTCGAAGGCGTTCAGCGAGGTGACGGTCTCGCTGAGCATCTCGACGGTGAACACGTTCGCGCCTTCGAGGTCGAGCCGCGTCCGCAGCAGGTCCGGCGCCATCCGGTGGGCATCGATGTAGTTGACCCCCCAGATGACGCCATCCCGGTTGATCTTGTCGACATGGGCCGTCGCAAAGTGCAGCGCCGCAAAAGGCGAGTAGGTCCAGTCCATCAGCCGGGTGGGCAGCCCGTAGTGCTGTGCAACCGAGAGCCAATGCCAGACCGAGTCGCGCTCGACCACCCGGCGATGGGCGTACTTGCGGAAGTTGCGCAGCAGATGGCGCTCGAGCTGGGCATAGTTGCCGCCGAGCC
>JAAAOQ010000211.1 GCA_009908845.1 Gammaproteobacteria bacterium
GGTCGAGCGTGCCTGAGGCGAACGGCTGATGGCTACATCGCAATCGCAATAGCGCGATCGGCGATCCAACGGACGCTGCGCCGGATTCAGGCTCGCGCGGTTGCCGGCGCTGATGCCGGCGCTGATGCCGGCGCCTTGGTCTGCCCGATCGAACCGCCAACACGGACCTGGGCGCCCGGCCTCAGCGACGAGGCCCAAGCGACGGCATCGGCACCGAACAGCAGGATCACGGTCGAGCCCATGTTGAAGCGCCCGAGCTCGTCGCCGCGCGCGAGCCGAATCGGCTCCGGCCCCGCCTCGGTGACGGTAACGGTCTTGATTCTTGGCGGCGTCATCTTGCCGGCCCAGACCGTCTCGATGCTGCCGACGAAGATCGCGCCGACCAGGACCAGGGCCATCAGCCCGGCTGCGGTCTCGAACAGACAGACGACGCGCTCGTTGCGGGCGAATAGCCCCGGCACGCCGGCGACGGTGGTCGGATTGACGCTGAACAGCCGGCCCGGGACCTGAATGGTCCGGACCAGCTCGCCGCTGACCGGCATGTGGATACGATGATAATCGCGCGGCGACAGATAGACTGTGGCGAAGCGCCCGTCGCGGAAGCGCGCCGCGAGCGATGCATCGCCGCCGAGCAGGCCGTCGAGCCGATAGCCCTGATCCTTGGCCTGCAGCAGCTGCTCGGCGCGGATGGCGCCGACCTCGCTGACCCGCCCGTCGACCGGGCAGGCGATCGCGTCCGCCGCCTCTGGCATCAGGCGCACGCCGGAGCGCAGTGCGCGCGTGAAGAAGGTATTGAAGGTCGGGTAGGCGCTTGGGCTCGGTTCGGCTGCCTCTGCCAGATCGACCTGGAACAGCCGCGCATAGACTCGGATCACCCAGGGCAGCAGCCATGGCAGCCGGCGGCGGGTCAGCCAGTGCATCGCGTTCGACAGCGCGTGCTGCGGCAGTCCGTATTGCAACAGCACGAAGAGCCGTTCGCCGACACCGGTGAATCCGGGGTTGTCGGTCGCCGATCGCTTAGCCATCGTCTCGCAAGGGCGCAGACGTGAAGGCATCCGGCCGCTCGGCCAAGCGCCCGAGGTCTTCGGCGATCTGCGCGGCGGGCTGGCTGCCTGGGAACAGCGCCACCAAGCGTGCCTGGGGGCCGATCAGAAAGAGCGTCGGCGGCAGATCATCGCCATCCTCCTGAGCGTCGCCGCTGGCTCCCATTGCCTGCCGTAAGCGCCCGAGCTCGGCCTGGCTGGTGCTGAGCACGAAGAGGTTCGGCGTCAGGCGTTCGAGATCCCGGGCGAGGGCGGGGATGTCATCGGCGCTGACGAGCAGGAGCCGCAGCTGCTCGCGTAGATCGGGCTGATCGGCGGTGCGGTTCCACACCGCGATCAAGCGCGCGACGCCGCGATGCCCGCGTGCACTTGTGGGCCGGCCGAACGCGAGCAACGACCAGGGCGTCTCTCGCTCATCGGTCGCGAACGGTCCGCGCGGCCCCTGCAACGCGATCTCCGGCAGCGCAACCGACGGGCTCAGCAAGACCCCCGCGATCTGCGGCGGCCCCTCCTGCGTGCGCTGGTATTGATTGCCCCACTGATAGCCGACCAGGAACAGCCCGACGGCGGCGACTGCCATGACCACCCGCACGAGCAGCGGCCGCGGAGCATGAGAACGACTGGCCACGGATCAGGTTGTGCTGATCCGGGGTACGCTGGACGTTGATCGGTTGCAAGGCGACAGCCCGGCGGCGGCCATGCAGGACGAGCGGAGGCCGGATGATGTGAGGCCGCCGCGGGAGCTGCTCAGTGCGCTTGTCATTGCGAAAGGGCCTGCTGCGCCTGAGCGAGCGCCGCGGTTGTATCGACGCGCTGACCCAGCTCGTTCAGGATAGCGCCCAAGGCGCTGATACAGAACAGGATGTTCTCGGCGCGGCTGGAGAAGCCCATCAGGCCGATGCGCCAGACTTTGCCCGCGAAGTCGCCGAGTCCAGCGCCGATTTCCAGGTTGTAGCGCTCGAGCAGCAGACGCCGGACGCTGGCATCGTCGACGCCGCCTGGGATCGAGACCGCATTGAGCTGCGGCAGGCGCTCGTCTGCAGGTACGACCAGCTCCAGCCCGAGGGCCTCGAGTCCGTCGCGCAGTGCAATGTGGTGTTGCTGATGCCGCGCCCAAGCCTTCTCCAGACCCTCTTCGGTCAGCATCAGCAATGCCTCGTGCAGCCCATAGAGCGCGTTCACTGGTGCGGTGTGGTGATAGCTGCGCCGGTTGCCGCCATCGCCGGTCCAATAGCCGAGCACCAGATTCAGGTCCAGGAACCAGCTCTGAACCGGCGTCTCGCGCGCCTTGATCTTCGCGACCGCGCGCTCGTTGAGGCTGATCGGCGCGAGTCCTGGCGTGCAAGAGAGGCACTTCTGACTGCCGGCGTAGACCGCATCGACTCCCCAGCCGTCGACCTCGAGCGGGGAGCCGCCGAGCGCGGTGACCGCGTCGACGATCGTCAGGCAATCGTAGCGATGTGCGAGCCCGACGAGCTGGCAGGTATCGGAATTGGCGCCGGTCGAGGTCTCGGCCTGGACGAAGGCGACGATCCGCGCCTCGGGGTGCTGCTTCAATGCATCCTCGAGCCGATTCGGATCGACTGCGCGGCCCCAGGGCGAGTCGACCCGGACCAGTTTGCCGCCGGCGCGGGTGACGTTCTCGCACATCCGGCCGCCGAATACCCCGTTCACACAGACGATCACGGTGTCACCGGGCTCGACCAGGTTGACGAAGCAGGTCTCCATCCCAGCCGAGCCGGGCGCCGAGACCGGCATGGTTAGCGCGTTCTCGGTCCGAAAGGCCGTGCGCAGCAGGTCCTTGATCTCCTCCATCATCGCGACAAACCGCGGATCGAGGTGGCCGATCGTCGGTCGCGCCAGCGCCGACAGCACCCGCGGGTGGACATCGGCGGGGCCGGGCCCCATCAGGGTACGTACAGGAGGCTGGAACGATGTGGGAATCATGGCAATTTCCAGATGGGATGGCGAGCGTTTCGACATCGAGCAGGATGGCCGGCGAGTATAACGACGCCCTGAGCGGCCTCTCAACCGCGGCTGTACCGCACCGACGGGCGCTCACGGCCGACATTTGATGCTGAGATCAGGAGCCAAACGATGGCTAACGATATCGAGAAGATCCAAAAGACCGAAGCCGAGTGGCGCGCCTCATTGTCCGCCGAGCAATACCGTGTGCTCCGTCAGCACGGTACTGAGCCGGCCTTTACTGGTGCCTATTACGCCAACAAGGACCCGGGTCGCTACCGATGCGCTGCCTGCGGCGCCGCATTGTTCGGCTCTGGCGAGAAGTTCGACTCCGGCACCGGCTGGCCAAGCTTCTTCGCACCCCTGGACGAATCCGCAGTCGAGACCGAGACGGACCGCAGCCACGGCATGGCCCGCACCGAGGTCCACTGTGCGCGCTGTGGCTCGCATCTCGGTCATGTGTTCCCAGACGGGCCGAAGCCGACCGGACTGCGCTACTGCATCAATTCGGTGTCGCTCGAGTTCGAGCCGGAAGGATAAGGCGATCTCGGTCGACTCTCATACCGAGTTGCCGGTCTTTGCCCCGCCTTCTTTCTGGCGTCGTTGGTCACAGGGCATCAGCGATGCTCCCAACGACAGCAATCAGCAGTCGCTATCGGCCGCAACCGGTCCGGACGGAGGTTCTGGATCAGCCGCCTGCGACACCGTTGAGCCGGGTCCCGGCGGTGGCGGACTGCTCCAGCTCCGCGGACGACGTATAGGCCTCGACCTGCGCTCCCGAGATCCTGAGAATCGATCCATCGTGGAAGCAGAACGTTCTCGGGCCAGCGGGCTCGGCGTGGTCCAGCTCTGGCTGTAATAGTCTGGCGCGCGCAATGGCGTCATCGACGTCGTCCGCTATCCGAAGGATCTGCTGTGCAAGCAGCGCACGCTTCTCCTGTGAATCCCTTGGTATCGGTCGCGGTCCTGAGCGATGGTGATAGGCGAAACGCATGCGATGACTCCCCACGGTAAACATCGTTCAATGCTGCCGGAGGGGCCGAGATGGCCTCGCGAGGCCGATACGCCCACATGACGGCATTGCATCCACCCCAGATTCTGCGCGCTCGGGGTCAGTTGATCTGTGCCCTGCTGCTCAGAATCCACTCGACGCAGGGGAAGCGAGTCGCAACGTCGGATCGGATCGCGAGATGAGCGAGCCGGTCCGGATTACCCGGGCTGCCGTTCGGCAGTACGATACGCTCAAGAATCGAAGCTCGAAGCTCGAAGCTCGAAGCTCGGCGAGGGCCATTGGCGAGCGTCGCGGCTGGCATCTGGAAACTCGACCTTGGGATCTGGCGGTGATCACTTCTTACAGACCAGTTCTGCGTTTGGCTCTTGGCTCGGTGTCGGCTGCTTTGATCGCGATGGCGCTAGCCGGAGTGGCTGCAGCTGACCCGGTTGCGCAGGTGTCAGCGATGCCGAATGCCAGCCTGGCGGTCAGCGATGGCCGAGCAGATTGCGGTCTTCGCCGACGACGGCGATGCGGTTTTCCGGGCCCGCGCCGCCGATCTCCAGGATCTGCGGGATCGCGTGCTTCTCGCCCTGGCGGTCAGCGATGGCAGGCGTCTAGTGATCGCCGAGCGGCCCGACCGGGCGCTGATACCCGCCTCGACGATGAAACTGATCATCGCGCTGGCGGCGATTGAGCGCTGGGGGCTCGCGCATCGATTCGAGACCCGGTTCTATCGGGATGCAGCGGACCGGCTCTGGATTCGCGGGGGCGGTGATCCCTATCTGGTCTCCGAAGAGCTCGATCGGGTCGTGCAGGGGCTGAAGGCGGCGGGCGTGCGGTCGGTGGCCGGGATTGGGCTCGATGCCGAACTGTTCGGCACGAAGGTCGTGATCCCGGGGCGCTCGTCGAGCAACAATCCCTATGACGCGCCGGTCACGGCGCTGGCGGTCAACTTCAATACCGTCAGCCTGCTGGTCTCCGGCGGACGCGTCGAGAGCGCTGAGCCGCAGACACCGCTCACCGCAACCGCCGAGCGGATCGGACGCGGGCTCGGGCCCGGCCGACATCGTGTCAATCTCGGCGACAGCGAGAGGGCGTTGGCGCATTTCGGGCAGCTCATGCAGGCGAAGCTTCGGCAGGGTGGGATCACTGTGGCGGGCCCGGTCGAGATCGGCTCCGTGCCGCGCTCGGCGACACGCGTCTACACCCATCGCAACGGCCTGACGCTGGGGACGGTGCTCGCGAACATGCTCGAGTACTCGACCAACTTCATCGCCAATGACCTGTTCCTGCTGTTGGGCGAGCAGAACGGGCGGGCGAGCATGGCGCGCTCGCAGCGTGCCCTGGAGCAGTGGGCGCGCAAGACCTTCGGCTGGCGCGATGTTCGCATCGAGGACGGCGCCGGCCTTTCGCGCGGGAACCAGCTCAGCGCGCGGCAGCTGCTCGATGTGCTCGAGCGGCTGCGGCCGCACCGCCAGCTGCTGCCGCAGCAGGACGATGAGCCGGCGGTGCGGGCTAAGACCGGCACCCTGACCGGTGTGAGCACCTACGCCGGCTTCGTGCGCCGCGGCCGCGAGTGGTTCCCGTTCAGTCTGATGATCAACCAGCCGGTCGCCTACGGCCTGCGTCTGCAGCTGGCCAGTGAGCTCGCGCGTAGCCCGACATTGGGCGCATGGCAATGACCAAAGGGCGCTCGGGCTATCAGGGAGCGGACGCCGAGCGGTCGCGCCGAGCGGCCGATGAGGCGTATCCTGGAACAGCGCTGAGGGCATTGTTTGGCCCGCTGCTCGGCATCCGCTGGGCTGATTCGTAGGCCTGTTTGCGGTTGAAACAGACCTCTGCCGGCGCAAGGTCAACGCCCTAGCCAGTCTGTGCATTGGTACGACCGGCGTTTACAAGCTGGCGCTAGCGCCACGACGCCTGGCCTGACGTGCCTTCATCCACCCCTTCCCATCATCGGAGATTTTTCATGTCTGAAGCCAAGACCGGCGACACAGTCAAGGTCCACTACACCGGCACACTCACCGACGGCACCCAATTCGACTCATCCCGCGGCCAGGAGCCTCTCGAGTTCACCCTGGGACAGAGTCAGATGATCGGGGGCTTCGAGGAGGCTGTTGTTGGGATGTCGCAGGGCGAGAACAAGACTGTGACGATCCCGTCGACCGAGGCCTACGGTGAGCGCAACGAGTCGATGGTGCAGCAGGTCCCGCGCAGCGCGATCCCACCTGAGATCGAGCTTGCCCCGGGCCTGATGCTGCAGGCGCAGGGGCCGGATGGTGAAACGCTGCGCTTCACCGTGGCCGATTTCGACGAAGAGTCGGTGACTGTCGACGGCAACCACCCGCTGGCGGGCCGCGACCTCGTGTTCGAGCTGGAGCTGGTCGAGATCGCCTAATCGCGCTCAACCGAGTCGCAATCGACTAGTCGGGCTCGAACACGAGAGTTTCCTCGATGCCGAGCTCGCGCGCGGCGAGCCGAGCGATGCTTTGGCCAAGCCAGTTGGGCTGGTGCGCATCCGAGCTGATCACGAAGCGGAAGCGATTCCGATAGGGGCCGTAGAAGGCCATCCAATCGCAGCGCCAGATGTAGCGGTTGTTCAGCTCGATCAGGCATTCGTTCGGTACCCGCTCGAGATCGGTATCGAGGGCATTGGGATGGGCGACGATCACCGGGATGTCGTCGGCCAGCAGGCTTTCGAGCGCGCGATAGTCGGCACCCTGGTCGTAGCAATGGAAGATCCGGTAGTCGCAGGGGCAGTCCAGTGCGGCAGGGACTGACCAATGCCCGTCGATCTCGGTGCCGACGAGCAGCCCGGCGGCTGACACCGCGCGCCGGTACGCATCGAAGCGGTCGGCGATGTGCTCGAAGTGATCGCTGATGCCTCGGATTCGGGCGTGCTCGGCGGCGGCGATTAGCTCAATGGTCTGCTCGGGGACCACCGAGCTGTCGGCATGTGACCAGGTCGTATGGATATGCAGGTCTTGGGCGAGCTGACTGGCTGACATGGTGATGGGTCGATCCGGTCTGCAATGGCGAGCGTTGTACTGGTAGGACCTATGACAAAGCAAGCTGCAGGCGCGTTCGCCGAGTCCAGTCGCCGGTCGCGTCGCGTCGCTCGATCGTCTGGGGTCATGCTGCCGTGAGCGCCGCGTCGGGACTCGATGCGAGATGGCAGGCCTTGCTTGCCGCGGCCGCGGGCGATGCTGCCCGTGCCGCGAGCTTCGGACTCGCCCTCGAGGCCGAGACCGGATGGCAATGGATAGATGCGACGTCCGGTGACGCCGCGGGTGCGGCGCTTTCGGCCTTGTATCTGCCGTTTATTCAGCCGCTTCAGCCTGCCTCTGCGTTCAGGGTCTTCGGGCATCTCGGGCAGAGTCTGGACGGCTGTGTCGCGACCGACAGCGGCGATGCCTGTTTCGTCACCGGCGAGGCGAATATCGTCCATCTGCACCGGATGCGGGCGCTCGCCGATGCGGTGATCGTTGGTGCCGGGACGGTCGCGAGCGATGATCCGCTGCTGACGACACGGCTGGTACCGGGACCGAACGCGGTGCGGGTCGTGATCGATCCGAATGCGCGACTGCCGGGGCGGCACCGGCTGTTCCAGGACGGCGCTTGCCCGACGCTGCATTGCTGTCGAGCGGCTTGCACGAACGGTCCGTCCCTACCTGGGGTCGGGCGCCTTGAGCTGCCGGATCATGATCCGGACTCGAGCGCCCTCGGTTTGGATCTGCATGCGCTCTGCACGCAGCTGAGTGAGCGTGGTCTGCGGCGGCTGTTCGTCGAGGGCGGCGGGGTGACCGTGTCGCGTTTCCTTCGCGTCGGCTTGTTGGAGCGGCTCCAGGTGGCGGTAGCCCCTGTGCTGATCGGCCACGGACGGCCAGGCGTCAGTCTGCCGGGTGTCGACCGCCTCTCTGAAGCGCTACGTCCGGCGAGCCGGGTCTTCAGGATGGGCTCGGATATCCTCTACGAACTGGACCTGACCGAGGCGCCTAGGCCTGCGGAGACGCGCGATCAAACACTGGCTCGGGTGCGCTGAGCAGCGGTATGCGACCTTCGTCCGTTGAACCCGGCCGCGAACCATCATCCCTGATGGCGGCCGTCGTCCGGTGCCGTGAACACGCGGATCGCGGTGTCGGTGACAGCGCTTAGCAGAGATTGGACTGCGAGCTTGGCTGCCGGGCTCGTCAGTGCGAGGCCGGCCACGGCGATGCTGCTGCCCCGCTACTGCTGTGGCGCAGCGCCCTTCTGCTGCTGCATCTTCTGCATCTGCTCCTGCATCCGCTGTTGCATGTCGTCGAAGAAGGCTGTCGCCTCCTCGTTGGTCGCGACGCCGTCGTCGTTGGTGTCCATCCGCTCGAATGAGGCGACCGTCGGCGCTTCGAACTCGCCGCGATCGATCTTACCGTCGCCGTTCTCGTCGAGATTCTTGACAAAGGTCTCGCCGGGATCAGGCATGCCGCGCTCTTCCATCGCCTTCAGCATCTCTTCCGGGACCTGTTCATTGAACGCGGTGCCAGCCTCCTCGGCGTCTACGAAGCCATCGCCATTCAAGTCGGTTTCGTCGAAGCGAGCCTTTTGCGGCGCAACCGCCTCCTCCAGGCTGACCTTGCCGTCACCATCGGTGTCAAGCTGCTCGATGAAGGCGTCGGCAGGCGCCTTGGTGGGGGCTGCCTGCTCGGCTTGAGCGATAGCAACGGTGCTCGCAAGGGTTCCAGCGATGGCGGCGGCGAGGATCGAATAGGCTCTCTGCATGGTCAGGCTCCGTGAGTGGTGGATGTGATCGTTGAGACTCTTGGCCAGTGGAGAAGACGAGCGACAAGGATAGCCGGTGAGATGAGACGGTCGAATCCGGCAGAAGCGCGCCGCGCGCCTGGATACTGACCGCAACAGGGTAGTAGTCAGCGCGCGCGCTGGCAAACCGAGGGTTCTATGAAATGCGGCAAGCCAGTATGCTGCGCCTTTCAACTCGGACCCTGACTAACCTGCCGGGTGAGACTGACTGAGCTCCTGCTATGGCCGATTCTGCCGTGACGCCGACCCGTACCAACTTCATCCGCCAGATTGTCCAGGACGACCTCGAGAACGGGCGCCACCAGCGCGTGGTCACCCGCTTTCCGCCGGAGCCGAACGGCTATCTGCACATCGGGCACGCTAAATCGATCGTGCTGAACTTCGGCATCGCCGAGGACCTCGGCGGCGTCTGCAACCTACGCTTCGATGATACCAATCCGCACAAGGAGAACGTCGAGTTCGTCGAATCGATCAAGGCCGACGTCCAGTGGCTCGGCTACGAATGGGGCGGGCGGGTGCGCTTTGCCTCCGACTATTTTGAGCAGCTCTATGGATTTGCGGTGGAGCTCATCGAGAAGGGCCTGGCCTATGTCTGCGATCTCTCGGGCGAGGAGACCCGCGCCTATCGCGGGACGCTGACCGAACCAGGCCGCGACAGCCCTTATCGCGACCGCAGCATCGACGAGAATCTGGACCTCTTTTGCCGGATGCGCGCCGGCGAATTCCCGGACGGGACGCGCACGCTGCGCGCGAAGATCGACATGGCGTCGCCCAACATCAACCTGCGCGACCCGGTTCTCTATCGGATTCGCCACGGCGTGATTCACCACCAGACCGGCAGCGAGTGGTGCCTGTACCCGACCTACGATTACACGCACCCGATCTCGGATGCGCTGGAAGGGATCACCCATTCGCTGTGCACGCTGGAGTTCGAGGATCACCGGCCGCTCTACGACTGGTGCGTGGCCAATGTCTCGGTGCCATGCCGGCCGCGCCAGATCGAGTTCAGCCGGCTGAACCTCGAGTACACGGTGATGAGCAAACGCCTGCTCACGCAGCTGGTGACCGAAGGCATCGTCAGCGGCTGGGATGACCCCCGTATGCCGACCGTCGCCGGGCTGCGGCGTCGCGGCTTCACGCCGGGTGCGGTGCGCGGCTTCTGCGAGCGCATCGGTGTGACCAAGGCCGATAATCTGGTCGAGATGGGCATCCTGGAGAGCGCGATCCGCGATGAGCTCGATGCGAGCGCGCCGCGGGCGATGGCAGTGCTGGACCCGCTGCGGGTGGTGCTGACCAATCTGCCCGCCGATGCGCCGGCGTCGGTGACGGCCAAGAATCATCCGAAGGACGACAGCATGGGGACACGCGCGGTGCCGTTGAGCGAGGAGCTCTGGATCGACCGCAGCGATTTCGAGGAGACACCGCCGAAGGGCTTCAAGCGGTTAGTGCCGGGCGGCGAGGTCCGGCTGCGCAATGCCTATGTGATCCGCTGCGATGAGGTGATCAAGGATGCCAACGGGGTCGCGACCGAGCTGCGTTGCTCGGTGGATGCCGAAACGCTGGGAAAGAACCCGGAAGGGCGCAAGGTCAAAGGCGTCATCCACTGGGTGCCAGCCGAGACCGCTGTGAACGCCGAGGTGCGGCTCTATGACCGGCTGTTCACGGTGCCGCAGCCCGGCACCTCCGGGCGCGATGTGCGCGAGGACCTGAACCCGGATTCGCTGCGGGTGATCCGCGATGCGAAACTTGAGCCGAGCCTCGGTGCAGCCAAGCCCGGTGATCGCTTCCAGTTCGAGCGTGAGGGGTATTTCGTCGCTGATCCGGATTCGCTTTCGGAGCGGCCCGTGCTCAACCGTACCGTGACGCTGCGTGATACCTGGGCCAAGGTACAGGGTGCCTCCAAGGGCTAGAGGGTTGCTACGATGACCGATACGAGGAAACCGCGCCTAGGCCCAGCTGGCGCCGGCATTCCCTGGCCCGAGCGGATGCTGATCGGCTCTGGCATCCGCAGTGCCGCCCGCTTTCTGCCCAAGGATCGCCTGACGCGGATGTTTCGCAGCGAGGCCGAGCAGGCGATCGAGGTCGCGCGCGGTTTGAATGTGGATAAGGGGCGGCAGCGCGTCTTGGTCGAGCGCTTCATCGGCATTGAAGAGAGCAGCCGGCACTGGTCCGTTTATATGGCCCTTGAGCACCTCGTGATCGTCAACAGCGCGATCGCGGCGATTTTGCCGCAGCTCTATTCGGGACGCGTGATCACGGGCGAAGTGGGTATCGAAGATGTCGAACCGGTTCCGGAGGCCGGCCCGGAACAGATCGACGACCTCGAGAATCTCGTCGAGCGTTACACCGATCTCGTCGATAAGCTGGGGAACCTACGCGCAGGAACCACGCTGGAGCACCCCTGGTTCGGAACCCTGTCGGCGGCCCACTGGCATGCGCTGGCGACGATCCATAACAGCACGCATCGTCGCCAAGTCGAGCGGATCAGGCAGGCGTTGTAGCTCGCCGCGTCTCGATGCGGTCCCGGCTCGGCTCAGGCCCCGAAGCCCTTAACGAGACCACCCCCATCGGTTGCGGTGGTGCCTCATCCTGCCCATCAGCCAACCGGAGCGATGCAGTCTTGCTCGAACCACGCCTCGCCGCCTCCCGCGCAGATCAATCAGCCCCTGACACGGATCGGCCCGTTGCGCCTGCCGAGCGTGAGCATGATCTGCTGCGCGGCGCCGATGATCTGCTCGCCGACTTCGACCGCGGCGTCACGGTGTTCAATGAATTCGTGCGGGGCTGTCGCAGTCTGTTCGATCTCGGGCGCTGCGTCACGGTGTTCGGCTCGGCGCGCTTCCCTGACGGACATCGCTGGTACCGGCTCGCGCGTGATATCGGCGCCGAGCTGGCGCGCGCCGGCTGCACCGTGATGACCGGGGGCGGCCCCGGCGTGATGGAGGCAGCCAATCGCGGTGCGCATGAGGCCGGCGGACTGAGCATCGGCTGCAATATCCGTCTGCCCCACGAGCAGCAGCCGAATCCCTACCTCGATCGGACGCTGACCTTCGATTACTTCTTTGTGCGCAAGGTCATGCTGCTCAAGTACTCGTCCGGATTCGTGTTTCTGCCTGGCGGTTTCGGCACCATGGATGAGCTGTTCGAGACACTGACCCTGATCCAGACCGGTAAGGTCGAGGCCTTTCCCTGCATCGCAGCAGGGACGGATTTCTGGCAACCGATGGTCGATGCGGTGGCCGAGCAGCTCTATGCGGCGGGTACCGTCTCCCGCGGCGAGGTCGCGGTTGGCCTGCTCGATGATCCGGCCGAGATCGTCGCGCATCTGCTTGCGGAGCAGCCGCGGCCTGAAAACCGGCCTGAACAGGCGCCGGATTAGCCCCGGATTAGCGCCGGATCACGAGCGAGCCCTCGTCGCCGACCCTCCGCGTTTGATCTGGTCGTAGGCCGCGAGCGCCTCGGCGCGGCTGGCCTTGAGGTCGACGATAGGCCAGGGATAGTCCCGGCCGAGCCGGACCCCGCACGCCTCGCGCTCGGTCTCGGAGGCCTGCCAAGGCTGATGGATGAGCTTATCCGGAAGCCGATGCAGCTCCGGGCACCAGCGTCTTACGTAACCTCCTTTAGGGTCGAACCGTTCGCCTTGCCGGACCGGATTGAAGATCCTGAAGTAAGGCGCGGCATCGGCACCGCAGCCGGCGCTCCACTGCCAACCCTGGGTGTTGTTGGCGAGATCGGCATCGACGAGCGTATCCCAGAACCAGCGCGCGCCCTGCTGCCAGGTCAGGCGGAGGTTCTTCGTCAGCAGCGAGGCGACGATCATCCGCACGCGGTTGTGCATCCAACCGGTCTGCCACAGCTCGCGCATCCCAGCGTCGACGATCGGGATGCCGGTGCGGCCCTGCTGCCAGGCCGCGAGCAAGCTGTCCGCATCCTCGGTGCGCCAGGGCAACGCGGCGAAACGGGGATCGAGGGGCTCAGTTGGGGTCTGCGGGAAGTGATACAGCAGCTGATAGCTGAACTCCCGCCAGCCCAATTCGCGCAGGTAGGGCTCGGACAGCTCAGCGTCCGGGCCTCCTTCCTGCACCTGTCCGATCACCTGGCGCGGGCTCAGCTCGCCGAAATGCAGATGGGGCGACAGGCGCGAGGTGCCCACTACTGCGGGGAGGTCACGGGCCTCGGCGTAGTGGTCGAGCCCGCCCGAGACGAAGCGGCTCAGCTGCTCCATTGCGCCGGCCTCACCAGGCCGCCATTGCTCACGCAAGCCCTGATCCCAGGGGATCGTCGGCTGCAGCGCCAGCGCATCGACATCGAGACGCTCAAGCGCGTCCGAGATCGGTGGCAATGCTGCGGGCGCCGGCGTCGGCAGCGGCTGCTGCGCGAGCCGCGGAGCGAGCTGCCGCCAATAGGGCGTGAAGACCCGGTAGGGGGCGTCCTGGCCGGTCTTCAGTGTCCAAGGCTCGTTGCACAGCAACCCATTGTAGCTGGCGCACCAGAGACCCTCAGCGCGCAACGCTGCCTTGATACGACTGTCCCGCTCGGTCGCCGCTGGTTCATAGCAGCGGTTCCAGTGGACCTCGGTGGCGCCGGCCTCCCGAGCCAGGGCGCGTAAGGCCCCCAGGCTGTCGCCGCGACGGATGATCAGCCTGCTGCCGCGTTCCTGCAACGCGTGATGCAGCGCCTCGAGGCTGTGATGGAGCCACCAGCAGGATGCCGCACCAGGCTGCCAGGGCGCTTCCTCGTCCGGCGAATGGATGTAGACCGGGATGATTCGTTCGCAACGCTGCCGTGCTCCCTCCAAGGCCGGATTGTCGCTGAGCCGGAGATCACGGCGCATCCAGACGAGGGCGGTGGTCGGCATGGTTACTCCCGATCAGGTCTTGCCGTTGCAGAAGGATGATCCTGTACTTGTCATCAAATGATAATGGCGGCACTTGCTCGCAAGGCGCTACGATTTCCATTTGGCTAAGGCGTAAGCCCAAGGTGGGGTTCTCGATCGATGTCCAGCCCAGAGCCGGAGCCCCAAAGCGTCTTCTATGACGCGCTGACCGAGCTGAAGACCGCCGAGCAAAGCGAGGCGGTCGATTCGCCTCAGACCAGCTCGCCTTCTTATCGACTGGCCTACGCAGACAAGGCGTTCCTGTCCCGGGACGAGCTGCGCGGCGTGCGCCTGCAGTTGGAGCTCCTCAAACCGGAGCTGACCCAGCGCGATCTTGGCATCAGCTCGACGGTCGTGATCTTCGGCAGCACTCGCATCCCGGAGCCGGGGGTCGCTGAGTCCCGGCTCGCTGCCGCAGAGGCCGCCGTCGAGCGCGCGCCCGATGATGCCGGCTGCGTTCGCGAGCTCGCGGTGGCGCGGCGGATCGCCGAGAAGGCGCGCTACTATGAAGAGGCGCGGCGGCTCGGACAACTGATTACGCAGGTCTCGCAGCACAACGGGCATCGAGACCTCGTTGTCGTCACCGGCGGCGGCCCAGGCATCATGGAGGCCGCGAATCGCGGCGCTCAGGATGTCGGCGGCAAGAGCATCGGCCTCAGTATCGCCTTGCCCCGTGAGGAGCGGCCGAATGCCTATGTCACGCCGGAGCTGAGCTTCCAGTTCCACTACTTTGCGGTGCGCAAGATGCACTTCCTCCTGCGCGCCAAGGCCCTGGTGGTCTTCCCGGGTGGCTACGGCACGTTGGATGAGCTGTTCGAGACGCTCACCTTGATCCAGACCCGCAAGGTCAAGCCGGTGCCCGTGCTACTGTTTGGCCGCGCCTATTGGGAGCGCGTGATCCGCTTCGACGAGTTGGCTGCCGAAGGGACCATTGCGCCTGAGGACCTGGAGCTCTTCCAGTACGTCGAGAATGCGGAGGATGCCTGGCGTCTCATTCAGGCATTTCATCGCCCCCTGACCGCTCATTCGGAGGAGGCAGCCGGAGGGGTTGAGGGGGCGACCGGGGGGGCGACCGGTACGGTCGATGGCAGCGATGGGGCGTCCAAGGCTCGGACGCACGGAGGCGGGGCCGGATGAGCCCGCCGCTCAAACCTGGAGTGGGCGCCGCGGGAGTCGGTGCCCGCGTCCGGAACGCTCGATCACAGTAAGACCTCTGGCCGCGGTGACGAGCTCCGCAGGCGGCCAAACTCGATGAACGACTCTGCTCTCAAGACTAGGACGACACGCAGCCTTCGGGTTCGCTACGTGATCGGTCTGAGCGCGATCGCGCTCTTGGTCACGGCCTCGTTCATGACGATGCAGCGGGTGGTCTCGGAGCAGCGCAACTTTGCACGGCTCGTGAATCTTGCGAGCCATCAGAGTGGTCTGGTCAACCGCGTTGCCTATTTCGCGAGTCAGATGGCCCTCGCCGAGGAGCCAGCCGAGTTCAATCTGGCGCGGGCGCAGGTTGGCAGGACGATCAATCGGATTCAGGAAGCCCATCGATTACTGCGCGAAGGCTCGCCGGAAGAGGGGATACCGCAGGTTACGAATGAGAGCCTGCGCATCATCTACGAGGACCCGATGGTCGGCCTCGATAGGGCGATCAAACGCTTCCTGGACCGCGCACGGACGGTCTACAAGACCGAGCTCGAGGAATTCAGTCCGGACTCGGCCGCCTATCTCTTCCTCAACGTCTACGGGCCGCATGCCCTTGAGCCCATCCTGGATGCGGCCGTCGAGGAGTATGAACGCATCGGTCGAAAGGCGATCCTGCGCATCGAGCAGTTCGAGCTCGCGATTTGGCTGGCCGCGCTCGCGACGCTCGTCATCGAGCTGTTCGTCATCTTTTGGCCGCTCGAGCGTCGGGTGCGGGAGTCGATTGCGTCACTCGAGGATACCGTCGCAACGCTGCAAGAGACGCGTGAGCGCCTCGTCTCAGCGCAAGCGCTCGCGCATGTCGGTGATTGGCAATGGCATCCGCAGACGCAGACGTTGGCATGCTCGAGTGAAGCTCAACGGATACTGGGGCTCGGTCCGGATGACCTGGTGCGCGGGATCGAGTCGCTATCGCGGCTGGTCAGGCCGGCGGACCGAGCGCTTTGGCAGCGTCAGACCGAGCAGGCGCTGATTCGAACCGGTGCAGGGCCGTTCTCGCTCGAGTACCGTATCCTGCGGCCGGATGGTCAGGAGCGCACGATCAGCCAGCAGGTCGTCGCGCGGCACGATGACAGCGGTGCGCCGCTACAGCTGGCCGGGACGATCCAGGACGTGACCGAGCGGCTCGAGCTCTCAAAGCGGCTGCAGCGGTTGTCGCAGAATATCCCTGGCTTCATCTACGAATACGAGCTCTCTCCCGACGGCTCGTCGCGGTTCCCCTATGCCAGCCAGGGTATCAGTGAGCTCTTCGGGGTTTGGCCGGAGCAGGTCTACGAGGACGCCTCGGTGATCTTCGCCTGTATTCATCCCGAGGACGTCGAACGTGTCTCCAACTCGATCTTCGTCTCGGCGCGGGAACTGAGCCTTCGAGGCGAGCAATATCGGGTTCAGCATCCGGAGCGTGGCGAGATCTGGCTCGAGAGTCACGCCACACCCGAGCGTCTACCTGAGGGCGGGACGCGCTGGTACGGCTATGTTTGGGAGGTGACGGATCGCAAACGGTCCGAGGAGCAGATCCGCGAGCTCGCCCTGTTCGATCCGCTCACCGGGCTCGCCAATCGGCGTTTGCTGCGCGATCGGATCGAGCACGCATTGGCGGCCGCGCAGCGCAGTGGGCAGATCGGTGCGGTGCTGATGCTCGATCTTGATAACTTCAAGACGCTCAACGACACCCAGGGACATGATGTCGGCGATGCGCTGTTGGTCGAGGTCGGGCAGCGTATGACCCGGCGCGTGCGGGCCTCGGATACCATTGCCCGGCTCGGTGGTGACGAGTTCGTTGTGCTGCTGGAGTCGTTGAGCCCCAACAAGGGCGAGGCCCGGGAGCGCTCACTGCAGGTGGCCGAGACTATCCAGCAGTCCCTGAACCAGCCCTATCAGCTCGGGGACGACCAGCCCCCTTATCATACGAGCGTCAGCATCGGCGTCAGCTTCTTCAAGGACGGCTCGATCAGTGTCGATGACCTGCTCCGGCAGGCCGATATCGGCATGTTCCAGGCGAAGGAGTCCGGCCGCAACCGAATCTGCTTGTTCAGTGAGCAGCGGCTGCTCGCGATCCAATCGCGTACCTCGCTGCTTCAGGAACTCAGGCAGGCGCTGCAGGAGCAAGAGTTCCTGCTCTACTATCAGCCGCAATTCCACGCCGACGGCGCCATCTGTGGTGCCGAGGTCCTGCTGCGCTGGCAGAGTCCGACACGCGGCCTGGTGTCGCCCGGTCATTTCATCCCGCTGGCCGAGGATACCGGGCTGATCGTGCCGATCGGCGAATGGGTGCTCAAGGCGGTCTGTGGGCATCTGCGCGTGCTTCGGCGCGCCGCTCTCCCGGAGGACTTCTCCATCTCGATCAATATCAGCCCGCGGCAGTTCTCTGATCCGGGCTTCCTGACCAAGGTCGAGCAGGCCTTGGCGAGCGAACCCGATGCTGCCCGTTGCTTGAGCTTCGAGCTCACCGAGAACGCGCTCTTCGTCGACATGGACCATGCCATCGAGGTACTCGGCCAGTTGCATCGTCTTGGGCTCGGGATCGAGCTCGACGATTTCGGCACCGGCTACTCGTCGTTGAGCTATCTGAAGCGGCTGCCCCTGGATGCCCTGAAGCTGGATGGCTCGCTGGTAGAGGACAGTACCGGCGATGCGCGGGATGCCGCGATCGTCCGAGCGGTGATCGCGATGGCCAAGACACTGTCGCTGAAGGTCATCGCCGAAGGCGTCGAGACGCATGCGCAGCGGGACTTCTTGGCGCAGGAGGGCTGTGATGTGCTGCAAGGCTTTCTGCTGGCGCGGCCGATGCCGTTCGACGAGCTGAAAGCCCTGTTTGACTGCTCAGCCCCGCCGCGCTTCGCCAAGCAGGCAGAAGGCAGCCCCGGTGGCGTTGTCCGCCGATCAGGGTCCGCTGCCGGCAACAGCTCGACCTCGCTTGGCTGACCCGGATGGTGCGCCGGTGCTCAGCGGGACCTCGGTCAGCGCCGGCAGACGAGTGATAGGGCATCGATTCGGGCAGGCCGCCAAGATGCGAGGTGATTCGACGATGTCAGTCCTCTCTCGACAGTCCGCGCCGCTCGCACTGCTGATCGGTCTGACGCTCTGCTGGCCGGTGCTCGCGCTCGAGCCGCTTCGGCTCGGCGTGATCAACGAGCGGCCGGACCGACCGGCCTATGCGCTCGGGCTTTATGGGCCGCTCAATGCCTACCTCGATGCGCAGCTGAGGCCGCTGGGGCAGCGTATGGGCGACCTCGTCATCGCGCGCAGCCTGGACGAGATGGCCGTGCGGATCAGCGACGGGACTGTCGATCTCCTGCTTGAGGGCGTGATGCCGACGCTCAAGCTGCGGCGCAAGACGGGCCGGATCGACGTGCATCTGCTCGTCTGGCGCAAGGGTCAACGTCAATACCATACGGTGTTCTTTGCGCGCCGTGAGAGCTCGATTCAGCGCATTGAGCAACTGCGGGGTAAGGTCGTCGTCTTCGAGAGCCCGAGGTCGACCTCGGCCTATGACGTCCCGCGCGCGGCATTGATCGAGGCTGGCTTGGAGTTCGCCGAGCAACCGGGCGCAGACACGGCCGGAGCGGTCGATGGAGATCGGGTGCGGTTCCTGTTTGCGGGATCGGAGCTGAACCAGGCGTATTGGGTCCACGCCGGTCGTGCCCATGCTGGCGCCTTCAATAACGGCGACTGGGAGCGGACTCCAGAGGCGATCAAGCCAGAGCTGCGCATCTTCCACCGCACACGGCCGATCCTGCGTTGGCTGTTCTCGTTTGCCGGACCAGTCGACCCGGCCCTGCGCGCGCAGCTGGTCGAGATCCTGAACGGGATGCACCAAGATCCGGAGGGGCGCGCGGCGCTTGCCGCCGCGTCGCGGATCGCGAAGTTCGAGCCGCTGACCAGCGCCGATCGCGCCAACCTTACCTATTGGGATGAAGCGCTGGAACGGCTGGAGGCTGGTGCAGGCGAATGAAGGCGTCTATTTCAGGTCTTGCCGCCCGCGGCAGCAAGCCAGGGACGGTCTCGACGGGGCGGCCGGATGTCTGCTGATGAGGCGAGCATGCCTGCTTTCCGCCGGTTGAGCACCAAGTACGCGGTTGCGATCGCCGCCGTGCTGCTGCTCGGGATGGCGCTCGTCTTGGCGCTTGCGGGCTATTTTGTCTATCGCGGGACGAACGAGCTGCGCGATGAGCTGGCCGCATCCTTCTCCGAGATCCAGAGTCAGTATGACCAGCGCACGCTGCGCGCGAGCAGCACCTACCTGAGCCGACGGCTGTTCAACCCGCTCTATCATCTGGACATGACGGCACTCAACGCCGAGATCGCGCGGATCAATGCCTGGCTCGAGCCGCGCTCGGTGCTGATCCTGGACGAGCAGGGGGGGGTGGTCACCGATGGGACGCTCGCCAATGCGGGGCATGGACGCATCGCGTCGGTGCCGGAGAGGCTATCGGAGCAGCCGTCGTTGATCGAGGAGACCGAGAACGGGGATCGGCTCTATTTCCGGATCGCCCATGGTGACGAGACGATCGGCTATGGGCGTATCGACTTTTCCGATGCCCGCGAGCGTGCGTTGCTAAAAGGGATGCATGCGCAGATCGAGGCGGCTTGGGAGCGCTTCGAGGATTGGTTTCTATCGATCGGCGCCATCGGGCTCATCGTCGCCCTGTTGGTGAGTCTGGCGATTGGCTGGCGCTTGTCGATCTCGTTATCGCGTCCGCTGCGCGAGATGAGCGATGCGGCCGAACAGTTCGCCTCTGGTAACCTGAGCCACCAGCTGCCGACGCAGGCGGAGGACGAGCTGGGGCGACTGGCTGCCTCGCTCAACCGGATGGCGGCCGATCTGCAGAAGGCCGGACGCGTCCTCCATCGGGCCCAGGAGATCGCCGCGTTCGGCAGTTGGGAATGGCGTCCCGGGCGCGAGACCTTACAGCTTTCCCATGGCGTCTACCTGATCCTCGGACTGGACAGTGGGACCGAGCCCTATCGAATCGATGACCTGGTCCAGGCCGCGATACCGCAGGACCGCGATCAGCTCGCCCAGGTCCTGCAGGGCGCGTTCGAGACAATGGTCTCGTTCGAGCTCAGGATTCGGCGCCGCGACGGCAAGTTGCGGACCGTGCGGATCAAGGGCGAATCCGAATGCGAGGAGAACGGGAGGCTGGTCGCCAGCTTTGGCACCATCCAGGACATCACCGAGCAGCAGCAGGCGCAAGCGCAGCTGATGCGTCTGGCGAACTTCGACACCCTGACCGGCCTGCCGAACCGCAATCTGTTCTACGACCGGCTGCGGCATGCGGTGCAGAAGACGAGGCGCGACGGCGGCCAGGTCGCCCTGTTCTTTCTCGATCTGGACCGTTTCAAGGAGATCAATGACGCCCTCGGCCACGATGTCGGGGATGCGCTGCTGCGCACGGCAGCTCAGCGCCTAAGCGATATGGTGCGCGGTTGCGACACCCTGGCACGCATGGGCGGCGACGAGTTCACGCTGATGATCGAGGGTGTCTCGGCAACCCAGTCTCCCTCCGCGGTTGCCTGTAAGCTGATCGATGCGCTCAGCGCGCCGTTCGAGCTTGCCGGTCAGGAGCTCTTCGTGTCCGCCAGTGTCGGGATCGCGCTCTTTCCGCAGGATGCGGACGACCTCGAGACGCTCATCAAGCACGCGGATATCGCGATGTACGCAGCCAAGGAGAAAGGCGAGGGGAGCTTCCGTTTCTTTACCTCGGCGCTTCAACGGACCGCGAGCGAGCGCCTGGCGTTGGAGCACCAGCTCCGCGCCGCGCTGGACCAAGGCGAGCTGCGGCTGCAATTTCAGCCGCAAGTGCGTGTCGAGGATGCGGTGCCGGTGGGTATCGAGGCGCTGCTGCGTTGGGGTGACGGTGAAAGCAGTGTGTCGCCAGGGCGCTTCGTGCCGGTGCTGGAGTCGTCCGGTCTGATCACACGGGTGACTCAGCCGGTGCTGCGTGAGGCCGGCGCGGCGCTGGCGGCATCGAGGGTACGTGGCTTCGCCGATCTCAGGGTCTCGGTGAACCTCTCCGCCCGCCAGCTGCGCCAGCCCGAGCTGATTGGACAGATCGAATCGACGCTTGCGGAATTCGACCTGCGCCCCGAACAGCTGGAGATCGAGATCACCGAGAGCACTCTGCTGGACAACGAGCAGTGCCAGAGCAACGCGGTGCAGCTCGCTGCGCTCGGCGTTCGGCTCGCGATCGATGACTTCGGCACCGGGTATTCGTCGCTGACCTATCTGAAGCGCTTCGATGTCGATGCGCTCAAGGTCGACCGCTCGTTCGTCAAGGACATGCTCGAAGACCAGGACGATGCGCTGATCGTGCACGCGGTCGTCGGGCTCGCGTCCGGGCTGGGGATCGAGAGCGTTGCCGAGGGCGTGGAGCTTGCCGCCCAGCGCGCGCAGCTCCGGAAGCAGGGCTGTGATTTGATCCAGGGCTATCTGATCGCGCGCCCGATGCCGTTGCCGGAGCTATTGGACTGGCTCGATGCGCGACCGCCTGATCACGACGCTGCAACCATGGGTCCGAGCTAGCCCGCGACCCATCCCAGCTCGGTCGCATAGCGGTCGGCAGATTCATCGCGTTTCGCTCGATCACGTCAACCCAGGGGCGCAGGGCGTCGCGCGCCCATCGAGGTGACGTTCAGGGCTGCCTGCGCTGCGCCAGCGGTACTGCCGGGGCCTCGAGAGCAAAGGACCGCTGACGTGACGACACTGTTGACTAGAAACGGTAGTTGGACGGCCGTCAGTAGAGGCTTGCATGCTTTGCGAAGCGCTCAACTTACAGTGTAGGTTTAAAGGACAATGTAGTGCTCGCGGCGTTGCGGGTGCCGACCGACCGCGTCCCGAGCGCACACGCCATGCCCTTCGCCCGTTCGCCTTCCGAGCTCGAGCAGACCGCTACCGCCCAGGCTGCGAGCCTGGATGCGCTGCTTCAGGCGTCCCCGATCGGTGTGGCGGTAACGGTCGAGCGGCAGATCCGCGAGGTCAATGATCAGCTCTGTGCGATGACCGGCTATTCCCGGGCTGACCTGATCGGTCAGACGACGCGGATATTGCACATCAGCGATGAGCACTATCAGGCGGTTGGCGCGGCGCTCTATCCGCAACTGCAGCTGCAGCGCGTGGCCCGCATGGACACCGAGATGCGCTGCAAGGATGGTCAGATCATCGATGTCGTGCTCTGCTTGGCGTTGATCGACCCGGATCGGCCAGCGCTCGGCGTCGTCTCCACAGTGATCGATATCAGTCAGTCGCGGTGCGCCGAGCGGCTGTTGCGGACCCGCCTGGCCCTCTCCGGCTTCACGGCCATGCGCGATGGCCGCAGCATCGTCGAACGGGTCTTGACCGATACCCTGCAGCTGACCCGCAGCGCGGTGGCTCGGTTGCGGCTCTACGAGCCCGGCCGTAAGGAACGGCTCGATGCCCTGCTCGTCCAGTACCCGGAGGGGCTTCAGTTCTCGATGGAAGCGGTGGAGGATCGGGACGGTGAGCGATTACCGGGGCTGAGCAGCATACGGGCTGGGCGGCACGTGGCCGAGCATATGGTGGGGCTGTTCGCCGGCCGTCGACTCGAGGTCGAGCTGGCCGCTTCCAGCGGTGGGTGCTTGTTGGCGCGCCTGGAGGTTGGCGGCAAGCGCGCGCAATACCTGGATACCGACCGATCCGGCGCGCGTCAGCTCGCCTCGATGGCCGCCGATGCGCTCGAGGCGGTGCGCACGGCTGAGGCCTTGCGCCGCAGTGAAGACTGGGCGCAGCTCGCGATCGAGGCGGCGGGTGATGGCGTCTGGGATTATGACCCGCGCAGCGGCATGGTGACCGTGAATGCGGCCTATCTGTCGATGCTTGGTCGAGGCGCTGAAGGCCGGCGCCTGCATATCGCCGACTGGCAGGCGATGCTCCATCCGGATGATCGTGAAAGGCTGCTGCAGCAGGTCTCGTCGCTGATGGAGAGCGAAGACCAGATCGAGATCGAATATCGCTTGCGGCGGGCCGATGGCGATTGGTGCTGGGTGCTGTCGCGGGCGCGTGTGATCGAACGTGACGAGGCCGGTCACGCGCTGCGCATGATGGGTATCCACGTCGATATCACCGAGCGCAAGCACGTCGACCAGCAGCGCGAGCGCTTGCAGGAATTGCTCGCCCGCACCGAACAGATCTCGCGCGTAGGCAGTTGGGAATGGGAACTCGAGAGCGGGCATGTGCTGTGGTCGCCGGAGCTGTTTCGGTTGTTTCAGCTCGAGCCTGCGGAGGGGCCTATTCGGTTTGCCGACAAGGGATGGGTCTTCGATGCGGCCGACCGTGAACGGCTCGCGCAGGCCTTGGACCGAGCGGTCGCGGACGGTCAGCCCCTGGATTTGGAGCTCAACGCGGTTCGCCAGGATGGGTCGCGGTGGCTGTGCCGGGTCTGCGGCTATCCGCAGCGGGACCTGAATGGGCGCGTCGTGTCGGTTTACGGGTCGATGCAAGACATCACCGACCGGCGCGCCGCAGAGCATCAATTGCGCTTGGCCGCGAGCGTCTTCGCCCACAGTCTGGAGGGCATACTGATCATGGATGCGCAGCGGCGCATCCTCGACGTCAACCCCGGCTTCAGCCGCATCACCGGCTTCGGCAAGGACGCGATCCGCGGTAGCGATCCCGCGCTGCTCTCATCGGATCAGTACCCGCGTCTGTTCGATGCCGCGCTCTGGGCCGCGCTCGAGCACAACGGTGCTTGGCAGGGCGAGGTCTGGCTCCGGCGTCGGGACGGTACTCCGGCTCCTGCGATCCTGTCCGTCTCCCGGGTGCTCGATCATGCTGGGGCGGTGCAGAACTATGTCGCGGTCTTCTCCGACATCACTCAGGTCAAGGTGCATGAGGCCGAGCTGGAGCGTATCGCCTACCATGATCCGCTCACTGGCTTGCCCAATCGCCGCTTGCTCACTGATCGGCTCATACAGGCGGTCGCCCTGGCCGATCGCAGCGGGCGCGCGCTGGCGCTCTGCTATCTCGATCTCGACGGCTTCAAGCCGATCAACGACCGCTATGGACATGCCGTTGGTGACCAGCTCCTGATCAAGGTGGCCGAGGCCCTGAAGCAGGCGCTGCGGGTCCAGGATTCGGTCGCGCGCTTTGGCGGTGACGAATTCGTCCTGATGTTCCCCGAGCTGCACGATCCTGAGGCTTGCGAGGTCCTGCTCGAGCGTGTCCTGACCAGCTTAAGGCAACCGATTCGGATTGACGATGCCAGCCATCAGGTCTTCGCGAGCATCGGCTTTACGCTCTATCCGATGGATCGCTCGGACCCCGATACGTTGCTTCGTCATGCCGATCAAGCGATGTATCGCGCCAAGGAGACGGGGCGTAACCGCTATTGCCGTTACGACAAGGTGGCGGTGCAGGAGTATGCGGTTGCTGGACCCGATCAGGATGCGCTCGAGCAGGCGCTCGAACGGAACGAATTGGTGCTCTACTATCAGCCTCAGGTGGACCTGATCAGCCATGAGGTGATCGGCGCCGAGGCCCTGATCCGCTGGCATCATCCGAGCCAGGGGCTGCTGGCGCCCGGTCTCTTTCTGCCCGCGGTCGAAGGCCGTGCATTGGAGCGAGCGCTCGGCGACTGGGTGATCGGCTCGGCACTCGAGCAGCTTGCTCTGTGGAATCGGCAGGGACTGAAGCTCGCCCTTGGCATCAACATCAGCGCGGGCCACCTGACGGAGCCTGGGTTCGCGAAGCGGTTGAACGAGCAGCTCGCGCGGCATCCGTCGATCACGCCAGAGGATGTGGAGCTCGAGATCGTGGAGACGACCGCGCTCAGCGATTTCAAGCGGGCCGACCGCATCCTGAGCGAATGCCAGGCGCTCGGGGTGCGGTTCGCATTGGACGACTTCGGCACCGGTTATTCGTCGCTGGCCTATTTCCGCGCCTTGGCGGTCGATGTGCTCAAGATCGATCAGAGCTTCGTGCGCGATATGCTCGATGATCCCGGCGACATGGAGATCGTCGAGAGCGTGGTGAGGCTGTCCCAGGCCTTCAGCCGGCTGGTGATCGCCGAGGGGATCGAGACGCTGGAGCATGCGGTGCTGCTGACCTGGCTAGGATGTCGACACGGTCAAGGTTACGGGATCGCTCGGCCCATGCCGGCTGCGGAATTGCCCGATTGGTGCCTGCGCTGGCCGTCACGGAAGGAATGGTCAAACGCCGATCAGGGTGGCGACTGCGCCGATATCGAGCTGATGATGGCGGCGCTGAATCACCGCCAATGGGTGAACCAGGTCACACGCGCGCTGGAAGGGCGCGTGGTGCCTGATGCCGTGGTCGACATGAGCGCTGCTGATTGCCCCTTTGGGCGCTGGCACCAAGACCATGACAGGGCTTGGTACGCTGCGCTGCCGGAGTTTCAGGCAATCGGCCCATTGCATGAATATGTCCATGCGCTCGCGCAGGATTTGCTGGTCACTGCTCGCAGTGGCCAGCGACAGATCGCAAGGAACCGGCTAGCAGATCTTCACGCTGCGCGCAGGGAGCTGACCGCCAAGATGGCGCAGCTGATGCGCTTGATGCAGGCGAGCAATTCGCCTCGAAACGGCAGTTGAATCGCCGGCATCCACAGGTCAATGTCAAGCGGCTGCGATAGCACAGCCAAACCAAGCGCCGGCCTCATCTGTGCAACAGTCAACGCCATCAGCCCGCGAGTTCGAGGCGCTGGATCGATGCCATCAGCGGATTCATCGCCTTTGCGAGACCCTGGTCGAGCTGAAGCGAACCGGTCAGACCGAGCAGCTTCAGAAGGACATAGAGGAACTGCGCGCGATGCGCACGCAGCTCCATGAACGCTTGTTGGCGCTGAAGGCGGCTTTGATCACCTCGGCGCTTGCGGCCCAGGGGGCGTGGCAAGGGCGAGCCATCCCAATGATGGCGCAGACCGCGAGCGTCGTGTCGGAGGCGACTGTCCGAGCCGGCGTCAGGCGTGATGCCGGCTTTGTCGGATGCGGAATCGCGCTGAGCTGACTATCGACTGTCGTTTTGGTGTGTGGTCGTCCCTACGCGCAGAGATGCCTGGTGTTGAATCAGGTCGACCCCAACGCCTTGAACGCCGCCTGACGCATGCCCCTAAAAAACACAGGATCGACCTGCTCCAGCACGTTGGCGTTGACCTCAAGGAATTGGCGCTTGTTCTCGATCGGGATCAGCGCGCGCTTGCCACCGTTATCCATCGCGACCTGGAGTGGCTCGGTCAGGGAGCGCACCGGCTTGATGTTGCCCTGGATGCTCATGACGCCGAGCACCAAAAGCGCGGGCTGGGGAGGCGCCTTGCGCAGCGCCGAGTAGGCGGCAACGAAGAAGGCGACGCCGATCTCGGCCTCGACCTTGTTGCCGAGCAGGTCGATGACCTCGACGTGGAAGTCTGAGGTGTCGACCTCGCGCGGGACACCATAGGCACTCTTATTCGCGGAGAGGAAACTGAAGGCGCGGTCGACGGATTCCTTCATCGCACCGCTCACCCCACCGGCGGGCTTGAGCTCGCCGGTGCCGGTCGAGAGAGTGACCTCAACCCGGAATAGTCCCACGGTGCCATCGCCGCTGACGGAAGCGGTGTAGACGGTGCCCGGGGTAGCGGATCGGCAGAGATCATGTCGCGTCCGCCCTGCTCCGGGACGCCGACGAAGTGTTCCTCACCGCTGTCGTTGATCAGGTAGCTGAACGAGGTCTGGTAGTACTCGAACGAGCCCATCTTCTTCAGCTGTTCCTTGACCCCAGGGCGGCCGAATCGGCTCGATGATCAGGCCGCAAAAAAGGACATCACCCGTGCCCGATCAGCTCATCGATGTGCACGGCGACGCTGCGCCCGAGCGCCGAGAGGTTGTAGCCGCCCTCCAGGCAGGAGACGATGCGCTCGTGGGCATGGCGCACCGCGATCTCGCGCAGACGGGCGGTGATCCAGGCGTAGTCGGGCTCGCGCAGCAGGAAGTGCGCCATGTCGTCCTCGGCATGGCCGTCGAAGCCAGCCGAGATCAGGATCAGCTCGGGCGCGAAGGCCTCGAGCCGCGGCAGGCAGTGCTCGGTCATCGCGGCGCGGAAGGCCTCGCCGTTGGTGCGCGCCGGCAGCGGGATGTTGATGACGTTGTCGGCGGTTGGGCCGGTCCCGGAGCCCGGGTAGAACGGATGCTGGAAGCTCGAGCAGAACAGGATGCGTTCGTCACCGGCGACGATGTCCTCGGTGCCGTTGCCGTGATGGACGTCGAAATCGACGATCGCGATGCGCGCAAGGCCGTGCTCGCTCAGCGCGTGCGCGGCCGCGATGGCGACATTGTTGAAGAAGCAGAAGCCCATCGAGCGGGCGCGCTCGGCATGATGGCCGGGCGGCCGGACGGCGCAGAAGGCGGCATGGTGGCGGTCGCTCATCACCAGGTCGACGGCCAGGGTCGCCGCCCCGGCGGCGCGTAGGGCAGCATCGATCGTACCGCGCGACATCGCGGTGTCGCCGTCGACCCAGACGAGCACGTCGTCGACGCTCGGGGCCGCCTCGAACAGCATGTCAACATAGCCGGGCTCGTGCACCGCGAGCAATTGCTCCCGACTGGCCTTGGGCGCGTCATAATGGGTGACTAGCATCTCCATGCCGGCCGCGATCAGCCGATCGGAGATCGCGTGCAGCCGTTCCGGCACCTCGACATGGTGTGCGCCCATTTGGTGCTCTAAGCAGTCTTGATGAGTAATGAAGGCCGGATTCATCGCGCACCTGCCCCTGTGGTCGAAGTGGTTCCGAAAGCTTAATCCCTTTGTCATCGTTTTGCCTTGCCACCGATTTCGCCCCAGGAGGGGCCAGCCGATGCGACTCTCCGATCTGGACCAGCTCTTTGCCCCTGAGGCGGTGGCCGTGTTCGGCGCCAGTGACCGCGAGGGCTCGGTCGGCGGGATGGTCTATCGCAACCTGCTCGCCGGCGGTTTCAAGGGCGAGTGCTATCCGATCAACCCGAAGTACGAGGAGGTCGGCGGACAGCCGTGCTGGAAGGACCTGGCGAGCCTCAACAAGCGCGTCGATCTGGCCTTGATCGCGGCGCCGGCCGAGGCGGTCGTCGGCATCCTGGATCAGTGCGGCGAATATGGCGTGCGCGCGGCGGTGGTGCACTCGGCCGGCTTCTCGGAGCAGGGCGAGCAGGGCATCGCACTGCAGGAGCGGGTGGTCGAGGCGGCACGGCGCAACCGCATCCGGATGCTGGGGCCGAATTGTCTCGGCGTGATGCGCCCGTCGCACGGGCTGAACGCGACCTTCGGCAACGAATTGCCGCGCGCCGGCAATGTCGCGCTGGTGTCGCAGTCGGGCGCGGTCTGCACGGCGATGCTGGACCGCTCGGGGCCGCGGCGCCTCGGCTATTCGGCGGTGGTCTCGCTCGGGGCGGCGGCCGATGTCGACTTCGGCGATGTGCTCGATTATCTGGCGCTCGACCCGCAGACCCAGAGCATCCTGCTTTACGTCGAGGGGGTGCGCGATGCGCGGCGCTTCATGAGCGGTCTGCGGGCGGCGGCGCGCTTGAAGCCGGTGGTGGTGGTCAAGACCGGGCGGCATCCGGCCGGCTCGCGCGCGGCGCGCTCGCACACCGGCGCCTGGGTCGGCT
>JAAAOQ010000236.1 GCA_009908845.1 Gammaproteobacteria bacterium
AGATCAGGTCCACCGCCGTCACGCCGGGCGCCTCGGCGCCGAGGCGCAGGACCATCTGGCCGAGGTAGGGACCCGGCCCGAAGTCGGTCAGGAACGCCACGCGCTGCGGCGGCGCACCGACGGCCATCGGCGTCATCGGCGCGCGCTGGCGGCGCGGCCCGCCTGGGCGCCCGGCTCCCGGAGCTCCGCGTCCGAGCCGCAGCGCTCCGCCGGCCTCAGGCCCAAAACGCGAACGGCCGGGCGAAGCCCGGCCGCGCAATCCGGCGACGAAGGCAGCCGATGCGGCCCCGGCCAACCGCGCCGGTCAGTTGACCGCGCGATCACTGGCATCGTCGATGGGTCGATCGATCAGCTCGACATAGGCCATGGGCGCGGCATCGCTGGGGCGAAAGCCGCACTTGAGGATGCGCAGATAGCCGCCGGGGCGGCTCGCATAACGCGGGCCGAGCTCACTGAAGAGTTTGCCGACCGCCTCCTTGTCGCGCAGGCGGGCGAAGGCCAGGCGGCGCCCGTGCACGGAGTCGTTCTTGGCTAGGGTGATCAGCGGCTCGGCGACCCGGCGCAGCTCCTTGGCCTTGGGCAGGGTCGTGCGAATCAGCTCGTGGCGAAACAGCGAGCCCGCCATGTTGCGGAACATCGCTTCGCGATGGGCGCTGGTCCGGTTGAGTTTTCGTCCTGCTTTGCGATGACGCATGGTTCTTGTTCCGCTCGCTTACTTGACCATCAGCTCGTCGATGTTCTCGGGCGGCCAGTTCTCCAGGCGCATGCCCAGCGAAAGCCCCCGGGTTGCCAGCACGTCCTTGATCTCAGTGAGCGACTTCTTGCCGAGGTTCGGCGTCTTCAGCAGCTCCACCTCGGTGCGCTGGATGAGGTCCCCGATCAGGTAGATATTCTCTGCCTTCAGGCAGTTGGCGGAGCGCACCGTGAGCTCCAGCTCATCGACCGGGCGCACCAGGATCGGGTCATAGGCCGGTTCCTTCGGCCGCTCGTCGCCGGCGAGCTCCCGCGGGCCGGACTGATCGAGATCGACGAAGCTGCTCAGCTGATCGCGCAGGATCGTCGCCGCCTGCTGGATCGCATCCTTGGCGTCGAGCGTGCCGTCGGTCTCGATGTCGACCACCAGCCGGTCGAGGTCGGTGCGCTGCTCGACGCGCGCCGCCTCGACGTCGACCGCCACGCGCAACACCGGGCTGTAGGTGGCGTCGAGCGGCAGCTTGCCGATCGGGCGCTCGTCGTTGCCCTCGGCCTCGCGCTGGGTCACCGGCTCGTAGCCGCGGCCGCGCCGGACCGTGATCGCCATGCTCAGCTCGCTGTCGCTGGTCAGGTTGGCGATGACCAGGTCGGGATTCGCGATCTCGGCGGTGTGGTCGATGGCGATATCACCGGCGGTGACCGCACCGGGGCCGACCTTGCTCAGGGTGAAGGTGCCCTCGTCGCGGCCGTGCAGCCGGATCGCGAGCTGCTTGAGGTTGAGCAGGACCTCGAGCACATCCTGCTGCACGCCCTCGATCGTGGTGTACTCGTGCAGGATGCCCTGGATCTCGACCTCGGTTACCGCGAAGCCATCCATCGACGAGAGCAGGATGCGCCGCAGCGCGTTGCCCAGCGTGTGACCGAAGCCGCGCTCGAGGGGCTCCAGCGAGACCTTGGCGCGGTTCGGGCTGCCGGCGACGGGCTCGACCTTGACGATACGCGGCTTGAGAAAGCCGTCTGCGACGTCTGACATAGATTGCTCCCTCGCGGCGGCGTTACTTGGAGTACAGCTCGACGATGAGTGACTCGTTGATATCCGACGGCAGGTCGACGCGATCGGGGATCCGCTTGAACACGCCTTTGAGCGCCTTGGTGTCGACATCGATCCACTCGGCGAAGCCGTACTGCTCGGCCAGCGCCAGCGCGCTCTGCACCCGCACCTGCTTCTTCGCCTTCTCGCGTACCTCGATCTCGTCCTCGACCTTGACCTGATACGACGGGATCGAGACCACCTGACCGTTGACCAATACCGCCCTGTGGCTGACCAGTTGGCGCGCCTCGGCGCGGGTCGCACCGAAGCCCATGCGATAGACGATGTTGTCCAGGCGGCGCTCGAGCAGCTGCAGCAGGTTCTCGCCGGTCGCGCCCTTGCGCCGGGCCGCCTCGGCGTAGTAATTCCGGAACTGCTTCTCCATCACACCGTAGGTACGACGCACCTTCTGCTTCTCGCGCAGCTGCAGCCCGTAGTCGGACAGGCGCCGGCGCCGATCGACGACCTGGCCGGGCTGCTTCTCGAGGTTGCATTTGGTCTCGAGCGCCCGTGCCCGGCTCTTCAGCCCGAGGTCCATCCCCTCGCGCCGGGCCAGCTTGCATGTGGGTCCTATATATCTCGCCATCTCGTGTTCTGCCCTGCTAGACCCGGCGCTTCTTCGGCGGCCGGCATCCGTTGTGGGGGATCGGCGTCACGTCGGTGATGCTCGCGACCTTGAAGCCGGCGTTGTTCAGCGCCCGGACCGCCGACTCGCGCCCAGGGCCGGGCCCTTTGACGTGGACGTCGAGATTGACCACACCGAACTCCTTCGCCGCCTGGCCAGCGCGCGTCGCCGCGACCTGGGCCGCGAATGGCGTGCTCTTACGCGAGCCCCGGAACCCAGACCCGCCGGAGGTGGCCCAGGTCAGCGCGTTGCCCTGTCGATCGGTGATGGTGATAATGGTGTTGTTGAACGAGGCGTGCACGTGCGCCACGCCGTCGGCCACCTGCTTCTTAACCTTCTTACGCGTACGCAGCTGCTTAGCCACAGTGATCGTTCTCCATCGGAGTGAGGCGGAGGATGGGCCCGTCCGGTCCCGACCCGGTACCGGAACGGGCCTGCACCGGCCGCTCGAGTCAGCGCCGCACCGGGCGCCGCGGACCCTTGCGGGTGCGCGCGTTGGTGCGGGTGCGCTGGCCGCGCAACGGCAACCCGCGCCGATGGCGGATGCCGCGGTTGCAGCCGAGGTCCATCAGGCGCTTGATGTTCATCGCCACCTCACGACGCAGGTCACCCTCGACCGTGAGCTTGCCCACCTCGGCGCGCAGGCGGTCGACCTCGTCCTCGGTGAGGTTGCGGATCGGCGCCTCCGCCGGCACCTGCGCCGCCGCGCAGATCTTGGCCGCCGTCGTGGGACCGATCCCGTAGATCGATGTCAGTGCGATGACCGTATGCTTACGGTCGGGGATGTTGACTCCGGCGATTCGGGCCATGCGCAGCGCGCTCCTCAGCGTTCGGACAATACAAAAGAATCGATGTAAACCGGGCAGTATAGCACTGCGCCGGACATCAGGCAAGCGCCTCCGCGATCAACCCTGGCGCTGCTTGTGCCGCGGATCCCGGCAGATCACGCGGATCGTGCCGTTGCGGCGGATGGTCTTGCAGTGACGGCAGATCTTCTTGACCGATGCCCTGACTTTCATGGTTCTCTCCTGATTTGGCCGCACGGCCCGGTCGGGCCGTTGCGCGTTCGATCCTGGCCTGGGAGCAATCGCCCGCCGAGGCACAAGGGGCCGAGTCGGGCGCGCCGGCTCGGCTATCTCACGGACTCACGGGCGCGGAGTCTGCACCGAATCCCCGTGCTGGGCGCCCGGACCTGAGCGGCGGCGGAACATTGCCCCAACCGCGCGCCCCGCCTGGTCAGCGCGTGAGTCCGCCGCCCGGGGAGCGCAGATTCGCCTTCTTCATCAGACCTTCGTACTGGTGTGACATCAGGTGCGCTTGCACCTGGGCCATGAAGTCCATGACCACCACGACCACGATCAGCAGCGAGGTGCCGCCGAAGTAGAAGGGGACGTTCCAGCCGACGATCAGGAACTCCGGCAGCAGGCAGACCGAGGTGATGTAGAGCGCACCGGCCGCGGTCAGACGCGTCATGACCGAATCGATGTAGCGCGCGGTCTGCTCACCGGGGCGGATCCCCGGGATGAAGGCGCCTGAGCGCTTCAGGTTATCGGCGGTATCCCTGGCGTTGAACACCAACGCGGTGTAGAAGAAGCAGAAGAAGATGATCGCGGTGGCGTAGAAGATCACGTACACCGGTTCACCCGGCGAAAGCTTGCTGGTGAGATCCGCCAGCCAGCGCATGTTCTCCGACTGCCCGAACCACTGCCCGAGCGTGCCGGGAAACAGGATGATGCTCGAGGCGAAGATCGGCGGGATGACGCCGGCCATGTTCAGCTTCAGTGGCAGGTGCGTGCTCTGCGCCGCGAGCATGCGCCGCCCCTGCTGCCGTCGCGCGTAGTTGACCGTGATCCGCCGCTGCCCGCGCTCGACGAAGACGACGAACGCGGTCACCCCGAGCGCCAGCACGAACAGCGCCAGCACCGCCAGTGCGTTCATCTCGCCGGTGCGCACCAGCTCGAGCGTGCCGCCGACCGCGGCCGGCAGCCCGGCGACGATGCCGGCGAAGATGATCAGCGAGATGCCGTTGCCGATACCACGCTCGGTGATCTGCTCGCCGAGCCACATCAGGAATATGGTGCCGGTCACCAGCGAGACGGTCGCGGTGAAGACGAATCCAGGGCCCTGCTGCACCACGATGGAGGCGCCCCCGGCGCTCTGCCCCTGCAGCGCGATCGAGATCCCGATCGCCTGGAAGGTCGCGAGCAAGACCGTTCCATAGCGGGTGTACTGGGTGATCTTGCGCCGCCCGGCCTCGCCTTCCTTCTTGAGCTGCTCGAGCTGCGGAATCACTGCCGACATCAGCTGCATGATGATGCTGGCCGAGATGTACGGCATGATGCCGAGCGCCAAGATGCTCGCGCGCTCCAAGGCCCCACCCGAGAACATGTTGAACATGTCCAGGATCGAGCCCTGATTTTGATCGAAGAGCACGGCCAGCGCCTCGGGGTTCACCCCGGGCACCGGAATGAAGGTGCCGATACGATAGACCAGCAGTGCGCCGAGTACGAACAGCAGGCGCTGCCGCAGCTCGGTCAGCCGCCCCATACCGCCGAGCGACTGCATCATTGATGCCGTGTTCTTCGCCATCTTGCTCGCCTATTCGGATCGTCGGTGGTTCGGTGATCAGCTCTCGGCGACAGACCCGCCAGCTGCCTCGATCGCGGCACGCGCGCCCGCCGTCGCCCGGAGACCCCGCACCGTATAGGCACGGTCGATCTCTCCGGACTTGATCAGCTTGACATCACGGACCGCGGCCGAGATTAGGCCCGCCGCGCGGAGACTGGCCAAATCGACGGTCTCACCGTCGAGATGCTTCAACTCGCTCAAGCGGATCTCGTCTTTCTGCATCGACTTACGCGAGCGGAATCCGATCTTCGGCAGGCGCCGCTGCAGCGGCATCTGCCCGCCCTCGAAGCCCAGCTTATGAAAGCCACCGGAGCGCGACTTCTGGCCCTTGTGACCGCGCCCGGCGGTCTTGCCGAGCCCGCTCCCGATGCCGCGGCCGACGCGTTTGCCGTCCGGCCGACTGCCGGGGTCCGGGGAAAGGTTATTCAAGCGCATCTCAACCGTCCTCCAGCACGCGGACCATGTATTGCACCTTGTTCACCATCCCGCGTGTCGCGGGCGTGTCTTCCACCTCGACAACCTGGTGGATGCGCCGCAAGCCGAGGCCGCGGACACAGTCCTGGTGCGTCTTCAAACGCCCGTGCATGCTGCGCACGAGCTGTACCTTCAGCCTGTTCTCGGCCATGTCTCGCTCCTAGCCCTCGAGCCTACCCAAGGATCTCGTCGACGGTCTTACCGCGCTTCGCGGCGACCGCCTCGGCATCGGCCATGCCGGCGAGCCCGTTGATCGTTGCCTGCACGACGTTGATCGCATTGTTGGTGCCGATGCACTTTGCAAGCACGTCTTGCACACCGACCACCTCGAACACGGCGCGCATCGCGCCGCCGGCAATGATCCCGGTACCCTCCGAGGCGGGCTGCATATAGACATGTGCAGCGCCGTGACGGCCATTGACTGGATACTGAAGCGTCACGCCCTTGAGCTTGACGTCGACCATGTTCTTGCGCGCGCTCTCCATCGCCTTCTGGATCGCGACCGGTACCTCGCGCGCCTTGCCTGTGCCGTAGCCGACACGCCCTTTGCCGTCGCCGACGACGGTCAGCGCGCCAAAGCCGAACACACGGCCGCCTTTGACCACCTTCGCGACACGGTTCACCGAGATCAGCTTCTCGAGGAGCTCGTCGCCTTCGGGCTTCGGATTGTAGTTCGCCATCGTCGTCTCCCTCAGAACTGAAGCCCGTGCTCACGCGCGGAATCGGCCAGTGCCTTCACGCGACCGTGATACTTGAAGCCGGAGCGATCGAAGCTGACCTTCTCCACCCCGGCGGAGCGCGCCCGATCGGCGATCGCCTGACCGATCTTGGCCGCCGCGCTGACATTGCCGGTGTGTCCCTCACACTGCGCTTTCAGCTCCTTCTCAACCGTCGACGCACTCGCGATCACCCGGGCGCCGCTATCGCCAATGACCTGGGCATAGATATGCCGCGGGGTGCGGTAGACGCACAGGCGATAACCACCCAGTTCCCGAATCTTGGCCCGGGCCCGCGTCGCGCGGCGCAGTCGTGCATGTTTCTTGTCCATCCGCAACACCTATTTCTTCTTGGCTTCCTTACGCAGGACCTGCTCGTCCGCGTAACGAACCCCCTTGCCCTTGTACGGTTCCGGCGGACGGAACCCACGAATCACAGCAGCCACTTGGCCCACCTGCTGCTTGTCGATCCCGCGTACGACGATCTCGGTCGGTGCTGGGGTCTCGATCTCGATGCCGTCGGGCACTGGAAAATCGATCGGATGCGAGTAGCCGAGTGCCAGGTTCAGAACCTTGCCCTTGGCCTGCGCGCGATAGCCGACGCCGACCAGGCTGAGCTTGCGCTCGAATCCGCTGCTGACGCCGACCACCATGTTGTTCAGCAGCGCGCGCGTCGTTCCGGCCATCGCCCAATGGGCCTCGTTACCATCAGCCGGGCGTGTGGTCACCACGGCGTCTTCGATCTCGACCTCGACCGTTGGATGCACGGACCACGACAGCATGCCTTTGGGCCCCTTAACGGTCACCTCTCGGCCGCTCATCTTGACATCAACGCCACTCGGCAGCTTGACCGGGGCCTTACCAATTCTGGACATCGTTACCCCCTTTAAGCGACGTAGGCGATGATCTCGCCGCCATGGCCCGCTTGCCGAGCAGCACGGTCGGACATCAGCCCCTTGGATGTCGAGACGATCGCGACGCCGAGACCTCCCCAGACTCGCGGTAGCTCGTCTTTGCCGCGGTAGATACGCAGGCCCGGGCGCGACACCCGCTTCAGGTGCTCGATCACGGGCCTGCCACGGTAATACTTGAGCTTCAGGATAAGCTGAGGTTTGCCATTCTCGTCGTCCTCGACCGACGCGTCGGCAATGTAGCCTTCATCCTTCAGCAGATCGGCGACGGCCCTCTTCTTCTTCGACAGCGGCATCGAGATCGTGATCTTGCCGCGCGCCTGGCCGTTACGGATACGCGTCAGCATATCCGCGATAGGATCGCTCATACTCATTGCGTTACTCCGGGGTCAGACCGCCACCTCGGCGCGATACCCCCTCGCGGTTCTCGTTCCTGACGACCTGCGGCCATCAAGTCGACCGGCGTTGCCGGTCTTTGTCGAGACCCCATGGCAGACCTGAGCTCTTCCTGTCGTTATTCAGCAAGAGCCGGATGACACGGGGCCTGGTTGAATCAGAGACTACCAGCTCGCCTTGACGACGCCGGGCACATCACCCCGCATCACAGCTTCGCGCAGCTTGTTGCGGCCAAGGCCAAACTTGCGGTAGACCGCATGCGGCCGGCCGCTGATACGGCAGCGCCGCTGTTTACGCGATGGGCTCGCATCCCGCGGCAGCTTCTGCAGCGCCACCACCGCCGCCTCGATCTGGTCGGGATCAGCCGACCGATCATTGATAACGGCCTTCAACCGAGCCCGCTTCTCGGCGTAGCGTGCTGCGACGCGGACACGCTTCGCGTCGCGCGCCACCATGCTCTTTTTTGCCAACCTGTGCCTCCGGAATCTAGGTGCGAAACGGAAATTGGAATGCTTCTAGGAGCGCGCGGCCCTCCTCATCGGTCCGTGCGGTCGTGGTGATGACCACATCGAGCCCGCGCACCGCATCGATCTTGTCGTAATCGATCTCAGGGAAGATGATCTGCTCGCGCACGCCGAGCGAGTAATTGCCGCGGCCATCGAAGGCCTTGGGACTCAGGCCACGAAAATCGCGTACACGCGGGATTGCGACATTGATCAGCCGGTCAAGGAATTCGTACATCCGCTCCCGGCGCAGCGTGACCTTGCAGCCAACTGGCCAGCCCTCACGGATCTTGAACCCAGCGACCGACTTACGGGCCTTGGTCACGATCGGCTTCTGACCGGCGATCTTGGTCAGATCTCCGACAGCGTGCTCCATCACCTTCTTATCAGCAACCGCCTCACCGACACCCATGTTGAGCGTGATCTTGCTCAGGCGGGGCACCTGCATCACGCTCTGGTAGTCAAAGCGCTCGCGCAGTTCGCCGATGTATTTCTCATTGTAGAGCGTTTGCAACCTGGACATATCGTTACCCAACATCCACGACTTCGCCGTCCGACTTGAATACGCGGACCTTTCTCCCGTCTTCAAGCGTCTTGAAGCCGATCCGATCCGCGCGTCCGAGCGCGGGGTTGTAGACCCCGACGTTCGAGCGATGCAGCGGCATCTCCTTGTCGATGATGCCGCCAGGGACGCCTTGCTGCGGATTCGCCTTCTGGTGCTTCTTGGCGAGATTGACGTTCTCGACAACAATGCGGTCGCCATTGAGCTTCAGCACCGTTCCGCGCTTACCTTTGTCTTTTCCGGCGATGACCATCACGTCATCGCCCACCTTGATCTTGTTCATCTCTACAACACCTCGGGCGCGAGCGAGATGATCTTCATGAACCGCTCACCGCGCAGCTCGCGCGTCACCGGTCCGAAGATGCGGGTCCCGATCGGCTGCAACTGATTGTTGAGCAGCACGGCGGCATTGCCGTCGAAGCGGATCTGCGAGCCATCCGGGCGGCGCACGCCCTTGCGGGTGCGGACCACCACTGCGTTGAAGACATCGCCCTTCTTGACCTTGCCCCGCGGGATCGCATCCTTGACCGTAACCTTGACGACATCACCGATACCGGCATACCGCCGATGAGAGCCGCCGAGCACCTTGATGCACTGCACCGTACGCGCGCCGCTGTTGTCGGCCACGCTGAGGCGGGTTTGCATTTGAATCATTGTATGAACCTACCTTTGCAACTGCTAAGCGGGTGTCCAACGGCTTTCCGGCGTGCCAAATCAGCCTTTCGTTTCACGCGCCGAGGCCAAGACGGACATGACTTGGCGTTTGCCTCAGCGTGCCCGCTCCAGAACCTCGACGAGCCGCCAGCTCTTGGTCTTCGACAGGGGACGGCACTGCTCGACCCGCACCCAGTCGCCCTTGTTGCACTCATTGGAATCGTCGTGGGCATGGACCTTGGTCGAGCGCCGCATGAACTTGCCATAGAGCGGATGCTTGACCCGGCGCTCGACAACGACGGTGATGGTCTTGTCCATCGCATTGCCGATAACACGCCCGGTCAGAATGCGATTGCTTTCGTTGTTCTCGCTCATTCGCCGGCCCTCGCGGTGCTTACCGTCCTGTTCTGTTCGCCCATCACGGTCTTGATCCGCGAAATATCGCGTCGCACCGCCTTCATCTGTGACGGCCGCGAAAGCTGGCCGGTCCGCTGCTGCATGCGCAGGTTGAATTGCTCTCGCAGCAGGTCCAGTAGCCGCTTCTGCAGATCATCCGAGCTCATTGCGCGTAGTTCTTGAGCCTTCATCAGAGCACCGTCCTCTTCTCGAACTTGGTCTGCACCGGAAGCTTGGCCGCAGCAAGCTGGAACGCGTCGCGCGCGAGCTCCTCGGAAACACCCTCGATCTCGTAGAGCATCCGGCCCGGCTGAACCAGAGCCACCCAGTACTCGACGTTACCCTTACCTTTACCCATCCGGACCTCGAGCGGCTTCTTCGAGATCGGTTTATCGGGGAAAACCCGAATCCACAGCTTGCCGCCGCGGCGCACCTTACGGGTGATCGCCCGTCGCGCGGCCTCGATCTGACGCGCGGTCACACGACCACGCCCGACCGCCTTCAGGCCGAACTCGCCGAACGAGACCTGGCTGCCACTCTGGGCGAGTCCGCGGTTACGGCCCTTGTGCTGCTTTCTGAATTTTGTTCGTTTCGGCTGCAGCATGGCTCAACCCTTCTTGTCGGTCTTTTCTTTGGCACCGGCGATCGGCAGATCACCGATGATCTCGCCGCGGAAGACCCAGACCTTGACGCCGAGGATGCCGTAGGTCGTGCTCGCCTCTGCGAAGCCGTAGTCGATGTCTGCACGCAGCGTGTGCAATGGCACCCGTCCTTCGCGATACCACTCGGAGCGGGCGATCTCGGCGCCGTTCAGGCGCCCGGCGATATTGACCCGAACCCCACCAGCACCGGCGCGCATCGTGCCTTGCACGGCCCGCTTCATCGCGCGCCGGAACATGATCCGGCGCTCGAGCTGCTGGGCAATGCCCTCGGCAACCAGCTGGGCATCGAGCTCGGGCTTGCGGATCTCCTCGATGCTGATATGCACTGGGATGCCCATCCGCTCCGAGACCTCGGCGCGCAGCTTGTCGATGTCACCGCCCTTCTTACCGATGACCACGCCCGGACGGGCGGTATGGATCGTGATATGCGCGTTACGCGCCGGCCGATTGATCTGAATCCGGCTCACCGAGGCGTTCGAGAGCTTCTGCTTCAGGAACGACCGAACCGCAAGATCGGTATTCAGCAAATCGGGATAGTCCTTCGAGCTCGCGTACCAGGTCGAATTCCAGTCCTTGACGATCCCGAGACGAATACCTACTGGATGTACCTTCTGTCCCATGCCTTAACCCCGAGCGTCGCGTTCGGCTACGCGCACACTGATATGACTGGTGCGCTTCAAGATTCGTGTCGCCCGACCCTTGGCACGGGCGCGCAGGCGCTTCATCGTCGGGCCTTCTCCGACCTGCACCTCGACGACGTGCAATTGGTCGATATCGGCACCGGCGTTGTTCTCGGCATTGGCGATGGCCGACTCGAGGAGCTTGCGCAGCATGCGCGCGCCCTTCTTGGTACTGAAGGTCAGCTCGTTCAAAGCCTGCTCGACGTGCTGGCCGCGGATCTGATCCGCAACCAGCCGCGCCTTTTGCGCCGAGATGCGCGCATACTTCAGTGTCGCTGCTGCTTGCATGCTGATCCCCTAGCGCTTCTTGGCCTTGCGGTCGGCTGCGTGCCCGCGGAAGGTCCGGGTCAGCGCAAACTCGCCCAGCTTGTGGCCGATCATGTTTTCATTGATCAACACCGGCACGTGCTGACGGCCGTTGTAGACCGCGATGGTCAGGCCGACCATCTCGGGCAGAATCATCGAACGGCGCGACCAGGTCTTGATCGGCCGTTTACTGTTTTGGGCCACCGCATCCTCAACCTTCTTGGCCAAGTGATGATCGATAAACGGGCCCTTGCGGATCGAACGTGCCACGTGATCGCTCCTCGCGTTGTCTTACTTGCGCCGCCGACGACGTACGATCATGCCGTCCGTACGCTTGTTGTTTCTGGTCTTATGGCCCTTCGTCGGCACCCCCCAGGGGCTTACCGGATGGCGGCCGCCCGAAGTCCGCCCTTCACCACCGCCGTGCGGGTGATCGACCGGGTTCATCACCACACCGCGCACCGTCGGGCGTACGCCGCGCCAACGCGAAGCGCCGGCCTTTCCGAGTTTGCGCAGGCTATGCTCGCCGTTGCCGACGACGCCGATGGTCGCTCGACAGTCCGCATGCACCTTGCGCATCTCGCCAGAGCGCAGCCGCAGTGTGGCCTGATCACCCTCGCGCGCGACCAGCTGCACCGAGCTGCCAGCCGCACGGGCTAGCTGTGCGCCCTTTCCGGGCCGCATCTCGATGCAATGCACCTCGGTGCCGACCGGGATATTGCGCAGCGGTAGACAGTTACCGGCGGTGATTGGGGCCGTATCCGAGGCCAGCACCGCGGCACCAGTCTTCAGGCCCTTGGGTGCGACGATGTAGGCGCGCTCGCCATCAGCGTATTTGAGCAGCGCGATGTTCGCACTGCGGTTCGGGTCGTACTCGAGCCGCTCGACCGTCGCCGGCACGTCGCGCTTGCGGCGCTTGAAGTCGATTACCCGGTAGCGCTGCTTGTGGCCACCGCCGCGATGCCGCACCGAGATCCGGCCTTGATTATTGCGGCCGCCGGTCTTGGACTTCTTCGAGATCAGAGCCTCATGCGGCGCCCCACGGTGAAGCCCCGCATCGGTGATCTTGACGACGAACCGCCGACCCGGCGATGTCGCATTGGTTTTCACGATAGCCATTGTCTGTTATCCGTATCGTTGCTGGGCTTCAATAGGTGTCGTCACCAGCGGAGGCAGCAGGACGCCTCAGGCGCCACCACCAAAATCGATGTCATTGCCAGGCGCCAGGCGCACGTAGGCCTTGCGCCAGTCGGGCCGGCGGCCAAGCCGCGCGCCGAACCGCTTCGCCTTGCCCTTGACATTGAGGACCTGGACCGCCTCCACCTTGACCTCGAACAGCAGCTCGACGGCCTGACCGATCTCGCGCTTGGTCGCGCTCGGATCGACCTTGAATGCATATTGGCCGGACAAATCGGCCGCCAATGCGGCCTTTTCCGAGATGATCGGTCCGCGCAGCACCTTCATCAGGCGTTCTTGATTGATGCCAGCATTCATGACAGCCGCTCCTCCAGGCGCCGCAGCGCTGCTTCAGTGACGATCACCTGCTCGGCGGCGACGAGACTCACCGGGTCGACACCGTTAGCAGTGTCGAGCCAAACCCCAGGCAGATTGCGGGCGCCCAAGGCGAGCCGGTCATCGATCTCATCGACCAGGATCAGCGCGCGCTCGATACCGAGTTCGGCGAGCTTGGCCCGGACGACCTTGGTCTTGGCCTCGGCGACCGAGAGCTCCGGCACTAGGATCAGCCGCTCGTTGCGGACCAGCTCGGACAGGATCGAGCGCAGCGCACCCCGATACATCTTGCGATTGACCTTTTGGTCATAATTGCGTGGCTGTGCCGCGAAGGTCACGCCGCCGGTGCGCCAGAGCGGACTGCGACTGGTGCCAGCACGCGCACGGCCGGTCCCCTTCTGCCGATAGGGCTTACTCCCGCCACCGCTGACGGCCGAGCGGTTCTTCTGCGCCTTGGTGCCGGCGCGGGCCCCCGCCATATAGGCGGTCACGACCTGATGCACGAGACCCGGCTTATAGTCGACCAGCTCCATGATTAACCCTTTCGATTCTTCTGTTTTACCGAGGGCACCAGAACCAGGCGACCGCCGGCTGGCCCGGGCACACCGCCACGGATCAGCAACAGGTTGCGGTCAGCGTCGACGCGTACGACCTCGAGGTTCTGCTGGCAACGGTTCACGTTGCCCATCTGCCCGGCCATCTTCTTGCCCTTGAGCACACGCCCGGGCGTCTGGCACTGCCCGATCGAGCCCGGCGCCCGGTGCGACAACGAGTTGCCGTGCGAATTGTCCTGGCCGCGAAAATGGTGCCGACGAATCGTGCCGGTGAAACCGCGCCCCTTGGTCACGCCGCGCACATCGACCTTCTGCCCGGCCTCGAACAGCGAGACATTCAGCTCACCGCCTGCGGCCAGATCATCGCCCTCGCCCTCGTCGAGCCGGAACTCACGCAGCACCTCGCCCGGCTCGACACCGGCCTTCGCGAAGTGACCGCTCATCGGCTGAGTGACCCGCGACTTACGCCGACGGCCGGTGGTCACCTGGACCGCGCGATAGCCGTCGCCCTCGGCAGTCTTCGTCTGCGTGACACGATTTGGCTGCACCTCGATGACGGTGACCGGAATGGACTGGCCGTCTTCGCCAAAAATGCGCGTCATACCGGCTTTACGGCCGATCACACCAATGGCCATCGTCTTAACCTCAGCTCAGTTTGATCTGTACGTCGACGCCGGCGGCCAGGTCGAGCTTCATCAGGGCGTCGACCGTCTTATCGGTCGGGTCGACGATGTCCATCAGCCGCTTATGGGTGCGGAGCTCATACTGATCGCGGGCATCCTTGTTGACATGCGGCGAGATCAGCACGGTGTAGCGCTCGTGCCGCGACGGCAGCGGTACCGGACCGCGCACCTGGGCGCCGGTGCGCTTTGCGGTATCGACGATCTCGCGCGCAGACTGGTCGATCAGGCGATGATCGAACGCCTTGAGTCGGATTCGGATGCGTTGGCTTGCCATGGACATCACTCGATGATCTTTGCGACGACGCCGGCGCCGACGGTGCGGCCGCCTTCGCGCACCGCAAAGCGCAGCCCCTCTTCCATCGCGATCGGCGCGATGAGCCGGACGGTCATCTTGACGTTGTCGCCGGGCATGACCATCTCGATGCCCTCGGGTAGCTCACAGGCACCGGTGACATCAGTGGTGCGGAAGTAGAACTGCGGCCGGTAGCCGTTGAAGAAGGGGGTATGGCGCCCGCCCTCTTCCTTGCTCAGCACGTAGACCTCGGCCTCGAAGTGGGTGTGCGGGGTGATGCTGCCGGGCTTGGCCAGCACTTGCCCCCGCTCGACGTCGTCGCGCTTGGTGCCGCGCAAGAGCGCGCCGATGTTGTCGCCGGCCTGCCCTTGGTCGAGCAGCTTGCGGAACATCTCCACACCGGTGCAGGTGGTCTTGGTGGTGTCCTTGATGCCGACGATCTCGACCTCTTCGCCGACCTTGATGATGCCGCGCTCGACGCGACCGGTGACCACGGTGCCGCGACCGGAGATCGAGAAGACGTCTTCGATCGGCATCAGGAAGGCGCCGTCCACGGCCCGCTCGGGCGCCGGGATGTAGCTGTCGAGGGCCTCGATGAGCTTGTCGATCGATTGCCCGCCGATCTCGCTGTCGTCGCCTTCGAGCGCCTTGAGCGCAGAGCCGGTGACGATGGGCGTGTCGTCGCCGGGGAATTCGTAGCTGTCCAGGAGCTCGCGCACCTCCATCTCGACCAGCTCTAAGAGCTCGGCATCGTCGACCATGTCGGCCTTGTTGAGGTAGACAACGATGAAGGGGACACCGACCTGGCGCGAGAGCAGGATGTGCTCGCGGGTCTGGGGCATCGGGCCGTCAGCGGCGCTGACCACGAGAATGGCACCGTCCATCTGCGCCGCGCCGGTGATCATGTTCTTCACATAGTCGGCGTGGCCCGGGCAGTCGACGTGCGCGTAGTGGCGCGTCTCGCTCTCGTATTCAACGTGCGCGGTCGCAATCGTGATGCCGCGCTCCTTCTCCTCGGGCGCGTTGTCGATCTGGTCGTAGGCGCGCGATTCGCCACCGTACTTCTTCGCCTGGTGGACCGTGATCGCCGCCGTCAGCGTGGTCTTGCCGTGGTCAACGTGACCAATCGTGCCAACGTTGACGTGCGCCTTCTTTCGATCGAACTTTTCTTTGGACATGCCCGTATCCCCTCAGAGATCCACTGCAATCGTGACAAGCATCGACAACGGGTGTCGCTGCTACTGTTTCTTGGCGACGGTCTCGGCGATGCTCGCCGGGACCTCGTTGTACTTGGCAAACTCCATGCTGTAGCTGGCCCGCCCCTGGGTCGCCGAGCGCAGGTCGGTGGCGTAGCCGAACATGGACGCCAGTGGCACCTCGGCGCGGATGATCTTGCCGGACGGCGTATCCTCCATACCTTGGATCATGCCCCGGCGGCTGTTCAGATCACCCATCACATCGCCCATGTTCTCTTCGGGCGTCACCACCTCGACCTTCATGATCGGCTCGAGCAGCACCGGCTTGGCCTTGCCCGCGCCTTCCTTGAAGGCCATCGAGCCGGCGATCTTGAACGCCATCTCACTCGAGTCGACCTCGTGGTAGGAACCGTCGTAGAGGGTCGCCTTGATGTCGACGACTGGAAAACCGGCGATCACGCCATTCGCCATCGCCTCCTGAATCCCCTTGTCCACGGACGGGATGTACTCCTTGGGCACCACGCCGCCGACGATCTGGTTGACGAACTCGTAGCCCGCGCCTGCCTCCTGCGGCTCGAACCGCACGTAGACGTGACCGTACTGGCCGCGCCCACCGGACTGGCGCGCGAACTTGGTCTCCTGCTCGACCGTCCCGCGGATCGTCTCGCGATAGCTGACCTGCGGCGCGCCGACATTGGCCTCGACCTTGAACTCGCGCTTGAGCCGGTCGACGATGATCTCGAGATGGAGCTCGCCCATCCCGGAGATGATGGTCTGGCCAGACTCCTCATCCGAGCGTACCCGGAACGACGGGTCCTCTTGCGCCAGCTTCTGCAGCGCCACACCCATCTTCTCCTGGTCGCTCTTGGTCTTGGGCTCGACCGCCACCGCGATGACCGGCTCGGGGAATTCCATCCGCTCAAGGGTGATCGGCTTGTCCAGTGCGCATAGGGTCTCGCCGGTGGTGACGTCCTTGAGCCCGACCGCGGCGGCGATATCACCGGCGCGCACCTCCTTGATCTCCTTGCGATCGTTCGAGTGCATCTGCAGGATGCGCCCGACTCGCTCCTTCTTGCCCTTGACCGGATTCAGCACGCTGTCGCCGGCGCTCAGCACGCCGGAGTAGACGCGAAAGAAGGTCAGGGTGCCGACATAGGGATCGGTCGCGATCTTGAATGCCAAGGCAGCGAAGGGCGCGTCGTCGCTCGACGGGCGCTCTTCAACGGTCTCAGCGGCATCGTCGAGCACGCCGGTAATCGCCGGCACCTCCGGCGGCGACGGCAGGAAGTGGATGACCGCATCCAGCATCGCCTGCACGCCCTTGTTCTTGAACGCCGAGCCGCACAGCATCGGCACGATCTCATTGGCGATCGTGCGCATGCGGATGCCGGCGCGGAGCTCCTCCTCGCTCAGCTCACCGTTCTCGAGATACTTCTCCATCATCTCTTCGGTCGCCTCGGCGGCGGCCTCGACCAGCTTCTCGCGCCATTCGGCGCACTGATCGGCCATCTCGGCGGGCACATCGCGGGCGTCGTAGGTCAACCCCTTGTCGGCCTCGTTCCAGTAGATGGCCTTCATCCGGATCAGATCGACGACGCCGGCGAAGTCATCTTCGGCCCCGATCGGCAACTGCAACGGGACCGCATCTGCGCCGAGCCGATCCTTGACCTGACCGACGACGCGCAGGAAGTTCGCACCCATCCGGTCCATCTTATTGACGAACGCGATGCGCGGAACGCCATACTTGTCGGCCTGGCGCCAGACCGTCTCGGACTGCGGCTCGACACCGCCGACCGCGCAGAAGACCGTGCAGGCACCATCGAGCACGCGCAGCGAGCGCTCGACCTCGATCGTGAAGTCGACGTGCCCGGGCGTATCGATGATATTGATCCGGTGCTCCGGGAACTGCTGATCCATACCGGACCAGAAGCAGGTTGTCGCCGCCGAGGTGATGGTGATGCCGCGCTCCTGCTCCTGCTGCATCCAGTCCATGACAGCGGCACCATCGTGCACCTCACCGATCTTGTGCGACAGGCCGGTGTAGAACAGGATGCGCTCAGTCGTCGTCGTCTTACCGGCATCGATGTGGGCCATGATGCCGAGGTTTCGGTACCGATCGATTGGTGTGCTACGTGCCACGACTGCGTTGCCTATTGCCTGAGATGAAAGCCAGGAGCTGCGTGCGCGTTCGCGCTACCAGCGGTAATGCGAGAAGGCCTTGTTGGCCTCCGCCATGCGATGGGTGTCTTCCTTCTTCTTGACCGCAGTGCCGCGGGCCTCGGCGGCGTCCATCAGCTCCCCAGCGAGCCGCAATGCCATCGACTTCTCGGAGCGCTTGCGCGAGGCGTCAATCAGCCAGCGCATCGCCAAGGTATTGCGCCGTGAAGGCCGCACCTCGACCGGCACCTGGTAGGTCGCGCCGCCGACGCGCCGAGACTTGACCTCGACCACTGGGCGCACGTTCTCCATCGCCTGGTCGAGCAGCTCGATCGGCTCGGCACCCTTCTTCTCGACCACCCGGTCGAGCGCGCCGTAGATGATGCGCTCGGCGACGGCCTTCTTGCCGTCTTCCATCAGCATATTGATGAACTTGGTCAGCAGCTCACTGCCGTGCTTGGGGTCCGGCAGGATCTGGCGGCGACCAACGATGCGTCTTCTCGGCATTGCTCTTCAGGCTCCGACTACCTTATACGAGGGATCGCGCTCGACCAGCGCGGCGCGGGGGACAACGAACGAATCAGCTCTTCGGGCGCTTAGCGCCATACTTAGACCGACCCTGACGCCGCTTTTCGACGCCGGACGCATCCAAGGTGCCGCGCACGGTGTGATAGCGCACCCCGGGCAGGTCCTTGACACGGCCGCCACGGATCAGCACTACGGAGTGCTCTTGAAGATTGTGCCCTTCACCACCGATATAGGAGGCAACCTCAAAGCCATTGGTGAGTCGCACACGCGCGACCTTGCGCAGCGCCGAGTTCGGCTTCTTCGGCGTTGTGGTATACACCCGCGTACACACGCCCCGCTTCTGAGGGCAGGCATCGAGCGCGGGCACTGTGCTCTTCGCCACACGCCGCTTGCGTGGGTTACGCACCAATTGGTTGACTGTCGCCATGACTGACTCCGACGGCTTGAGTTGCGACTACTGTGCACATACAGGATCGGGCAACCCGCCTTGACCTGGCGATGCGCGATCTGGGATTCGGTTTGAGGACGCCGCTGCGAAACGTCGATGGCCACCCTCGATCGCGGCCCGAGCACCCCGCATCTCATGCCGGGAAGGCGCGATACCAGCAGACGTGCCGCTGCCGATCTACAACATCAACCGCGGGGTAATACCGCAGGATGGCCTCGTCCAGACGGAGTGAGGACGTAGATTAACGGCGGATGAGTCGACGAGAAGGGCGTGCCGCGGCGACCATGCCACTCAAACAGCAAGCCGGCAACTCAGTGCCGGCGAGCTAAGACGAGAAGTATATTTAGCAGCCGCCGGCCTGTCAACGGGTTATTGCTGATCGATGACCACCAGGCGGCCGCTGGGTCGTGCCGACGACCTTCCAGGACGACCCCCGGCCAGAGCGGTTCAGACCACAGAAACGGCCAAACGAGGCCCAAGCCGCGACACCGGGCCGCAGCCCGGCATGCGCAGTCTGCATCGCGGCCTACGACAGACGCCTTTAGTCGGCCTCGGACTCCGAGGTATTCAGTGCCTGTTTCAGCGCGGCGGTCAGCTCCTCGTTGGCCAGCTCCATCCGCTCGACCGCATCGCCCCCGCCCTCTGCTTGGCGGCGCCGGCGCCGCTCGTTGTGATGGGCAAGACCAGTGCCGGCCGGGATCAACCGACCAACGATGACGTTCTCCTTCAGACCGTTGAGGCCGTCGACCGAACCTCGCACCGCCGCCTCGGTCAGCACGCGCGTCGTCTCCTGGAAGGAGGCCGCCGAGATAAACGATTCGGTCGCCAGCGACGCCTTGGTGATGCCGAGCAGCAGCGGCTCGTACAGGGCCGGGTGCTTGTCCTCGGCCGCCACCCGCTCGTTCTCGGCCAGCACCGTCGCATGATCGACCTGCTCTCCGCGCAGCAGATTGGTATCGCCGGGATTGGTGACCTCGACCTTGCGCAGCATCTGGCGGACGATCACCTCGATGTGCTTGTCGTTGATCCGCACGCCCTGCAGCCGGTAGACGTCCTGGATCTCCTTGACCAGATACTCGGCCAATGCGGTGACGCCCTTGAGCCGGAGAATGTCGTGCGAGCTGAGCTCGCCCTCCGAGATGACCTCCCCCTTTTCGACACGCTCGCCCTCGAAGACGCTCACATGACGCCATTTCGGGATCAGCTCCTCGATCGCCTCACCGTCATCGGTGGTGATCACGAGGCGTTGTTTGCCTTTGGTCTCCTTGCCGAAACTAACCGTGCCGGTCGCCTGCGCGAGCAGCGCCGGGTCCTTCGGCTTGCGCGCCTCGAACAGATCGGCGACCCGCGGCAGACCACCGGTGATGTCGCGCGTCTTCGATGACTCCTGCGGGATACGGGCCAGGATATCGCCAACGCCGACATCGGCACCGTCCGACACGGTCACGATCGCGCCCGAGGGCAGGTAGTAGCGCGCCGGCAGGTCGGTTCCGGCGATATTGAGCTCTTCGCCGCCGCTATCGAGCAGCTTCACCATCGGGCGCAGGTCCTTGCCGCCGGCCGGGCGCTGCTTCGGGTCCATGACCTCGAGCGACGCGAGCCCGGTGACCTCATCGGTCTTGCTCTGCACCGTGACACCGTCGATCAGGTCCTCGAAGCGCAGTGTACCGGCGACCTCGGTCACGACCGGATGGGTATGCGGGTCCCAGCTCGCGACGACCGCGCCGGCCTCGACCTGATCCCCGTCGTTGACCGCAACGGTGGCCCCGTACGGGATCTTATAGCGCTCCTTCTCGAGCCCCTTCTCATCGGCCACCGCGAGCTCGCCGGAGCGCGAGACCGCGACCAGGTTGCCACTGTGGTGCTGCACGGTCTTGATGTTGTGCAGCTTGATGGTGCCGGAGCCCTTGACCTGCACATTGCTGACCGCGGCAGCCCGCGATGCGGCACCCCCGATGTGGAAGGTGCGCATCGTGAGCTGAGTGCCGGGCTCGCCGATCGACTGCGCCGCGATGACGCCGACCGCCTCACCCATGTTGACCCGGTGACCGCGGGCGAGATCACGCCCGTAGCACTGGGCGCAGACCCCGAGACGCGACTCGCAGGTGATCGGCGAGCGCACGCGCACCTGGTCGATGCCCTCCTGCTCGAGCTGCTTGACCCAACCCTCGTCGAGCAGCGTGCCAGCCTCGCAGACGATCTCGTCGGTGCCAGGGCGGTAGACATCATGGGCCGCGACCCGCCCGAGGATGCGCTCGCGCAGCGGTTCGACGACATCGCCGCCCTCGATGATCGGGGTCATCCGCAGCCCTTCCTCGGTACCGCAGTCCTCTTCGAGCACGACCATGTCCTGGGCGACATCGACCAGCCGCCGGGTCAGATAACCGGAGTTGGCGGTCTTCAGCGCGGTGTCGGCCAAGCCCTTGCGCGCGCCGTGGGTCGAGATGAAGTACTGGATGACGTTCAGCCCCTCGCGGAAGTTCGCGGTGATCGGGGTCTCGATGATCGAGCCGTCGGGCTTGGCCATGAGCCCGCGCATGCCGGCGAGCTGGCGGATCTGGGCCGCCGAGCCACGCGCACCCGAGTCGGCCATCATGTAGATCGAGTTGAACGAATCCTGCTCGACGGCGTTGCCGTCACGGTCGGTCAATTGGTCCTTGCCGAGCTTGCGCATCATCGACTTGGCGACCTGGTCGTTGGTCCGAGACCAGATATCGACGACCTTGTTATAGCGCTCGCCGTTGGTAACCAAACCCTGGGTGTACTGGTCCTCGATCTCCTTGACCTCATCCTCGGCGGCGGTGATGATCCGCGCCTTCTCGTCTGGCACCTCCATGTCCTCGAGACCGATCGAGACACCGGCATGAGTTGCCATCCGAAAGCCGAGATACATGATCTGGTCGGCGAAGACCACGGTGTCCTTCAGCCCCAGCACCCGGTAGCAGGTGTTGATCAGGCTCGAGATCTGCTTCTTACCGAGCGGCCGGTCGACCAGTTCGAACGGCAGTCCGTCCGGAACGATCTCCCAGACCAGCGCGCGTCCAACAGTGGTTTCCTTGACGCCCCAGCGCTCCTCGACACGGCCGTCCTCCTCGCGGATGACCTCCCGAATCATGACCTTAACTCGCGCCTGCAGCGCCGCCTTCCCGGTCTCGTAGGCGCGCCGCGCCTCGTCGATGCCAGAGAGCGCGAGCCCTTCACCCGTCGCGTTGACCCGCTCACGGGTCATGTAATAGAGCCCGAGCACGACGTCCTGGGACGGCACGATGATCGGCTCGCCATTGGCCGGCGAGAGGATGTTGTTCGACGACATCATCAAGGCGCGCGCCTCGAGCTGCGCCTCGAGCGACAGCGGCACGTGCACCGCCATCTGGTCGCCGTCGAAGTCGGCGTTGAACGCAGTGCAGACCAGCGGATGCAGCTGGATCGCCTTGCCCTCGATCAGCACCGGCTCGAAGCCCTGGATGCCGAGGCGGTGCAGGGTCGGTGCTCGGTTAAGCATCACCGGATGCTCGCGGATCACCTCCTCGAGGATATCCCAGACCTCGGGCGTACCGCGCTCGACCATCTTCTTCGCCGCCTTGATCGTCGGCGCCAGCCCGCGCAGCTGCAGCTTGCTAAAGATGAACGGCTTGAACAGCTCGAGCGCCATCAGCTTCGGCAGCCCGCACTGGTGCAGCTTCAGCGTCGGGCCGACCACGATGACCGAGCGGCCCGAGTAATCGACGCGCTTGCCGAGCAGGTTCTGGCGGAAGCGCCCCTGCTTGCCCTTGATCATATCGGCCAGCGACTTGAGCGGGCGCTTATTGGTGCCGGTGATCGCACGGCCGCGACGGCCGTTGTCGAGCAGCGCGTCGACCGACTCCTGTAGCATGCGCTTCTCGTTGCGCACGATGATGTCCGGCGCGATCAGATCGAGCAGCCGCTTGAGGCGGTTGTTGCGATTGATCACCCGGCGGTAGAGGTCGTTTAGGTCCGAGGTCGCAAAGCGGCCACCGTCAAGCGGCACCAGGGGGCGCAGCTCCGGCGGCAAGACCGGCAGCACCGTCATGATCATCCACTCGGGCCGGTTGCCCGAGATCTGCAAGGACTCGACCAGCTTCAGCCGCTTGGTCAGCTTCTTGAGCTTGGTCTCGGAGTTGGTCGCTTCCATGTCCTCGCGCATCTTGCGCACCTCGGCATCGAGGTCGAGGCTGCGCAGCAACTCGAACACGGCCTCGGCGCCCATACGCGCGTCGAACTCGTCGCCATGGGTCTCGAGCGCCTCGAGGTACTGATCATCGGTCAACAGCTGCCCTCGCTCGAGATCGGTCATCGCCGGATCGATGACGACGAACGATTCGAAGTAGAGCACCCGCTCGATGTCGCGCAGCGTCATATCGAGCAACAGCCCGATCCGTGACGGCAGCGACTTCAGGAACCAGATATGCGCGACCGGGCTGGCGAGATCGATATGGCCCATGCGCTCGCGCCGAACCTTGGCCAGCGTGACCTCGACGCCGCACTTCTCGCAGACGACGCCGCGGTGCTTGAGACGCTTGTACTTGCCGCACAAGCACTCGTAGTCGCTGACCGGCCCGAACACCTTGGCGCAGAACAGCCCGTCGCGCTCCGGCTTGAAGGTCCGGTAGTTGATGGTCTCCGGCTTCTTGACCTCGCCGTAGGACCAGGAGCGGATCATCTCCGGCGACGCGAGGCCAATGCGGATGGCATCGAACTCCAGGGCCTGACCCTGTTGCTTAATGATTCTGAGGAGATCTTTCATGGCGACGTTAGGTGAAGTTTGAAGTGTGAAGTTTGAAGTGTGAAAGAGAAGAGGACGAGAAGCGTGAAGTCTGTACTTCACACTTCTCACTTCACCCTTCTCACTTCATTCAATCCTGCTCGAGCTCGATGTTGATACCGAGCGAACGGATCTCCTTGACCAGTACGTTGAAAGATTCGGGCATGCCGGCCTCCATGCGATGGTCGCCGTCGACGATATTCTTGTACATCTTGGTCCGACCCGAGACGTCGTCCGATTTCACCGTCAGCATCTCCTGCAGGGTGTGGGCCGCACCATAGGCCTCGAGCGCCCAGACCTCCATCTCGCCGAAGCGCTGACCGCCGAACTGCGCCTTGCCGCCGAGCGGCTGCTGGGTGACCAGGCTGTAGGGGCCGGTCGAACGGGCGTGCATCTTGTCGTCGACCAGATGATTGAGCTTCAGCATGTACATGTAGCCGACCGTGACCGGGCGCTCGAACGGCTCGCCGGTGCGGCCGTCGTAGAGCGTGGTCTGGCCGGTCTGCGACAGCCTAGCCAGCCCCAGCATGTGCCGGATCTCGTCCTCACTGGCGCCGTCGAAGACCGGGGTCGCCAACGGCACACCTCCGCGCAGGTTCGAGGCCAGCTCGAGCACCTCGTCATTGCTGAGACTGTCCAGGTCTTCGCGCTTACCGCTGGTGTTGTAGACCTCGCTCAGGAAGGCGCGTACCTCTTCGACGTCAGCCTGGGCTCGGAGCATCGCGTCGATGCGCTCGCCGAGGCCCTTCGCGGCCCAGCCGAGATGGGTCTCGAGCACCTGACCGACGTTCATCCGCGAGGGCACGCCGAGCGGGTTCAGCACGATATCGACCGGCTCACCATCGGCGCTGAACGGCATATCCTCGATCGGCACGACCCGTGAGATGACCCCCTTGTTCCCGTGGCGGCCCGCCATCTTGTCGCCGGGCTGGATGCGCCGCTTGACCGCGACATAGGTCTTGACCATCTTCAGCACACCGGGCGGCAGCTCGTCGCCCTGGGTGATCTTGCGCTTCTTGACCTCGAAGCGCTCCCGGAACAGCTCGCGCTGCTCCTTGATCTGAGCAGCGACCGCCTCGAGCTGCGCGGCGGCCTCCTCGCTGCGCAGCCGGATCTCGAGCCACTTGTCCTGACCCTGCTTATCGGTCAGCTCGTTGAGATAGCTCTTGGTGATCTTGGCACCGGCCTTGAGCCCGCCCGGACCACCGTCGGCGATCTTGCCGACCAGCATCTTCTCGACGCGCTGGAAGGTATCCTGCTCCATGATCCGCAGCTGATCGGCGAGGTCCTTCCGGACCCGCTCAAGCTCCATCTCCTCGATCTGGGTCGCGCGCTTGTCCTTCTCGACGCCGTCGCGGGTGAAGACCTGCACGTCGACGACGGTACCGGCCATCCCGGATGGCAGCCGCAGCGAGGTGTCCTTCACATCGGAGGCCTTCTCGCCAAAGATCGCGCGCAGCAGCTTCTCCTCGGGCGTCAGCTGGGTCTCGCCCTTGGGCGTGACCTTGCCGACCAGGATGTCGCCGTCGCGCACCTCGGCGCCGATGTAGACGATACCGGATTCGTCGAGCTTACCGAGCGCGGCCTCGCCGACGTTCGGGATATCGCTCGTGATCTCCTCCGGGCCGAGCTTGGTGTCGCGCGCCAGGCAGGTCAGCTCCTCGATGTGGATGCTGGTGAAGCGGTCCTGCTGCACCAGGCGCTCCGAGATCAGGATCGAGTCCTCGAAGTTGTAGCCGTTCCAGGGCATGAAGGCGACGCGCAGGTTCTGCCCGAGCGCCAGCTCGCCCATATCGGTTGAAGGGCCATCGGCGAGGACGTCATTGCGCACCACAATGTCACCCGGAGTGACCAGCGGGCGCTGATTGATGCAGGTGTTCTGGTTCGAGCGCGTGTACTTGGTCAGGGTGTAGATGTCGACCCCAGCCTCACCCGCTTCGGTCTCGTCATCATTGACCCGTACCACGATGCGCGCGGCGTCGACCGCCTCGATCACGCCGCCGCGTCGCGCCCAGACCACGACGCCCGAGTCCTTCGCGACGACCCGCTCCATGCCGGTACCGACCAGCGGTTTCTCGGCGCGTAGGGTCGGCACCGCCTGGCGTTGCATGTTCGAGCCCATCAGCGCGCGGTTGGCGTCGTCGTGCTCAAGGAAGGGCACGAGCGAGGCCGCGACCGAGACGATCTGCCGCGGCGAGACGTCCATGTATTGGACCTCGTCCGGCGTCTTCATCGTGAACTCGTTCATGTGCCGACAGGAGACCAGGGCATCGGTCAGATTGCCGTCGTCGTCCAACGTCGCGTTGGCCTGGGCGATCACGTAGCCGCCCTCCTCGATCGCCGAGAGATGGACGATCTCGTCGGTCGCGCGGCCGTTCTCGACCCGTCGATAAGGCGTCTCGAGGAAGCCGTACTGGTTGGTGCGCGCATAGACCGCGAGCGAGTTGATCAGCCCGATGTTCGGCCCTTCCGGGGTCTCGATCGGGCAGACCCGACCGTAGTGGGTCGGGTGCACATCGCGCACCTCGAAGCCGGCGCGCTCGCGCGCCAGTCCACCCGGCCCGAGCGCCGAGACGCGGCGCTTGTGCGTGACCTCCGAGAGCGGGTTGTTCTGGTCCATGAACTGGGACAGCTGGCTGGAGCCGAAGAACTCCTTGATCGCGGCCGAGACCGGCTTCGCATTGATCAGTTCCTGCGGCATCAGGCCCTCGGACTCGGCCAGCGACAGGCGTTCCTTGACCGCGCGTTCGACTCGCACCAGGCCGACCCGGAACTGGTTCTCGGCCATCTCGCCGACGCAGCGGATGCGACGATTGCCGAGGTGGTCGATGTCGTCGACCGTACCGCGGCCGTTGCGCAGCTCGACCAGCACCTTGAGCGCATCGACGATGTCGGAGCGCTCGCCCTGTTCCTCGACTAGCTTGGTCGCGAAGGCATCGGTGCGTTGCGAGAAATAACGCCCGTCGTAGAGGATGCCCGGGCCTTCGGTCTCGTCGCGCAGCAGGCGGCGGTTGAACTTCATCCGTCCGACCGCCGAGAGATCGTAGCGCTCGACATCGGACGGACGCAGGCGGCGTGCGCACAGCGCGAACCCGAACGGCGGCGAATACGAAATGGTCGCCTGGTTGCGCGACATCAGTTCCAGCCACAGGCGCGGCCGCATCGCGAAATCGCGGGTGCCCATGTAATCGACCGAAAGCTGCGATACCACCGGTCCCAGGATCAGCCCGACCAGCCCCATGTCGTGGTAGAAGGGGAGCCAGGACACGTAGCGGTCGCCGCGGCGGATCTGCACGCCGTACTGAAGAATGCCGGCAAGATTGCTCAGGACCGCTTGCTGGGTAATCATGGTGCCGCGCGGAAAGCGGGTGCTGCCGGAGGTGTACTGCAGGTAGGCCAGTTCGTCCGGTGCCGGAGGTTCCGGCAGCGCAGCCGCCGGCGCCAGCGCCTGGAACGCCTCGAGCGTTCCGCTCACGGCGAGATCCAGGCCCTGAACGGCCTCGTCGAGAAACGAGGCGAAATCCGACGAGGCGTAGGCGGCGCTGGCACGGCAGTCTTGTAGCAGCGCGCGCAGATGCTCCACGAAGGCGCTCTTGCCGCCCAGGTGCACCGCCGCCGGGAGCGGCACCGGGACCAGGCCCGCGTACTGGCAGGCGAAGAACATGACGTGGAAATCGGGCTGGGTGTCGGCCACCAGCGCGATGCGGCTGCCGCGCGGCAGGTTCAGCCCGGCAAGGCGGGATGCGATCTGTCGGGCGCGCTCGCGCAGTTCCGTGTAGGTCATGACGGCGGTCAGCTCGCCGCGGCCGTTGTGGAAATTGCAGCCGGTCGTCCCCCTGGCCGCATAGTCCAGCGCTTCCGCCAGGCTCCGGTAGCCGGAGGTCTTGAGCGGAAGTGAATTGTTGGTTGGGGTTGGCAAGTGGCTCAAAACCGAATTTCCCTTGTTGTTCTGTTATCTCGCGTAGAATTCTGCCGATACCGGCCAGCGCAAGCGTTTTCGTAAATTCAAACGAACATTATAAAGCGATGACGAATGGAATGAAACTATTCGCGAGTGCCTCTTTTTGTGAGCAAGTTAAGGATTTCCCCGTTAAATTTGCGTTCATCATGACATTTTCGCAACATTATGTGGTAACTACGCCACAGCGGCAAGGATAACTCATGCGGGGTGGAGAAAATCGGGGCGTGGAAATTCACCCCGTCAAGACCCGAAAGCAGTGGAAATGCTTTCATGCATTGCCCCGCCGCTTGTACTCGGGCAGTACCGAATGGATACAGCCGCTGCGGCTGCAGACCCGTCAGACATGGGCGCCGCGACACCCGTTTTTCAAGCATTCCAGTGCGGCCGCCTGGCTGGCATGGCGCGATGGCGAGCCGGTCGGCCGCATCAGCGCACAGGTCGATGCGCTGGATGCCGAATGCGGCCGGTCGGGCGCCGGTCATTTCGGACAGCTGGAAGGCGTCGATGATTCGAGCGTGTTCCGGTCATTGGTCGCGGCGGCCGAACGCTGGCTGATCGAACGCGGCGTGACCGAAGTGACCGGTCCGTTCGATCTGTCGATCAACCAGCAGTGCGGTCTGTTGGTCGACGGTTTCGAACACCCGCCCATGATGATGATGACCTACAACCCGCCGCATTACCCACGCCGGATCGAGGCGCTGGGCTTCGAGCCGGCGGCGGAGACGCTTGCCTACCGTGGATCGCCGCGCTACCAGCTTCCCGTCCGGGTCGCGCGGCTGCTCTCGCGGATGCAGGATCGGCTCGAGATCCGGCCGGTTGCGCGTGCCGAACTCGAATCGCATGCCGAATCGATGCGGCGCATCTTCAACGCCGCCTGGTCCGACAACTGGGGTTTCGTGCCGTTTACCGAAGATGAATTCGCGCACGCGATCGGTGAAATGAAGTTCCTGATACGCCCGGGGTATGTCAACCTCGCCGAGGTCGACGGCGAGCTGGCCGGGTTCATCGTTGCATTGCCGGATCTCAACGAGCTGATCTCGGATCT
>JAAAOQ010000109.1 GCA_009908845.1 Gammaproteobacteria bacterium
GGCCGCCTTCTCGCTGGCCGCATCCACCACCACCCAACCCTCGGCGGCGTCGATATAGGCCCGCACCACGCGCGAGCGGGTAAACGCCTGCGGCAGCATCTCAGCGAGCAGGTCCTCGCGCAGCTCCCGGCGCTCACGCCGATTGACCTCGCGCATCTCGGCTTGCTCGATCTCGGCGACGCGGTCGGCGACCGCCTCGGTCACCACCGAGCCCGGCAGCAGCCGCTCCTGGCGCCGCATCGCCACCAGATGGACCTGGCCGACGGTGTGCACCAGCAGCTCCGCCTTCGGCCCCAGCGGTGCCGTCCAGCCCATGGTCGCGGTCTCGACCGGCCCGCACGGGCGAAACCCGCGCTCCTGCAAGCGCGCGTGCAGCGCCATCTGATCGAGCTCGAACGGCACCTGCAGCCGATACACCCTCGCGTTCTTGAACACGGCGGACCCCTCGCAAAAAGCCGCGCATTATGACCGCTGGGCGCGCGGGTGCAAGGGCTTTCGCGCAAGTCTCGCACCGGCCCCTACCGAGACACCGTCCAGGCCGGTCCAGCAGGCGATCGACTCGTATCGCCGACTTATCGTATATACAATCATGACCATGGATATCGTCTTCGATCCCGCCAAGGACCATCAGAACCTCACCAAGCACGGCTTCTCGTTGGCTTTGGCGGCGGAGCTCGAATGGGATTTGATCCGGGTGACGGAGGACAGCCGCGAAGCCTACGGCGAGCAGCGCTGGATCGGCTTCGCGCCCATTGGCCGGACGGTCTATTGCGTCGTCTTCACTGAAGACGATAACCGCTATCGCATCATCAGTCTGCGCAAAGCGACACCGAAAGAGGTTCGAGACTATGCACGTCACATCTAAATCGGGTCGGGTCTTCGACCTGCCGAACGCGGAAGAAGAAGCGCACATCCGCGAGGGGATCGCGGCCGACCCGGATGCCCGCGAACTGTCCGACGACGACATGACCCGGCTGCGCCCGCTTGGCCGACCCAAAGCGGATGCGACCAAGCAGGCGATATCCATCCGTCTGTCGCCGGAGGTAATCGCCTATTTCAAGGCCGGCGGTCCCGGTTGGCAGACACGCATTGATGCTGTGCTGCGCGAGTATGTCGCGTCACACTGAGCATCGCTCATCAGTGCGCTAGGCGGATCGGGGCGCGGCGGGCGCCGAAGCCGCCGGGCTCCGCCTCGAAGACGCCGGCGCAGGGGGTTCCGCACTGCTCGCAGCAGCCGTCGGCGGTCAGCCCCCAGCGGCCGAGCTGATACCAATCCCGCTCGATCAACAGATGGCCGCAGGCATGGCACCAGGTGCTGCCGCCCTCCCCGTCATGGACATTGCCGGTGTAGGCATAGCGCACCCCGTTCTCGCGCGCGATTCGCCGCGCCCGAGCGAGCGTTGCCGGCGGCGTCGGCGGCAGATCGCGCATCTTGTAGTCCGGGTGGAAGGCCGAGAAATGCAGCGGCACGTCCGGCCCTAGATGCTCGACGACCCAGGCGCTCAGCCGGTGCAGCTCGTCGTCGCTGTCGTTCTCGCCCGGGATCAGCAGGGTGGTTAGCTCCAGCCAGACATCCGTCTCGTGGTGGAGGTACTCGAGGGTCTCGAGCACCGGCGCCAGGCTGGCGCTGCAGAGCTTGCGATAGAACCGCTCGGTGAAGCCCTTGAGGTCGACATTGGCCGCGTCCATCGGCGCGAAGAAGGCCTCGCGCGCGCCGGGCGAGATGTAGCCGGCGGTGACCGCGACATTGCGCAGCCCGCGTTCATGGCAGGCGACGGCGGTATCGGTGGCGTACTCGAGAAAGATCACCGGGTCGTTGTAGGTATAGGCGACACTGCGGCAGCCGTGCTGCTCGGCCGCCTGCGCGATCTGCTCCGGCGCGGCCGCATCGGCGAGGCTGTCCATCTGCCGCGACTTGCTAGTATCCCAGTTCTGGCAGAAGCGACAGGTCAGGTTGCAGCCGGCGGTGCCGAAGGACAGCACCGGCGTCCCGGGCAGGAAATGGTTGAGCGGCTTCTTCTCGATCGGGTCGATACAGAAGCCGCTCGAGCGACCATAGGTGTAGAGCACGATCGCGTCCTGCTCGCGGCCGCGCACGAAGCAGAGGCCGCGCTGGCCTTCGCGCAGCGCGCAAGCGCGCGGACAGACGTCGCACTGGACGCGGCCGTCGTCGAGCCGGTGATAGAACTGGGTCGGCCAGCTGCGAGGCGGCTCAGCCGGGGCCCGACGGGAGACGGAGTTGGAAGCGGGATTGGGTTCTCGGATCGTCATCATCATCACCTCGAAAACAGTGGTGACCGCGGTATCGCGGCGGTGATCGCAGCATCGGAGCGATACATCGGGCTCGAACTCGGCGCGCAGGCGAAATTGGGCGCCGAGCTTGGCGATGAGACCGGCGGTCAGACCAATTCCGGGACCGACTCTGGGTCCGACTCTGGGCGCAGCCCTGAGACCAGCCCTGGGCTGGCGCAGAAACCGGGCTCGAGTCCATCGCAACCCGCTGCGCATCCTTGACTAAAATTGTAGACGTCAGTGCAAGGGTCGCCGACCGCAGCGACCTTTGGTCCGATCACACAGGAGGGCTTTCACCATGACCCACCCGTCCATCCAACGGCCGGCGGTTGCCGGCATGTTCTATACCGGAGACCCGGTGCAGCTGAACGCCGAGGTCCGCGACTTCATCGCCGCTGGACGCCAGGGCGCCCAAGACCGCGGCGCTGCGAACACTGGCGCTGAGGACAGCTCGGACACCCATCCGCGCGCGATCATCGCCCCGCACGCCGGGTATGTCTTCTCCGGCGCCGTCGCCGGCAGTGCCTATGCCGCGATCGCCGACGATGCGGCCCGCTTCGATCGCGTGCTGCTCATCGGTCCCGCCCATCGCGTGCCGGTGCGGGGGCTCGCCGCCAGCAGCGCCAGCGCGTTCGAGACCCCGCTCGGCCGGATACCGGTGGATCAGGACGAGATCGAACGACTGCTCGCCGCGCACCCGTGGATCAGCCGGCTCGACGCCGCCTTCGCCAACGAGCACTGCATCGAGGTGCAACTGCCGTTCCTGCAGGTATTGCTCGAGCGGTTCTCGCTGGTGCCCTTGCTGGTCGGTGCGGCCAGCGCCCAGCAGGTCGCCGAGGTCCTGGCCCCGCACTGGGACCGCGATGCAACCCTGATCGTGATCAGCTCCGATCTCAGCCACTACCTCGACTACGCCAGCGCCCAGACCCTCGATCGCCAGACCTCCGAGGCGATTCGCACATTGCATCCCGAGCAGATCGCGCCGGAGCAGGCCTGCGGCCACGATGCGATCGCCGGTTTGCTGCAGCTCGCGGCGGCGCGCGGCGCCACCGGCCGCGTGCTCGATCTGCGCAACTCGGGCGACACCGCCGGTCCGCGCGATCGCGTGGTAGGCTATGGCGCCTATGCATTCAGCTGACCCTGATCCATCCCAACGCCCAGCGGACGGCCAAGCCGAGCAGCCAGCGGAGCGGTTGTCCGAGCCCCCGGCCCAGCGCTCAGCGCAGCCCGCAGCGGACGCCCGCCCGGAACAGGCGGATGCCTCAGCCGACCAGGATCGCGGCGCGCTCGGCCGCGCCGAGCGGCAGCGGCTGCTCGCGATCGCGCGCGCATCGATCGCGCACGGGCTCGCGCAGGGCGCACCGCTGCCGATCGCGCTCCCCGACGAGCCAGCACCGCTCCACGCGACCCGCGCCAGCTTCGTGACCCTGGAGCTGGGCGGGAACTTGCGCGGCTGCATCGGTCATCTCGAGGCCATCGGCCCACTCGCGACCGATGTCGCCGAGAACGCCTTTGCCGCCGCCTTTCAGGACCCGCGCTTCCCGCCGCTCAGCGAGCCGGAGCTCGCGCGCGTCGCGATCGCGATCTCGGTCCTGACACCGCCCGAGCCGCTCGCTTTCGCCAACGAGGCCGAGCTGTTAGACCAGATCACCCCCGGCGTCGACGGCCTGATCCTCAGCGAAGGCCACCGCCGCGGCACCTTCCTGCCCTCGGTCTGGTCGCAGCTACCGAGCCCTGAGGCCTTCCTGCGCCATCTCAAGCAGAAGGCCGGGCTGCCGCCCGATTATTGGTCCGACCAGATCCAGATCGCCCGCTACCGCACCGAGTCCTTCGGCGAGCAGGCCTAACGAACATGGCGGCCGGCCGCCCCAGAGAATGAGACGATCACCCCCGACGATCACCCCCAGTGTTTCACGGTAACCGACGACCATCGTGAACGAGATCCCGCTGTCTGCGCTGTTCGCCTCGCTCGGCGTGCTGCTGTTGTTGTCCGGTTTCTTCTCCGGTTCCGAGACCGCGCTGATGACGCTGAACCGCTATCGGCTCAGCTATCAGGCCGATCAGGGCGTGCGCGGCGCGATCCTCGCCCGCCGGCTGCTCGACCGCCCGGATCGGCTCATCGGCCTGATCCTGCTCGGCAACAACTTCGTCAACATCCTCGCCTCCTCGCTCGCGACCGTAATCGCGTTGCGCATCGGCGGCGAAGGCGCGATCGCGATCGCGGCCGGCCTGCTGACCTTGATCATCCTGATCTTCTCCGAGGTCACTCCGAAGACCCTCGCCGCCCTGCATCCGGAGCGCCTCGCCTACCCGGCGGCCTTCGCCTACACCCCGCTAATGAAGGTGCTGCAGCCGGTCGTGGTCTCAGTCAATGTAGTCACCAACGGGCTCTTGCGCCTGCTCGGCGTGCGCCCGCAGGAGGGCCAGGACAACGCGCTCAGCCGCGAGGAGCTGCGCACCGTGGTCAACGAGGCCGGCGCAATGATCCCCGAGCGCAGCCGCGACATGCTGATCGCGATCCTGGACCTGGAGAATGCGACGGTTGAAGAGATCATGATCCCGCGCAACGAGGTCGAGGGCATCGACCTGCAGGACCCACCGGACGAGCTCATCACCGCGATCCGGCGCGCCAATTACACCCTGCTGCCGCTGTTCGACGGCAACTTCGACAACGTCATCGGCATGATCCACTCGCGCAGCGCCATGAACGCGCTGCTCGAGCGCGGCCTCGACAAGGGCCAGCTGGACAAGGGCTACCTGCGCGAGATCGCCCGCCGGCCCTACTTCGTGCCCGAGGGGACCCACCTCTACCAGCAGCTGGTCAACTTCCAGCGCGCGCGCCAGCGGGTCGGCCTGGTGGTCGACGAATATGGCGACTTCCAGGGGTTGATCACCCTCGCCGACCTGCTCGAGGAGATCGTCGGCGAGTTCACCACCGACCCGACCGATGCCTATCCGGACATCCACCGGGCCGACGACGGCAGCCTGCTGATCGACTGCACCATCACCGTGCGCGAGCTCAACCGGGCGATGCGCTGGTCGCTGCCGACCACCGGCCCGAAGACCCTCAACGGCATGATCATCGACTACCTGGAGACGATTCCCGAGCCCGGGACCAGCCTCAAGCTCGGCGACTATCCGCTCGAGATCATCCAGGCCGACGAGACCGCGGTGAAGACGGTCAAGTACCGCGGCGACTTCGCCGAGGGGCTCGGCTGAGCGCGGCGGCCGGGCTCAGTGCAGGCGCATGCCGCCGCCGTCCAGGTCCTCGATCACCTGGGTCGCCGCAGCGATCTGCTCGGCATCGTCCGAGACCTCGACGAAGCGGCGCAGATCCGTGAGCGCCGCCGGCTGATATCCGAGCTCGCGATAGAGCAGGCCGCGCTCGTGCAGCGCATCCGGCAGGTCGGGGACCAGCGTCAGCGCCGCGGTCAAGGCCTCGAGGCGATTGACCGGCTCGTCGCGATCGCGGTAGATGCCGATCAGGTTGCGCAGCATGCGCACCAGGATCTCGCGGTGGCTGGCCGGGCGCAGCAGCGAGGGCTGGCTGCGGATGCGCAGCATGCCCTCACCGTAGAGCGCCTCCAGGCGGCGGTCGAGCTCGGCCTCCGGCAGCGTCGCGCCGCCAGCGTAGACATCGAGCATCAGCGCGCTATCGCCGCGGCCGACGCGGACCAGGAAGTGCGCCGGGAAGCCGACCCCGAAGGCCGGAATCTCCAGGCGGCGGGCGACCTCGACGAACACCACGGCCAGCGTGATCGGGATGCCGAGCCGGCGCGTCAACACCTGGTCGAGGAAGCTGTTGCGCGGATCGTAGAAGTCGTCCTGATTGCCAGCGAACCCCTGCTCCTCGAACAGGAAGGCGTTCAGGGCCGCGACCCGCTCGAGCAGGGCGGTTGCGCTCACCACGCGCGCGGCCGCCCGCGCCGCGAGCGCGTCCAGTTCGCCGATCCAGGCCCGCGGGTCGACGCCTTGCTGGAACAGGGCGCTGATCGCCAGCGCGCCGCCGGCGAGGTCGATCGCGTCGTCCGGCTGGCGGGCCAGCGCGACGAACCGCTGCTGGGCATCGGTCATGTACGGGCTCCGCTGCAGGTGGAGGGCGCGCGCCGGCCGCTGCCTCCAGACAGACGCCGGCGCGTCCGTATTACAATGTGGTGCCTTCACCCGCAAACAAGCCCGAGCGCGCTGCGATGTCCGACCGTGCGCCCCCCACCGACCCGATCACCGGCGCGGCCTGCCTGCTCCAGGGCCTGTCGCTGATCGCCCGCCCCGGGCTGCGGCGCTTCGTCCTGGTGCCGCTGCTGATCAATGTCGCCGTGTTCACCGCAGCCATCTGGTACGGCATCGCCCGTTTCGCCGATGCCGTCGCCTGGATGGAGGCGCAGCTGCCGGGCTGGCTGCACTGGCTCGACTGGCTGCTGTGGCCGCTGTTCGTGCTGGCGCTGCTGATCGTCGTCTTCTACAGCTTCACCTTGGTCGCCAACCTGATCGCCTCGCCGTTCAACGGGCTGCTGGCCGAGCGTGCCGAGGC
>JAAAOQ010000068.1 GCA_009908845.1 Gammaproteobacteria bacterium
GGCCCTGCAACAAACTGTTTAATAAAAGAAAGAAGAGGTGCGTAACGAGAATTCGGTGCCAATAGTTGACAGGTCAAAACATATCAGCCCAGCATGCAAGCCTTTGCAATGGCTCCACTTCTGGCGCTTCATGAAGCGCACCCATGGCTGACGGGCGCTACGACCACCAGTGCACGCCCCGCGCGGCGCCCAGCGTTGTTACAACTCGTTGGAAGAGAATGACTATTCCGCCTCGTTGTGCCTCGCTGGACACCACGCGGGACGCACCCTGGCGGCCGTCCAACCGCGGTTTCGAGGATGATCCGTGGCGCTTGGGTCCCGATCAGTCGCGCTCGCGCGGTGCCTCGGGCACCGTCAGCAGCACCAAGAGCCCGAGCAGGAAGAACACAACGATGGTGGCCATGCCGATGCGCTGGCTCCCGGCCAGCCAGGTGACCCAGCCGACGAGCAGCGGGCCAGCGAAGGCCGTGGCCTTGCCCGAGAGCGCGAACAGCCCGAACAGCTCGGCGCGCAGATGGGGCGGCGCCGCATGCGCGAGGTACGAGCGGCCCGCCGCTTGCGCCGGACCGACGAAGAGCCCGAGCGCACCGCCCAGCACCCAGAAGGCGACGCGCGACTCGACCAACAGCACCAGCGTGCCGAGCAGGATCAGGCCCGTCAGCGCCAGCAACATCGTTGCACGCGGGCCGCTATGATCATCGAGCCAGGCAAACCCGACCGCCCCGATCGCAGCCGTGACGTTGAGCAAGATCCCGAACAGGAGCACCTGCTGCTCGGACATCCCGAAGGTGCCGGCCGCATAGACGCCGCCGAACGCGAACAGCGTCGCCAGACCGTCGACAAAGAGCATTCGGGCGATCAGGAACCGCACCAGGGGCGCGTACTCACGCACCCGGCGCAGCGTGCCGGCGAGCTGATTCAGACCATCGCGCGCCGCCCTGAACAGGGGCTTGCGCCGCCCGGGCGGATCGAGCCGTAGCGAGAGCAATGGCAGCGAAAAGACCAGGAACCAGACCGCCGTCAGCAGGAAGGTCGCCCGCACATGCTCGGCATCCTCGCGCGGCAGCGGAAGCCAGGCGTCGTCGAGGACAAACCCGAATAGCGCGACGACAAGACAGAGCAGGCCGCCAACATAGCCCATCCCCCAGCCCCAGCCGGACCAGCGCCCGATTCGCGAGCGCGGAGCGAGCGCCGGCAGCAGCGCGTTATAGAGCACACCGGCGAGCTCGAAGGCGACCGTGCCGATCGCCACCAGCAAGAGGGCCAGGCTGACATCGTCTGTCGTCGGTCGCACCAGCCACAGGAGCGCCGTCGTGAGTACCGCGAGTGCGGTCAGCGCCCGCAGCAGCCCCTGGCGCGGACCACCCTGATCAGCAGCCGCACCGAGCAGCGGACCCAACAGGGCGATCAGCAGACCGGCGATGCCGATCGCGCTGCCCCACTGCGTGGTGCCGATGGTGCTGTCTTTGGCGACCTGACTGGTGAAGTAGGTCGCGAACACGAAGGTCTGGATCAGGGCCGCGTAGGCGCTGTTGGCCCAGTCGTAGAGCGCCCAAGCCAGCAGGCGGCGCGTTTGCGTATCAGGCAGGGCAGGCTTGCGCATCATATACTCGATCTCGAAGGCGGCGGCGGGTATCGGCGCTGGATCTTACAGGTTGATACGACTCGGCTTGACACCATGGTCCTCTCTTAAGAGGATGCAGCGATCCTGAAGCATAGGCGTCCGCCGAAGTTGCCCTAATTGAAGAAGCTGTGGCGCCGAAAGTGCTCCACTGTCGATGGCCAAGAAACTCTTTATTCAAACCTACGGCTGCCAGATGAACGAGTACGACTCGTCGCGCATGGCAGACCTGCTGCTCGCCTCGCACGGGCTCCAGCGCACGGAACGGCCGGAAGAGGCCGATGTACTCCTGCTCAACACCTGCTCGATCCGCGAGAAGGCGCAGGAAAAGGTGTTCTCGCAGCTGGGGCGCTGGCGGCCTTGGAAGAGCAAGAGACCCGACCTAGTGATCGGCGTGGGCGGTTGTGTCGCCAGCCAAGAGGGTGACGCGATTCGCGCGCGTGCGCCCTTTGTCGATCTCGTGTTCGGCCCTCAGACGCTCCACCGTCTGCCGGCGATGCTCGACGCCGCGCGCGAACGGGACATGCCGCAGATCGATGTCAGCTTCCCCGAGATCGAGAAGTTCGACCGGCTGCCGGAGCCACGGGCCGAGGGGCCGAGCGCCTACGTCTCCGTGATGGAAGGTTGCTCGAAGTATTGCACCTACTGCGTCGTGCCCTATACCCGCGGCGAGGAGATCAGCCGCCCGTTCGACGATGTGATCGATGAGGTCGCGGGTCTCGCCGAGCAAGGTGTCCGCGAGATCCATCTCCTCGGCCAGAACGTGAACGCCTATCGCGGCCTGATGCACGACGGCGAGATCGCCGATCTGGCCTTGTTGATCCGCTTCTGTGCCGCGGTCGAGGGCGTCGACCGGATTCGTTTCACGACCTCGCATCCGGTCGAGTTCTCCGACAGCCTGATCGATGCCTATGCCGAGGTGCCGGAGCTGGTCAGCTACCTACACCTGCCGGTGCAGAGCGGCTCGGACCGCATCCTTGCGTTGATGAAGCGCGGCCACACCACCCTCGAGTACAAGGACAAGATCCGGCGCTTGCGCCGCGCACGACCCGACATCTGCATCTCGTCGGACTTTATCGTCGGCTTCCCCGGTGAGACCGAAGCCGATTTCGAGGAGACGCTGCGTCTGGTCAGCGAGGTCGAGTTCGACCAGTCCTTCAGCTTCATCTATAGCGCCCGCCCGGGCACACCGGCTGCGGACTATCCAGACGATGTCCCGCTGGCCACCAAACAGGCCCGACTGGCTCGGCTGCAGCAGCAGATCAACCACCAGGCCCAGGTCGTCAGCCGACGGATGGTCGGGACGGTGCAGCGAGTCCTGATCACCGGCCCGTCGCGCAAGGACCCAGCCCAACTCGCCGGCCGCACCGAGAACAACCGGGTCGTGAACGTTGCGGGTCCGCCGCAGCTGACCGGCCAATTCGCCGACGTACTCATCACCGAGGCACTGCCCAATTCGCTGCGCGGCCAGCTGCAGGAGCCCGTAACCGGGTCGAGCCCCGCCGAGTCGGCCATCGCGACTGCCAACGCCTGAATCGCGTTGGGCATTCTTCGTTGAATCGCTTACTGGCCGCACCTTCTGAGGCATCACGACAGACCTTTGCCCTTAACCCCCTATAACATCGACCTCGACCTGAAACCCGAGGACAACGTTCGGCTGGCCAATCTCTGCGGTCAGTTCGACCAGCACCTGCGCCTGATCGAGCGTCGACTCGGCATCGAGATCGCCAATCGCGGCATGAGCTTCCGCCTGATCGGCGAGCAGCAGGCCGCCGAGGCCGGCGCCCGTGTACTGAACGATCTCTATGCCGCAGCGGCCAATGAGGTCCTCTCGCCCGAGCGCGTCCACCTGCAGCTGGTCGAGGCCGGCGCCGACGCCGCAGCGGCAGCCGCCGTCAGTGCCGATGATCCGTTGGACCTCGTCATCAAGACCAAGCGCGGGCTGATCAAGCCGCGCGGCGCAATGCAGCAGAGCTACATGCGCGCCATCCTGACCCACGACATCAACTTCGGTGTCGGACCGGCAGGCACCGGCAAGACCTATCTCGCGGTCGCCTGCGCGGTCGAGGCGCTGGAGACCGATCGGGTGCGCCGGCTGCTACTGATCCGCCCGGCCGTCGAGGCCGGCGAACGGCTCGGCTTCCTGCCTGGCGATCTGGCGCAGAAGATCGACCCCTACCTGCGGCCGCTCTACGACGCGCTGTTCGAGATGCTCGGCTTCGAGAAGGTCAACAAGCTCATCGAGCGCAACGTGATCGAGGTCGCGCCGCTCGCCTATATGCGCGGCCGCACCCTGAACGACGCCTTCATCATCCTGGACGAGGCCCAGAACACCACCCCCGAGCAGATGAAGATGTTTCTGACCCGGATCGGGTTCGGATCGACCGCGGTCGTGACCGGTGACGTGACCCAGGTCGACCTACCCAGAGGGCAGCCCTCCGGGCTGCGCCAGGCCGTCGAGATCCTGCGGCCGGTCGAGGGCATCAGCTTCTCGTTCTTCAGCGCCCGCGATGTCGTCCGTCATGCGCTGGTCCAACGGATCGTCAATGCCTACGACGCCCATGACCGAGACCAAGGAAACTGAGGCGCCGACCGCCGGGGCGACCACCGGAAGGGCCGCCGGCGGAACCACCGCCACAACCGCAGAGGACGTGCTGCTCATCGACCTGCAAGATGCGCGTCCGCAGACCGACCGTCAGCGGCCGCTGCCATCGGTACCGGACCTCGAACGCTGGGCGTCTGAGGCGCTGGCAGTTGGGCTCGCAGCTGAGCTAGCAGCGGGGCTCGCGGCGGCACGGCGGACCGTGCCGAAACCGGCTGAGCTGACCATCCGGATCGTTGGCGAGGAGGAGAGCGCCGGGCTGAATCGATGCTATCGCGATCGCACCGGGGCGACCAATATCCTCTCCTTTCCATTCGAGCTGCCGCCGGGACTCGACGCCCTGGACCCGCAGGCAGCAGCGCTGGGCAGCCTGCTCGGCGATCTGATCATCTGCGCGCCGGTCCTCCAACGCGAGGCGCACGAGCAAGACAAGACCGAGACGGCCCATTGGGCGCACCTGGTGGTGCATGGCGTGCTGCACCTGCTCGGTTTCGACCATCTCACCGCAGCCGAGGCATCGGCAATGGAAGCGCTGGAAATCCGGATTCTCGGCGCGCTAGGATTCCCATCACCTTATGAGGTCATCGACGACGTCCATGACGAGCGACGACGGATCTAGACAGGGCGCCCCAGCCAATCCAGCCAATCACTGGCTGAGGCGCCTCGGCCTGAACGATCTCGGCGGCCTATTGGGCCGCTGTGAGCCCAAGAACAAGGAACAGCTCGCCGAGCTGCTGCAGCACGCCGAAGGCCGCGGCCTGCTCGACCGCGATGCGCTCGGTATGATGGAGGCAGTGCTGCAGGTTGCCGACCTCCGCGTCGGCGACATCATGATCCCGCGCGCCGAGATGGTCCATATTCGTCGGGATGACCCGCTCGAGCGCATCCTGGCGACCGCTGTCGAGTCCGCTCATTCCCGCTTTCCCGTCACCGGTGACGACAAGGGCGAGGTCGTCGGCATCCTGCTCGCAAAGGATCTGCTGAGCTACTACTCGGAAGCGAATCGCCGCCCATTCAATATCCGCGACCATGTCCGGCCAGCGGTGTTCGTGCCCGAGAGCAAGCGGCTGAACGTGCTGCTTAAGGAGTTTCGGGCCAGCCGTAACCACATGGCCATCGTCGTCGACGAATACGGTTCGGCGGCCGGCCTGGTCACGATCGAGGACGTGCTGGAGCAGATCGTCGGCGACATCGAAGACGAGCACGACTTCGACGAGGGCGCCTTCATCTACAAGCGCGGCCGGGGCGAGTACACGGTCAAGGCGCGGACCTCGATCGAGGACTTCAACGACTACTTTGGCTCATCGCTGGAGGACGGGGACCTGGATACCGTCGGCGGGCTGGTCGTGCACGCCTTCGCGCACCTGCCCACGCGCGGGGAACGCGTCGAGATCGACGGTTTTCGCTTTACGATCCTCCGCGCCGACAGCCGCCGCGTCCATCTACTCACAGTGCGGCCGCCCGCGGCGCTGATGCCGGAGGCCGGGGGACAGGAATCGGCGCACGGGTCCGCATTGGGATAACAAGCGCCGCGAGAGCGTCGCGGCGCTTGCGGTGATCAAACCGATCAGACGTGTCGCGCCGCCATCATGCGCTCGATGATCGGCTGCAGGATGACCTCCATCGCGAAGCCCATCTTGCCGCCGGGTACGACGATGGTGTTGCGACGAGACATGAACGACTCCTTGATCATCGAGAGCAGATAGGGGAAGTCGATCTCGAACTTCTCCGGCTCCTTGAAGCGGATGATCACGAAGCTCTCATCGGGGGTCGGTATATCGCGGGCGATGAAGGGATCAGAGGTGTCGACCGTTGGTACGCGTTGGAAGTTGATGTCCGTCCGGGTGAACTGCGGCGTGATATGGCGAATGTAGTCCGGCAGCCGGCGCAGGATGGTGTCCACGATGGCCTCAGCCGCATAGCCGCGCTCGGCATTGTCGCGATGGATCTTCTGAATCCACTCCAGGTTTACGATCGGCACAACGCCGATACCGAGATCGACATGCCTGGCGACATCGGCGTCGTCGGTCTTCACGAGGCCATGCAGGCCTTCGTAGAACAGCAGGTCCGTGCCGCTCGGGACCTCTTCCCAAGGCGTGAACTCGCCAGGAGAGAGATTGGTGCCGAGCCGGCTGTTGTGATGGACCGCTTCTTCATCGCTATGGATGTAGTAGCGCTTCTTGCCGGTGCCGGTGTCGCCATAGCTCGCAAACAGGTCAGCGATCAGGTCGAAGTGATTCGCCTCGGGGCCGAAATGACTCAGATTCCGGTGCTCCTCAGCGGCCTTCGCCATCTCCGCCTTCATCTCTTTGCGATTGAAGCGGTGGAAGCTGTCGCCCTCGATTACGGCCGCATTGATACCGTCGCGGTAGAAGATGTGCTCGAACGCGCGCTTGACGGTCGTGGTCCCAGCCCCGGAGGAACCCGTGACGGCAACAACTGGATGCTTTTTGGACATGCGCAAACTCCTCGTCTGTCTTGAGATGCTGCCAGCAGCCGTCGAGCGACGCGCACAGGATGGCTGGCCTGACTGAAAGCGATATCAACCAGCGTCGGACGCCGGTGCGTCAACCGACACTCAGGTGAACGCGCAAATATACCACTTCCAGACCAGCCACTTGGACGCGAATGCGTCGCAAGCTGTTATCGAGTTGGGCGCCGGCGACATCGGGCGCTGCACGGCTGGGCCCGCCAGTCAGCCCTACGACGGGGCCAGTTCACCCGATGCACCAGGCTCCTCAGCCGTCTTTCTCGCTGCGCGCTGAGCCGATCGGCGCCGCTCAACGCGCTTGTCGATCAGGTTCTTCAGCGCGATCAGAAAGCCGAGGCCGATGAAGGCTCCAGGCGGGAGGATCGCCAACAGCGCACCTTGGAAGCCTTCACCGAGGTCCAAGCCAAAACCTTGCGCGGCCGACCCGAGGAGCAGATCGGCCTGATAGAAGAGCGTCCCTTGACCGAGGAACTCGCGCATCCCGCCCAGCACCATCAGCACCAGCGTGAAACCGATCCCCATCGCCAGACCGTCGACGACGGCCCGGTCGAGCGGCGCCTTCGATGCGAACGCCTCGGCGCGGCCGATGATGGCGCAGTTGGTCACGATCAACGGGATGAACAGACCCAGTACCAGATAGAGCTGATAGAACTGGGCCTGCATGGTCAGCTCGACCGCGGTGACGAAGGAGGCGATCACCAACACGAACACGGGCAGCCGAACCTCCGGCCGCACCAGGTTCCGGATCAGCGAGACCGTCGCGTTGGAGAGCACCAGCACCGTCGTCGTCGCCAGCCCCATCCCCAAGCCATTGGTCGCCGTGGTCGTGACCGCGAGCAGCGGGCAGAGCCCGAGCATCGCCACCAACGCCTGGTTGTTGCTCCAGAGCCCCTCGCCGATCAGAGCGCCATAGCCCTTCCCCGCCATCAGGACGCCTCCGCGAAAGGGGTCGACTTGCCGCCGGCAGCCGATTCGGCGGCCGCCTGTTTGGCAGCAGCGGCCGCCTGCATCGGCTCACCGGTCTCGTTTTCCTGACCGGATGCCGGCCGCTCGTACAGTGCATTGCCATGACGCTGGACGAACAACAGGGTGTCCTTGACCGCCTTCACCACCGAACGCGGGGTGATGGTCGCACCGGTGAACTGATCGAAGGCGCCGCCATCACGTTTCACGGTCCATTCCTCGATCGGCGGCTCGCCGAGCGAGCGGCCGCTGAATTGCTCGATGATCCAATCGTCCTTGCGCTCCTCGATCTTGTCGCCAAGCCCCGGCGTCTCATGATGCTCGATCACGCGAACCCCGCCGAGCGTGCCGTCGGGGAGGACCGAGACCAGCAGCTTGATGGGGCCGGCATAACCATCGGGCACGATCGGCTTTAGGATCAGCGCGACCGGCTCACCATCGTCGCGTACCCGATAGACCTCTGTTTTCGGCGCACCAAGCAGCTCTTGATCGCTGACCTCGATACGATCCTCGAGCGGATCATTGGACATGCGCCCTTCCGGGACAATCGCCTTGAGCTTAGTGAGCATGGCCTGACGCTGGTTCTCGGCGATCCTCGCGTCGGTCAGCTCATGGGTCATGGCGACCAGCCCGACGCCGCCGACGGCGAAACTGCCAAGGATGAGCGCGGCGATGAGGATGGGGGCCTTCTTCATGATCGGTATCCGTTGACTCGGTTTGGAATGGTTAAGCCTTCTTGCGTTCGCCTCGGCCATGGCCGAAGACACGCGGCTGTGAGTATTGGTCAATCATCGGCACCGCAATGTTCAATAACAGTACCGCGAAGGCGACGGCGTCCGGGTATCCACCCCAGGTGCGGATCACGAAGATCGTGACACCGATCAAGGCCGCGTAGATCAGCTGCCCACGCCTGGTCGTGCAGGCGGAGACCGGATCGGTCGCGATAAAGAACGCGCCAAGGATCGCACCGCCGGAGAACAGGTGGAACGTCGGGAACGGATAGCCTTGCGGATCGACCAGCCAGAATGCAGCCGCCACCGCCAAGAGTCCGCCCAAGAAGGCCACAGGGATATGCCAGGTGATGACCCGGCGCCAGAGCAGGTAGAGCCCGCCGAGCAGGAACGAGGCGCCAACCCATTCCCATCCGCGGCCACCGAAGAGCCCCCAGAGCGGGCTCTCGCGGATCATATCGATCGTCTTGCCCTGATCGAGCATCGTGCGCAGCTCGTCGAGTGGGGTCGCAGCGCTGACCGCGTCCCAGGTCAGCCCTTCCGGTAACGCACCGGTGAAGATCAGGCGCACCGAATCCAGGAAGGACAGCGTCGAGAGGTCGCGCGCCTCGAGGAGCGCCGAGACGTCCGGCGGCAGCCAGCTGGTGGTCGCGACCGGATAGGAGATCAGCAGGAACACGTACCCGGCCATCGCCGGATTGAACGGGTTGTAGCCGATACCCCCGTACAGCTGCTTGACGATGACGATCGCGAACAGGATGCCCAACAGGGTCATCCACCAGGGGAGCGTCGGCGGGATCGTCAACGCGAACAGCAGCGCCGTCACCACCGCACTATAGTCCGAGATCGCCGGCAACGCCGGACGTCCGCGCAGCTTCATCACCAGCGCCTCGGCGGTGACAGCGAAGACCGTTGCCAGGGCCATGTTGATCAGCACGCCCCAACCGAAGAACCAGACCAGCGCCGCCGTGCCCGGGATCAGCGCCAGGCACACCTGTACCATGACCTGGTCGACGCGATTGACCCGCGCGCTATGCGGCGAGGAAATGATGGTCATCGTCACGGCGCTCACTCCTGAACCGCCGTTTCGCGACGCGCCAGATGTCTATCCGCAGCGGGTTTCTCAGCCGCTGGCCTCTCAACCGCCGGCTCCTCACCAACGGCCGCCTGCTCAGCGGCCGGCTTCTCACCAGCGGCCGACGGTTCAGCAGCCGACCCCTCAGCGACCGGCTGCCCGGCGCCTTGCGGTTCGGCCCGCTGCTGCCCAGCTCCACTGCCCGCCCGGGATGCGGCCGGGTCGTCGGCGAGCACCGCCCCTTTGCGCTCATCCACCGGCGGCAAGCCTGAGGCTGCCGCCGTATCACTGCCCTGCGGCTGTGCTGCCTGCTCTGTCTTCGCGACCGTTGCCTTCTTCTCGGCCGCGCGGCGGCGGGCCGCCTCGATCGCGGCCTGCTTGTCGGCATCGGCGCCCTGCGCGGATCGACCGGCTTTACCGGCCTTCGCCGATGCGGCAGCGCCCCCGGCAACCGCCTCCTTCTTCTTCCGCAGCTTGGCCTTGCGCTCGCGCTCCTGGCGCTCCAACCGGGCCTCGCGCGCCGCGTGGCGCTCACGGGCATGATCGGCCGCACGCTTCTCCTGCTCGCGCGCCCAGCTCTCGGTCTTGGCGAAACGGTAGTACTGCACCAGCGGGATATGGGAAGGGCAGACATGCGCGCAACAACCACATTCGATGCAATCGAACAGGTTGAAGTCCTGAACCTTGTCGAGCTCCTTGGCACGGGCGTGCCAGTAGAGCTGCTGCGGCAGCAGGTTGGCCGGGCAGACCTCGGCGCAGCGCCCGCAGCGGATGCAGGGCAGCGCAGGACCCGGATCAGGACTCTCATCGGTGGTCAGCGCGAGCAGACAGTTCGTCGCCTTGGTGATCGGCACCGCGTCGGTCTCGAGCCGAAAGCCCATCATCGGCCCCCCCGACACCAGCTTTGCGATCTCGCCGCGATAGCCGCCGCTGGCGGCGATCAGGGTCTCGCCGAGGGCGCCGATCGGGACGCGGTAGTTGCGGGGCTCGGCGACAGCCCGCCCGGTCACGGTCACCAACCGTTCGATCAAGGGCCGACCGTGCAGCACAGCGTCGGCAACCGCCGCTGTCGTCCCCACGTTCTGGCAAACGATCCCAACCTGGGCCGGGATGCCGTGGCTCGGCACCTCTTTACCAGTGAGGATGCGGATCAGCTGCTTCTCGCCGCCGCTCGGATAGAGGGTTGGGATCACCGCGACCTCGACCCGATCACCCACCGCGGCGGACTCAATCGCGGCCCTGAGCGCCTGCGCCGCCTCGGGCTTGTTGTCCTCGACGCCGATCACCGCTTTCTTCGCCGCGATCACATGCAGCATGATCCGGACGCCATCGATGATGTCCGACGCCTGCTCGCGCATCAGCAGATCATCACAGGTGATGTAGGGCTCGCACTCGGCCCCATTGATCACCAGCGTCTCGATCGGCTGATCCTTGCCTGGGTTGAGCGCAACCGCCGATCTGCTCGGCGCGCTCGGCCAGCGGTGCGGGCAGCTCGGCCCATCGATCCTCACCATCGGTCTCGATTACCACGCAGGGCGAGCTGAGGCCGGATGGATGCGGGATCGGTCGCGGCTCGATCGCCACCACCGTACCCGAGCTCGAGGCATGAACCGGCGAGCTGATGTAGCCTTGAGGCTCCGCGATCAGCTGTCCCTTGAGTACCCGGTCGCCGACAGCAACGCGGCACCGCGCCGGCGCGCCGATATGCTGCTGCAACGGGATCACGAGCTGTGACGGCAGTGGCGCCTCGGCGATCGGCTGTCGGTTCGACAGCCCCTTCTCATCGGGCAGATGAACACCGCCATGGAAGTGCCACAGCTTGCGCTGTCCACCGCCATCTAGAATCGATCGTAGACCTGGCATCTCGAAAATGGTTCGTCGAGTAGGATTCAGTGACTCGGCGCGCCCCACTCTGGGCCGCGCCGGACTTGGAGGACGACGCCCGAGCGCCTCAGGCAGCCTCACGCTGCTCCGGCAGCAGCTCAGACTCCGGCGGCAGCGCAACCGGTCGCCGCAGCGGCGTTGGGTAGGGCCACTTCCAGTTGGCAATGGTCTCCGGAACCGGTTGCAGGTGGATACAATCGACTGGACAAGGCGACAGACAGAGACCGCAGCCCGTGCACTCGCTCGCGATGATCCCGTGCAGCTGCTTCGCTGCGCCGACGATCGCATCGACCGGACAGCTCTGCAGACACTTGGTGCAGCCGATGCATGTCTGCTCGTCGATCACCGCGACACTCTTCGGCGTTTCTTCAATCTCACCGACCTCGACCGGCTCGCGCCCGAGCAGATCGGCGATCGCGAGCATCGTCCCCTCGCCACCGGGGGCGCACAGATTGATCTCTGCCTCACCGGACGCAACGGCCTCGGCGTAGGGCCGACAGCCGGGATAACCGCACTGGCCGCATTGACTTTGCGGCAACAGCGCATCCACCTGGTCGGCGATCGGGTCACCTTCAACCCGGAAGCGGATCGCCGAATAGCCAAGTAGCAGCCCGAAGGCAGCGGCCAGTCCAGCAATCGCCGCAATCGCAATCAACATCTTATCTCTCCCGGTGCAGTGCAAGAGCAGTCGGAGCGCTTTGACCCCGCCGACTCGGTTTGCCCGCACCCCGCGCCTGATTGCACACCCGGATTCCGGGCGCGCTGTTCGAGAAACTGGCCCAGCTTAAACGGAAACCAACCCCGCAAACCCCATAAATGCCAAGGACATCAAACCGGCGGTCACCATTGCGATGGCGCTGCCCTGGAACGGCTCTGGAACATCCGCCACTGCGACCCGTTCCCGCATCGCCGCGAACAGCACCAGAACCAGCGAAAAACCGATCGCCGCCCCAAAGCCGTAGAGCGCCGCATCGAGAAACCCCCGTTGCTCTTGAAGGTTGAGCAGGGCGACGCCGAGCACGGCGCAGTTGGTCGTGATCAGCGGCAGAAAGATCCCGAGCACCTGATAGAGCACGGGGCTGGTCTTGTGCATGACCGTCTCGGTGAACTGCACGACGACCGCGATCACGAGGATGAACGCGATGGTTCGGAGGTATTCGATCCCGAGCGGCACCAAGAGATAGGTGTTGACGACCCAGGTGGTTACCGCCGCCATCGTGAGCACGAAGGTCGTCGCGAAGCCCATCCCGATCGCTGTCTCGAGCTTCTTGGAGACCCCCATGAAGGGGCAAAGACCCAAGAATTTGACCAGCACGAAGTTATTGACCAGGACCGTGCTGACCAGAATCAACGCATATTCTGTCATCGTCCCTACCTACTGCTCAGAGTCAAATCGGGGAGTCAAATCGGGGGCTCGCTAAATCACAGACGATCAGCAGGGCTATTGTCATCGCGAAAGCTTACTGCGAATGCTGCGGTGCAGCAAGAGCCGCACCCCTGAAGACCCCAACAGGTTAACAACCCACCATTGTCCGAACCTTGACCGCCATCACCTCGCGCGAGCATCCGAGCACCGCAGTCGGTTTTTTGGGGGTTCGATCGCAGCTGTCATCATGCAGCACAGCCCTAGCGCACTGCTCCTCAGCACCGGATCACCTTGAAAACCCTCAAGCATGGAAGCCACTTACCGAATCAGGCGAGTGCTGGTCGAGCGAGACCGGCCGAGCAATTCACCCCCTCAAGGCCGCACACCGATGCAAGACATCCCACTCCCCATGATCGAGATCGCTGCGTTCCTAGGGTTCGCTGCGTGGCTCTTTTTGCGTAAGGGCTGAGGTCGCCGATGATCAATAGCCGATAACCAGTGACCGATGACCAGTACCGGCACGCTGATGCCGCTGAAGGCGCTGCTCACCGCTGCAGCGCTGCTCGGTCTCTCCTGACAGGCAGCAGCCGGCTGCAGACAGCGATGGATTTACGGCTGGTTGTCCCGCTAGAATAGTTGGCTAACCTGACCCCGCACCCTTCGCCGGATAGCGGCCGGGCTCAGACTCGGCGGCGGCCCGGAATCTGTTTAAGGAGCCCTTATGGCCGAGCAAACGACGCTCTCGATCATCAAGCCGAACGCGGTCGCAAAGAACGCAATCGGCGCCATCTGCAGCCGATTCGAGCAGGCCGGATTGCGCATCGTCGCCGCCCGGATGCTGCACATGAGCCTGGAGCAGGCAAGTGCATTCTATGCCGAGCACCAGGGCAAGCCATTCTTCGACGAGCTCGTCGGCTTCATGACATCCGGCCCCGTGTTGGTGATGGTGCTCGAGGGCGAAGACGCAATCGCGAAGAATCGCGAGCTGATGGGGGCGACCAATCCGGCCAAGGCCGAGCCGGGTACCATCCGCGCCGATTTCGCCGATTCCTTCACCGAGAACGCCGTGCACGGCTCCGACGCACCCGAGACCGCCGAGCGCGAGATCGGATTCTTCTTCCCCGACGGGATCTGCCCGCGCACGCAGTGAGCGTGCGGGCGCGCCTCGCCCCGTCTCAGTCAGCGCACCGCCGCGATGGACCCGAATCCCCACATTCCGCTGCTCGACCTCGACCGCGCAGGGTTCGAGAATCTGACCCTGGGTTGGGGCTTCAAGCCTTATCACGGGCGCAATCTGTTCCGCTGGGTCCATAAGCACGGCATCGCCGACATCGCCGCGATGACGGACCTGTCCAAGTCACTGCGTACACGGCTCAGTGAAGAGACCTCGATCGATCTACCGCAGCCGGCGCTCGAACAACCCTCGGCGGACGGCACGATCAAGTGGCTATTCGAGCTCCGCGACGGCCAGCGCGTCGAGACCGTCTATATCCCCGAAGAGGACCGCAGCACCCTCTGCGTCTCGTCGCAGGTCGGCTGCGCGCTCGATTGCCGCTTCTGCGCAACCGCCCGCCAAGGCTTCAGCCGCAACCTGACCACCGGCGAGATCATCGGCCAGGTCTGGCATGCGACACGGGTGCTCGGCAAGCCGCCGACCAACATCGTGATGATGGGCATGGGCGAGCCGCTCGCGAATTTCGAGGCGGTGGTGCGGGCGATGAATATCATGCAGGACGACTTTGCCTATATGCTGGCGAAGACGCGCGTGACCCTCTCGACCTCCGGCATCGTCCCGAACATCTATCGGCTTGCCGAAGTCAGTCATGTCTCGCTGGCGGTATCGCTGCATGCGCCCGACAATGCGCTGCGCGACCAGATCGTTCCGATCAACCGGAAATACCCGCTCGAAGAGCTGATCCCCGCCTGTCGAGCCTATCTGCGCGGCGAGCCGCGCCGGCGCATCACCTGGGAATACGTGATGCTCAAAGACGTCAATGACAGCGATCGCCATGCCAAGGGGCTAATCCGGCTGCTCGAGGGCGTACCGTCCAAGGTCAACCTGATCCCGTTCAACCCGTTCCCGGGCAGCGGCTTCGAGACCAGCGAGCCGGATCGCATCGAGTCCTTTCGCCAGCGGCTGAAGCGCTCCGGACTGATCGCCATCACCCGCAAGACCCGCGGCGACGAGATCGCAGCAGCCTGCGGCCAGCTAATCGGGCAGGTGCAGAACCGCCGGCGGCCTCAGGCCGAGGCATCGCCCCGCGTCGCCGTCCATACCTGATGCCCGCTATCTCGCGCCGTCACCCGACCTGGTCTCGGGGCCCGAGCGTGATCCTGGCAGCGCTCGTGCTGAACGGCTGTGCCGGTGCGCCGAGTCAGACCGAGACCGTACCCGAGGACGAGAGCCCAGCCGACCTCTATGTCGACCTGGCCGCGGAATACGTTCAGCGCGGTCAGCTCGAAACCGCGTTGGGGCGCGCTAAGCAGGCGGTCGCCGCAGACCGCGACAGCGCGCGCGCCCACTACATCCTGGCAATCATCTACCAGCGTCTCGGCAAGACCGCCGATGCTCAGCGCGAGTTTGCCGAGGCGGTGAAACGTGATCCGAGCAATCCGGACTACCGCAATGCCTGGGGCGCCGTCCTCTGCGCTCAAGGCAAGCACGAGGCCGGGCTCGCCGAGATCAAGGCCGCGCTCGCCGACCCGCTCTATCAAGGCCCCGAGGTCGCACTGATGAATGCGGCCGATTGCTCGCGTCGAGCGGGACGCACAGGCGATTTCGAGCGTTATCTGCAGCGGGCATTGGAGCGCAACCCAAAGTACCCGCCCGCCGCGCTCGAGCTCGCAAAGCTTGCTTACCAACGCGGTGATTACCAGCGCGCACGCGCCTTCATGACGCGCTATTCTCGTGTTGGCGAGACCACACCCGAGGCGCTGCTGCTCGCCGCACGCATCGAGCGCCAGCTCGGCAACCTGAAGCTGGCCCGGCTGCTTGAGCGCTCACTGCGTCAGCGCTATCCAGACTCCCCCGAGGTGATACAGCTGTGACGACGTCCGACCTGGACCAAGGACCGCAGGCCGACCAGCGCCTAGCGGGACAAGCCGATGCAGCCGAGGTACCGGACTCGCCGGGCGCAAGGCTGCGCCAGACCCGGCAAGTCAAGAAGCTCAGCGTCGACTATGTGGCCAGCTCCCTGCACCTCTCCCGCTCGGTGGTCGAGGCGATCGAGCGCGACGACTACGATCGCTTGCCGAGCGCCGTGTTCGTCGCCGGCTATGTCCGCAGCTATGCCCGGCTGCTCGGGCTCGATCCAGAGCCACTGAACCTGAGCTTCCGCCGTCTTCACCCCGGCGCCGAGGCACCGCCGCGCCAGGTTGGCCGGTCTGCCGGGGGAGACGATGAGTCCGACAGCGGCAACTGGCTGCCATACCTGCTGTTACTAGTGCTCGTTCTCGTGATCGGTGGTGGTGCCTACCTGTGGTGGACCGATCACCCGATCGTCGAGGGTATCCTCGCGGGTAATGGGGCGACGCAGCCGGAGACCGGCACCTCCACGGGGCCGAGCGACGGGTTCGAAGACCCCACCGACCAGCCGCTGGAGCCCCCGGCACAGCCCGGACGCGGCGCACTGAGCGACACAACCTTTGCCCCTGAGCCGACCACCGAACGCATGCTCGAGGAGCCGATACCCGACGACCGCGAGAGCACCCTGAGCACGCCACCGGAGACGACCCGCTCCACCCCAACTCGCCCGGCTGGGGCCACTGACGCGACAGCCGCCTCAGAGCCGGCAACTGGGCGGACCCCAGCCAGCGAGCCGGCCAGCGAGCTCGACACATCCGGTGACCAGCCGCCGCTGCCGACGCCCGAACCGCCCGAAACGGCGCTCACCGCGCCCGATGCCAGCCCGAGCGAACCGCAGACTGCCGAATCGACCGCGGAGCCTGAGCCTGACGGCGAGGCCGAGGACAGCGGAGCCCCGACCGACAGCGCCGAAGCCGCTGCTGATCCCGGAGCGAGCGCTGAAACCGTGGAGCTCGCATTCACCGGACCCTGCTGGGTCGATATTCGCGATGCCACCGGCGAGGTGCTGCTGTTCGGCGAGATGAGCCGCGGCGACAGCCAGGTGCTCGGCGGCGAGCCACCCTACTCGCTCGTGCTCGGCAACGCATCGGCCGTCGAGGTGACGGTCGGCGACAAGGCTTACGACATTGGCCGCCATTCGCGCGGCAATGTCGCCCGTTTCGAGCTCGACCCCGCCGAGGTCGAGACAACCGCGGCAGCGACCGAGACGGAGTGATCTGATGGCACGGCAGACCCCCATTCGGGCGATCCGCGGGATGCATGATCTGCTGCCAGACGAGAGCGGCCTCTGGCAGCAGGTCGAAGACCGCGCCCGGGCCGTGCTCGAGGGCTACGGCTACCAGGAGATGCGCACCCCGCTGGTCGAGGTGAGCGAGCTGTTCAAGCGCTCGATCGGCGAGGTCACCGACATCGTCGAGAAGGAGATGTACAGCTTCGAGGACCGCGGCGGCGATCAGCTCAGCCTGCGTCCGGAGGGGACCGCGAGCTGCGTGCGCGCCGCGATCGAGCACGGGCTGCTCGATCAGCCCCGGCGCATCTGGTATCGCGGCCCGATGTTCCGGCGCGAGCGCCCGCAGCGCGGCCGTTATCGGCAGTTCCATCAGATCGGTGTCGAGGTCTTCGGCCTGAGCGGCCCGGACATCGACCTCGAGGTGATCCTGCTCACGCGCCGACTTTGGGAGGCGCTCGGCCTCGACGGCCTCGAGCTCGAGATCAACAGCCTCGGCGACAGCGACGAGCGCACCCGGTATCGCGCCCAGCTGGTCGACTATCTGCGCACCCACGAAGCGCAGCTGGATGACGACAGCCGGCGCCGGCTCGAGACCAATCCGCTGCGGGTGCTGGACTCCAAGAATCCGGACCTCGTGGAGGTCATCGCCGGTGCCCCGAGCCTGCTCGACGCGCTCGGCGAGGGCTCACGCGCCCATTTCGATGCGCTCTGCGCCGGGCTCGAGCGCGCTGGGATCGCTTATCGGATCAACCCTCGGCTGGTCCGCGGTCTCGACTATTACAACCGCACCGTCTTCGAATGGGTCACCCAATCGCTTGGCGCACAGGGGACCGTCTGCGCCGGCGGACGCTACGACGGGCTCGTCGAGCAGCTCGGCGGACGTGCGACTCCAGCAGTCGGCTTTGCGCTGGGCCTCGAGCGGCTCATCGAGCTCAGCGCGGCGGAGCCGCCGACGCGGGTCGATGCCTATCTGATCGCGGTCGGCGAGCAGGCTCCGGCCGCGGCGCTCCAGATCGCCGAGCGGGTCCGAGACGCCCTACCCGGTATCCGGCTCCTCTGCCACTGCGGCGGCGGCAGCTTCAAGAGCCAATTCAAGCGCGCCGACCGCAGCGGCGCCCGAGTCGCGCTCGTGCTCGGCGACGACGAGCTCAGTGCCCAGCGTATCGGGATCAAGCCGCTGCGCTCGGGCGAGGACCAGCGCGATGTCGCGCTCAGCGAGCTGGCCGAGCAGCTACCCGCCTTACTGTAGACTGACCGGCGGCCGCTTCACCTCGCCCACCCAAGCCCTCGGCGGGCCAGACCTTTTACTCCAGATCAAGACCAACGACTACTCGGGAGCATCATGGCCGAGCTGACTACAGACGACGAAAAGGTCGAAGCCATCAAGAAATGGTGGAAGGAGAACGGAACGGCCGTCATCGCCGGCATCGTCATCGGCCTCGGCCTGGTGTTCGGCTGGCGCGCCTGGGTCAACCATCAAGAGCAGACCGGGCAGCGCGCCTCGCTTGCCTTCGAGCAGATCCTGATGGCGGCAAGCTCAGGCGAGCATGAATCGGCCATCAAGCAAGCCGAGGTGCTGACCGAGGAGTTTGCGAGCAGCCCCTATGCAACATTGACCGATCTGGCGATTGCGCGCGTCCAGGTCGAGCAGGGGGACCTTCAGGCCGCCGCGGACGCCTTGCGCTCGGCAATGGAGCGTTCCCCCGCCCCGGGTCTGACGAAGCTCGCCGCGTTCAGGCTCGCCCGCGTGCTGATCGCCGAGGGCGCACTCGACGAGGCGGCCGCCGTGATCGAGGACCACGACGATGACCCGTCCTTCAGCGCCGACTTCGCCGGATTGCGCGGCGATATCGCCGCCGCCCGCGGCGAGATCAGCCGCGCACGCGCCGCCTATCAAGAGGCGATCGACGGCGGTGCCGGGCTATCGCGGCTGATCGAGCTCAAGCTGCAAGACCTCCCGGCTGCGGCCGAGCTCGGCCCCGAAAACGCTTCTTGATCGCAATGGACACCTTCCGAGCAGCCTCACTGAAGCGCCCGGCGTGGCCGATCGCCCTGGCGCTTTGCGCCGCCCTGTTGCTGCAGGGGTGCGGCAGTCTCGGCTGGATCGGGCTCGGACGCGCCAAGGACCCGAGCCCGCCGGCTGAGCTTGCAAAGGCCAGCCCGCAGGAGGTCAGCGTCCGGGCCCTGTGGGGCACCCGGATCGGCAAGGGCAATGATGGCCGCGCCCTCAATCTGCGGCCCGCCGTTACCAGTAACCGCGTCTACGCCGCCGATGCAAGCGGCCGGATCGCAGCCCTCGACCGAACAGACGGGCGCAGGCTCTGGGAGCGCAAGACAGATATCCCGTTCAGCGGCGGACCGGATGTCAGGGATGATCAGCTCGTCGTCGGGTCCTCGGACGGGGAGGTCCTGCTGCTGTCGGCGCGTGACGGCAGCCAGCGCTGGCGCGCGCAGCTCGACAGCGAGGTCCTCTCGGTCCCGCGCTTCATCGGCGATCTCGTCGTCGTCCACACCATCGACGACACCGTCTATGGGCTCGAGATCAGCGACGGCAGCGAGCGCTGGCGCTACGGCTATCAGGCCCCGATCCTGACGCTGCGCGGCAGCAGCTCCCCGGCCGCCGGACCGGACGGGATCATCGTCGGCGTGTCCAATGGCCGCCTCGTCTATCTCGACCCAGAGCAGGGTGCGCCGATCTGGGAGGTGATCGTCTCGGCGCCGAGCGGTCGCTCCGAGCTCGAGCGGATCGCCGATATCGATACCGATCCGGTCATCGTCGGCAACCAGGTCTATGTGGCGAGCTACAACGGCGATCTCGCCGCGATCGATATCGCCAGCGGCACGGTGCTCTGGCGTCGAGAGCTGTCGGCCCATGCGGGCCTCGCCGCCGATGAGGCCGGCCTCTATATCACCGACTCGCACGACAACCTCTGGGCGGCGAGTCCGACCGATGGCGCGGGCCGCTGGAAGCAGGATGCGCTGCTCAATCGGAACCTGACCGCGCCGGCCCTCGTCGGCGATGCCTTGGTGGTCGGCGATCTCGAGGGTTACGTGCACTGGATTTCCCGGCGCGACGGGCGCCTGATCGGACGCGAGCGCGTCACCAAGGCCGCGGCCGCCTCCACGCCAGTGGTCTCGGGCAACACCGTCTACCTGCAGTTCGATAACGGCACCCTCGCCGCGCTGCGTGGCACAAGAGGCGCGCGCACCACCCCGGCCGACGAGGTCTCCGATCCGCAGCCGCTACCGGAACAGGGCTGAGCCAAGATGCTGCCGGTCATCGTACTGGTCGGACGGCCCAATGTCGGCAAATCGACCCTCTTCAACCGGCTCACGCGCTCGCGCGATGCCTTGGTCGCCGATTTCCCCGGCCTGACACGCGACCGTCAATACGGCGTCGGCCGGGTCGGACCCGCTCCCTATGTCGTCGTCGATACCGGCGGCATCAGCGGCGGCGAAGGCGTCGAGATGCTCACCGAGCAACAGGTGCAGCGGGCGATCGAGGACGCCGACCATCTGTTGTTCCTGGTCGATGCCCGCGAGGGCAGCAACAGCATCGATCTCGAGATCGCCGAGCAACTGCGACGCACCGGCAAGCCGCTGACCCTGGTCGCCAACAAGGTCGACCATGTCGACTGGGAGACCTCGGCCGCCGAATTCCACCTGCTCGGCGTCGGCGATCCGCACCCGATCGCGGCCACCCAAGGCCGCGGCGTCAAGGCCCTGCTGGACCAGGTCTTTGCTCGGCTCCCGAGCACCGCGGGCGCCGCTGAGGCCGAGACCGACGAAGACGAGGCCACCGGCGCGGCGACCAAGATCGCCGTCGTCGGCCGGCCGAACGCCGGCAAATCGACCCTGATCAACCGGCTGCTCGGCGAGGATCGGGTCGTCGTCTTCGACAGCCCCGGCACCACCCGTGACAGCATCAGCATCCCGTTCTCGCTCGGCGAGCACCATTATCAGCTGATCGACACCGCCGGCATGCGGCGCCGCGCCCGGATCACCGAGGCGATCGAGAAATTCAGCGTGGTCAAGACGCTGCAGGCGATCGAGGCCTGCAACGTCGCGATCTTGGTGCTCGACGCCCACACCGGGATCGGCGATCAGGACGCGACCCTGGCCGCGCATCTGGTCGACAGCGGCCGCGCCCTGGTGGTTGCGGTCAACAAATGGGACGGCCTCGATCCGACCGAGCGACGCCAGATCAAGGAGGCCGTCGCACGGCGGCTGCCGTTCCTCGACTTCGCCGAGGTCGAGTTCATCTCAGCGCTGCACGGCAGCGGGGTCGGCCTGCTGCTCGAGACCGCCGATCGCGCCTTCGAGAACGCGACCCGCACCCTGCCAACACCGCTGCTGACCCGCCTGCTCGAGGATGCGGTGCAGGAGCACCCGCCACCCCTGGTGCGAGGGCGGCGGATCAAGCTGCGCTATGCCCACCAGGGCGGACGCAACCCGCCGATCATCGTCATCCATGGCAATCAGACCGGAGACCTCCCCGAGAGCTATCGCCGCTACCTGATCAACCGCTTCCGCAAGGCACTGCATCTGTTCGGCACGCCGATGCGCCTCGAGCTCAAGAGCGGCGAGAATCCCTATGCCGGGCGCCGCAACAGGCTCACGCCGCGTCAGGCCCGCAAGCGCGACCGCCTGAAGCGTTTCGTCAAACGCAAGCGCTAGTCGATACAGGCCCGAACGCCGCCGGCAGACCAGCCGCGCTCCTTCGTCCGTTCCGAAGCAACAGCAGCAGTTGACCGCTTCCACATCGGCACATCAGCGCGTCGCCACGCGCGTCAGCCGGCACTGGGCGCGCGCGCCAGATGCTCGATCAGCAGCTGCGGCATGCGCAGGCCCCGATACTCGTTGACCGCCAGCCGATAGGCGAGGTGGGCATGCCCGCCGGCCTGTCCGCGCAGCTCGGCCAGCCCGAAGCCGATCGCCTCCAGCGGCGGCGACGCAGCGGTGCGGGCGCGCAGTTTCAGATGGCGGTCCTTGATCACCCGAACCGCCGACAGCTCGAACACCCCGTCGAACAGGGGCTCGCTGAAGCCCTTGCCCCAGGGCGCGGCAACGCGCAGGGCCTCGGCCGTCGGCAGGCTCAACAACGGGCCGGCGAGCTCACCGTCGGAGAGCAGCTCGCGCGTTGCCGGCGCATCGCCGAGCGCCTGGGCGACCTCGTCGGCGAACGCGAGCTGGAACGGCGCCAGCGCGTCGCGCTGAAGGCTCAGGCCCGCGGCCATCGCGTGACCGCCGAAGCGCTCGATCAATCCCGGACAGCGCTTGTCGACCGCATCGATGCAGTCGCGCACATTCAGGCCCTCGACCGAGCGCGCCGAGCCCTTGAGCAGTCCGTCACCGCCATCGGCGAAGGCGATCACGGGCCGGTTCCAACGCTCGCGCACCCGTGCCGCGACGATCCCGACCACCCCTTGATGCCAATCCTCGGCGAATAGACAGAGCCCGGCCGGCAGGGTGCCCAGGTTGGCCCCGAGCCGCTCGATCAGCCGCTCGGCCTCGGCCCCCATCTCAGCGGTCAGCGCGCGCCGCTCGCGGTTGAGGTCATTCAGCCGCTGCGCCAGCCTCATCGCCTTGACCGGCTCATCGGCGATCAGGCATTCGATCCCGGCCGACATATCCTCGAGGCGTCCAGCGGCATTGAGCCGCGGTCCCGCCGCGAAGCCGAGATCCCGCGCCGTCGTGCGCTCGAGCACGACCCCGGCGATCTCGAGCAATGCCCGCAGCCCGGGACGGCAGCGTCCGGCCCGGATGCGGCGCAGGCCCTGCTCGACCAGGATGCGGTTGTTTTCGTCGAGGGTCACGACATCGGCGACCGTCCCCAAGGCGACCAGATCCAGCAGTTCCGCCAGATTCGGCTCCGTCCGGCCGCCCTGGAACCAACCGCGACGGCGCAACTCCGCGCGCACGGCCACCAGCAGGTAGAAGACGACCCCGACGCCGGCCAGGTGCTTGCTCGGGAAGCCGCAGGCAGGCTGGTTGGGATTGAGTATCGCTATGGCCGCAGGCAGCTCCGCGCCCGGCAGGTGGTGATCGGTGACCAGCACCGGGATGCCGAGCGCTGTGGCGCGCTCGATGCCGGCATGACTGGCGATGCCGTTGTCCACCGTGATCAGCAGGTCCGGCTTGCGCTCGGCCGCCGCCTCGACCACCGCCGGGCTCAGCCCGTAGCCATGCGCGAACCGGCTCGGCACCAGGAAGTCGACGCCTGTCGCGCCCAGGCCGCGCAAACCGAGGAGTGCAACCGCGGTCCCCGTCGCACCATCGGCGTCGAAATCGCCGACCACGACGAAGCGCCCGCCGTGCTCGACCTGATCCGCGATCAGCGCGGCCGCATCATCGATCCCGTGGAGCGCATCGACCGGATGGAGCTCACCAAGGCCAGCCGTTGCAACCCCATTCACGCCGCGGTTGGCATAGACGCAGCGCAACAAGGCCTCGACACTGGTCAGCGGTGCACCCGAATCGGATGACTTGCGCAGGATACGGACCGGGGGTTGCTCGGTGAGACTGGACTTGGATGCAGAAGACGACAGAGGCATGCGCGCAGATTAGCATGCAGCCGCTACCAGCTTCGGCCTGGCAGCGAGCAAGATGCGTTGGTGCTTTGCTGAAGCAAGGGGATGCTTGGAAGTGGCCGGAGCCGAGGCCATGTTCCCTAACGAGTCCGATCCCCTGGACACAGCCAGCCGAGCGAGAAGGCGCCTCCGGCCTGTTTGATCCGGTGAACAGACGAAACGCCTCGACGCGCTCCAGCGCCGTCCATCGTGTACCGCCCCGCTCGACCTCACAACATCTGTCCTGAGACTGTCCAGACATGACTTCCTCACTTAAGAGCGACCGGTGGCGGCAACTTTGGGAGGCAAATGATCGACAATCCCTCAGCGGTACTGTCCTTATCGAATGGAGGCCGTACGGGCTGTCATTGATCGACGAGCGCAATGGATGTCGATGATCCGTGCTGCCGCGCTGAGCTCGATCGGCTTGATCTCACTTATCGGCTGTTCCGGGCTCTTCCTCCGGAGCGAACCGATATCGACTCCGACGGCCGTCTCGTTCAATCAGAAACCGATCACTGGGACGCTCCGCTCAGCGACCGGCTGCAGGCTCGACTTTCGACTGTATAAGCCCAACGAACACCCCACTCACGACAGCCCTGTCGAACCGGCGACTCTGGAGGCGCGCAAGCCGGCATTGGTGATCCTCGGGCATGGCTTTCTCCGCTCGCAGGAACGCATGAGCGGGCTAGCCAAGGCCTTGGCAACGCAAGGCATCTCAGTCGCAACACTGGACTTCTGCAATATGCGCCCCTGGGATGGCCGCCACCAACAGAACGGGCTCGACATGATCGCGCTCGCCGAGCATCTGAAGGCACGCGTCGGCGCAGGGCAGATCGTCTACAGCGGCTTCTCCGCCGGCGGCCTGGCGGCGCTGATCGCCGCACGCAACGATCCCTACGCCATCGGCGCCGTGACGCTCGACCTGGTCGACGCTCAGGGCATCGGCCGCCGTGCCGCTCGCGAGCTCGACAAGCCACTGCTCGGTCTCGCCGGCGAGCCGACCAACTGCAACGCCGGCAACAATGCGCGCGCCGTCTTCGCAGCCAGTGACTATGCCAGGGTCCAACCGATCCCAGGTGCCGGCCACTGCGATTTCGAGGCACCGACCGATGCCCTCTGCGAGTTCCTATGCGAGGACCCGGACAACCGCTCGCCGGCGGTGACCGCAACCTTACGCGAACAGATTATCGTCCGCGCCACCGAGGCGATCGAGTCGATGATCGAGGATAAGCCGTCCCGTTCCTTCAAGCCTGAGCTAGTCCAGTATGCGCTCTAACACGCAGGCAAACCCGCTACAACGCTTCGGGAAGGCATCGATCGCCTCTCGTTTTCAACAGTAATGGATAGCGTCCCAGCGGTAAAAGGGACCGGCGCATGCTTGGCGCAGTGAAACGGGTGGAGCCCCAGCCCTTGCGCGGCCTGACAATCCTTGGCCGGGCTTGGCTTATTCAGGCTGCGCTTGTTCGAGCTATGTTTGGCCGAGCAGGCGCGTTAGGCGGTCGATCTCCTGTTGCGCCTGAACCTGATTGGTCACGTCGTACTGGACGCCCAGGTAGTAGATCACCGCGCCATCCGGGTCGAGCAACGGGCGGATACTCAAGCGGTTGTAGAACAGACTGCCATCCTTGCGATAATTGCGCAGCGTGACCTCGACCGGCCGCTGCTCGGTGAGCGCAGCGCGAATCTCGGCGAGCTCTGGCTGGTCGTGATCGTCGCCTTGTAGGAAACGGCAGTTGCGACCGATGATCTCGTCCTGACTGTACCCGGTCATGCGCTCGAACACGTCGTTCGCATAGACGATCGGGTTGTCCGGCAGGTCGGGGTCCGAGAGCGTGACGCCGTTGACACAATGATCCAGGATCTGTGAGAGCACCAGTGGGATCATGCCTGGGTCTTTCTCTGCCACGAAGCTCATGCGATTCTCCTCTCACACTCGACGAGTGATACGGCGGTCTGATGTCACGCGGCGGCCGGCTCCTCGTCCGCTTCGATCAGCCGCTTTAGATTATGGACCGTGCGCCTGGCCCCATCCTGAATGGCATGGCGGATCAACTTCTCGAACGGGCGCATCATCAGATCCAACCGCCTCAGCTCGAAGGTGAAGACCAGACGCGTGCGGTCGCCATGATGCGGCGCAACCCGATAGTCGACCCGAAAATCAGGCGAGTTGCTCTCGAAGGTCAGCCTCTGAGATGGCTCCATGTGGGTGATGCGAAACACCGACTCGGTACGACGCCCCTGGTCGACCCGCACCTGCCGCGCCTTGCTGCCGACCCGCAATGGCCCCTGGGTCTGGATCTGGAGCTCCTTGACCTCGGGCGACCAGCGCGGATAGTTGCGTTCGAATTCCTCCGCAATGAAGCGGTAAACCGATTCCGGAGATCGCTCGATCTCGATACTGGCTTGCGCCTTGACCACATCGCACCCCCGTTGATCAGTCTCGGTTTCTGCGCGTTGCGACCCCCAAATCAGCGACGAGGTTCCGTCAACCCCGCATCGCGCTGATGTTTCCGCCAACACGCCTTGACCGACATTGACGATTGCCCGCATGAACGATCACGCCCCAATCTCGGCAGAAACCGCGAATCCTGACCAGCGAGACCGCTCACCGCTTAACAGCCTATACGATCTCGTCACCGGCGACGAGGACGCCCGAGTCTGCAAGGACATCCCGAGCGAGTCCTGCAACGACCAGCCGCGCAATTTCTTCACCTATCTGAGCGCGAACCTGCTGACCAAGGTCGCCGACGAGCTCGCCAGCGCCAAGCTGATCCTACCCTGGCTGATCGGCTGGCTTGGCGCGCCGGCCCTGTTGGTCGGCCTGCTAGTACCGATCCGCGAGGCCGGCGTGCTGGTCCCGCAGCTAGCAGTCGCCGCCTACATCCGCCGCTTGCCGCTGCGCAAGGGCGTCTGGATCATCGGCTCGCTGGCGTCGGCCGCCGCATTGGCGCTGATGGCGTGGGTGGCCGCAACCCTGAGCGGCGCCGTGGCCGGCTGGGTGGTGGTCGGGCTGTTGGTGGTGTTCAGTCTCGCGCGCGGGCTGTGCTCGGTCTCGGCCAAGGACGTGCTCGGCAAGACCGTCTCGAAGTCACGACGCGGGAATCTGATGGGGCTCTCGGCCGGGATCGCCGGTACGCTGATCCTCGGGCTTGGTCTGCTCCTGAAGCTGATCGACGACAGCCGCACCGATGCGCTGTTGTTCGTTGTGCTGCTCGGCGGCGCGGCCGTGCTGTTCGCGCTCGCCGCCGGCGTCTTCACGCTGATCCGCGAGCAGCCCGGCGCCACCGAGGGCGGCGGCAACGCACTCACGGCGGCCATCGAGAGCATCGGCCTGCTGCGCACCGATGCCCTCTTCCGCCGCTTCGTGCTGGTGCGGATCGCGCTGCTCAGCGTCGCCCTCGCGCCACCCTTCTATGTGCTGCTCGCGCAGCAGGCGAGCGGCAGCGACCTCGGCGCCCTCGGCCTGCTGATCATTGCCAGCGGTCTCGCCAGCACCCTCAGCGCCCCGGTCTGGGGTCGGCTCAGCGACCGCTCGGCACGGCTAGTGATGGTGCTCGCGGCCGCCGGGGCCGGCCTGCTCGGGCTGATCACCTGGGCGTTGATCGAGTTCCAGGCCCCGCTGCTCGGCGGCTATGGCTTCGCCCTGCTGTTCTTGCTGCTCGGCATCACCCATGCCGGCGTGCGCCTTGGCCGCAAGGTCTATCTGGTCGACATGGCCAGCAGCGAGACGCGCGCAGCGATGGTCGCGGTCAGCAATACCGTCATCGGCGTCGTGATGCTGCTCGGCGGGCTTGTCGGCGTGCTCGGCGATCTCTATGGCACCGCCTTTGTCATCCTGGTGCTTGGTGTCGCCTCACTCGCCGCCGCGGTCTCTGCGCTGCGCTTAAAGGAGGTGTCGGAACCGGAGTGATCGGACGAGCGCGCGCCTGGAAGCAGCGCCCGCGCCGGGTCGTGACCATAGCCGAACAACGCCTTGAAAAGAAGCTGTGAAAAATACCGCAACCGCGCCGCCACCCAAGGGCCGACAGGCCAAGGGGTCAGCGCCAGCGCCTCGTCCCGCCGCGCCCAGTCCGCGCGGCGCAGGCCGTCCTCGCGCCGCTCCCGCACGCGCGCCGCCACCCGTCGGTGGCCCAGCCTGTCGGCGGTTGCGGCCAGTTGGGTATAGGGTTGCGGGTCGAAGGCGGCCGGGTCGTCGGCACTGCCACGGTCCAGCCAGGCCAGCCGGTCGTCGGCGTCGCCGAAGGGGGCGATCCGGTCATAGGTGAAATTGCCCAGGGTCAGGTGGGTGAACGCGTCCCAAGCCGTCGGCGTGTCCCGCAGCACGCCGCAAGACGCGTCGGTCAGGTCGCACACGCCGCCGGCCAGCACCGGGGCACCGGCAGGCGCGTCGCCATCCTGCCACGGTCCGAAAACCTCGGCCCCGCGTAGCGACGCAAGGCGCAACCCCTCTTCGATCCGCGCCGATTCCAGGTCGAGGCCATCGGCCAGGGTGGCGCCGGTGATCTGCAGGTTGCCCATGATCCGCGCGCGGTTGCCCATGATCCGCGCGCGGATGAAGTCCACGACGCCCGTCGCGTGAAACCCGTCGCGCAGGAACACCTCCGCGCCGATCACCGCCGCCTGCGCGGTCAGCGCCAGACCCCCGGCGC
>JAAAOQ010000181.1 GCA_009908845.1 Gammaproteobacteria bacterium
GCGGTTCATCGCGGCAAGGCTCCTGGCACGGTCGGTTCGGTTGGGGTCCCGGTTGGGATCAATGGGGTCCTGAGGTTCGGCGGCTTGGGCCGTCAGAGAGGTGGGTCTGGACTGACCCTAGGGTGTCTCCGCGACTCACCTGAACAGCCTTCTCGGGCGCGATCAGCAAGGTCAGGTCGGCCAACAGGACAGGGGCGGGCGGAGGCCTTGGCGATCAATGCTGCTCTGGCGGGTCGGGCTCGACCGGTGTTACGAGGAGCTTGTCGACGATGCCGCCGCCGAGCGCGACTCGGACGCTGCCGGATGAGACGACCAGCCCGGAGCCCCGTCGGTGCTCGATCCGAATGCGGCTCCCAAGCCGGATGCCGAGCCCGCGCAGCTTGCGGCGCAGCTCGCGCCCGCCTGCGATCTGGGAAACCATCGCCGAGGTGCCGGCCGGGAGCTCAGTAAGTTTGACAGGGTTGGAGACCCGTTGATCCATGTTTAGGAGTCGCCATCAGAGGGTTGCGAATGCGATTGCGGCGTCTGCGCTCAGGCCTAGATAGGTGCCGAGAGGGGCGTGGGGAAGGCCGGCCTAAGGATCGAATCGAAGCAGCGCAGCATGTTCGCCCGTCGCCGTTCGGTCAGGCACTGGTTTGGGGCGATGCAGCGGGTCGAGCACTTGGGCTCAGAGGCCCCGAGCGGTCGCGCCAGCGCAGCTTTTGCTCTGATACGCCCCCTCTGTTACACCCAGGATTGTGATCTGATTGTATCGTTAACGGTCGCACGGCCGCCACGGTGTCTACGCAGCGCGACATGGAAACTACCCATTGAGAACCTGCTGGCGTGCGCTATGCTGAGTCTGTAGGCAACAGTTGTGTTGTCTTTTGTACGCACGTCTTCGAGGTTGCAGCCGAGTCATCGACCAAGCATCGCGAAGCGGCGTTGATTTCGCAGTCGGCCGCGCTTAGATCGCGACTGATCTCAGCCATAGAGGCCTCAGTAATGACCCCGAAACAGAGCCATACCTTGTGGCACCTCAGGCGCCAAGGACTCCAGTCCGAGGCGGAAGTCGCCGAACGCGCGTGGTCCAAAGGTCGAGAGTACATTCCCGACGAGCGGTCTCCGTTGAAGCGTGATACGCGGGAATTGATCGAACAGTGCAATTGGGAGCTGGTGGCCGCCGTTGCTTGACATGACGTCGCGTGATGCGATCGTGACGACTCCCTAGGCCCGCCTGGCCGCAACGCTGATGCAAGAGGGCTATCTTGTCCTCGAGACTGATCCGGAGCGACCAGGTCTCATCGTCGTCGGGGCGCTGACCAGCGTCCCACAACGGATTGATGAAGGATGTCGATTCGCCGCCTGGTTCGGTGATCTCGATGCGGCGCTGATGCACCTGCATGAGGCGCTGCGGCGATCCTTGGCTCAGCTTGAGCCACGCTGCTATCGCGTTGGCCTGATCGACGCGATTGCTGCGGCTGATGCAATCGACCTCGAGCATCGGCGAATCTTCATCGATCCGGAGCTCTCGGAGTCCACGCAGCTCAACGCGAAGATCGATTCGCTGCGACAGCGCCACCAGCGACTTGATCGTTGGCTCAACACGGTCGGGCTCGTTGCGGCCGCCTTGCTCGCGATTTGGGGCCTGCTCCCGCTGTAGAGGCGTGGCGGGCCGTGTCAAGGGGCTAAAGGCCGTTCAACTTGCCGTTTCGAGGTTGAACGGCTCCAGAATCCGCTGATTCCGGCAACGCCCTGCGCACCATGTCGCCAGGCGGTCTGCAGGTCAGGGTCGCCGACGCCTCCGAGGGCGTAGACCGGCAGCGGTGCCGGCTCGACGAGCGCCGCGAACCGCTTCCATCCGAGTGGTTCCGCCTCTGGATGACTGCGCGTTGGGCAGACCGGGGAGAGCAGCGCGTAATCGAGGCCGAGCGTGGCCGCTCGTGCCAGCGCGTCCGCATCATGGCAGGAAGCCCCAATCAGGCAGCGGCCGAGATCGGGGCGCTCATCCAATGCAAGCAGCCGTTGCTCGTTCAGGTGTAGCCCGTCCACTGGGAGGCGGGTGGCAAGCTCGACCTCGCAGTTCACCAGCAGGAGTGCGCCCATCCGGCGGCAGAGTGCGGCGCAGCGCCGGGCGAGGTCCGCATAGCGGTCGGTGTCGAGCCAAGGAGCACGCAGCTGGACGATTGGGACACCGGTCCGTGCGAGTCTCTGTTCGAGATGCATCAGAAAGGCATCCGGTGCTGCTGGTCCTGCGCCTGTGATCAGGTATCGGCTCGGCAACCGAAGTGCACTGATGACGGGCCTGTCTGCGGCCGGGAAGCGGTCGGCATCCATGGCCTCCGGCGCTAGCCAGTCGAGTGGCTGACCCTCTCGGCCTTGCGGGGTACCCTGGTAGTCGAGCACCTGGTGGATATCGAGCAGGACGCGCCGGTCTCGGTAATCATGCGATAGTCGGATCAATGGCCTGGAGGCAAAGACCTGGATGCCGAGTTCTTCTGCGAGCTCGCGCCGCAGCCCTTGCTCGACCGACTCGCCGGATTCGAGCTTACCGCCGGGAAATTCCCAGAGCCCACCCTGATGTGCAGCCTCCGGGCGCTTAGCGATGAGCACCCGGCCCTTGGTGTCGTTGACGATGCCGGCCGCGACATGGATCACGACCTTGCTCGCGGCGGGCGGGATGCTCATCGGGCGGCCGGGCCTCGGGGAGGCCACTGCCATGATTGAGAACGGTCAGGTCCGGTACTCGGCATTGATACGGACATAATCATAGGACAGGTCACAGGTCAGCAGATGCGCGGCTGCGTGACCTCGGCCGAGCCTGACAGCGATCGTGAAACTGTCCTGACCCATCACGGCCCGACCAGCGGCCTCGGTATAGTCGGGGTCACGCCCGCCGTTGGAGACAATGCACAGGTCGTCGAGATCGATCTGCACGCGATCGATATCCAACGCTTGCAGTCCAGCACGGCCCACCGCGGCCAATATCCGTCCCCAGTTGGGGTCGCTTGCGAATAATGCCGTCTTGACGAGGGGCGAGTGCGCGATGGTATCGGCCACCTGGCGCGCCTCGGTGACATCCCGTGCCTCGGTGACCTCGATGCGGACCAGCTTGGTGGCACCTTCCCCGTCGCGCACGATCGCACTGGCGAGCTCGTCGCAGACCGCATCGAGGGCCTGTTGGAATGCCGCGACCTCGAGCTCGGTTGCGTCCTTGAGCGGGCTATTGCCGAGGGTTCCAGCTGCGACTAGCACACAGGCATCATTGGTCGAGGTGTCGCCGTCGATGCTGATGGCATTGAACGAATGCTCGACGGCCTGGCGCAGGCATCGTTGCAGCATGGCGTTGTCGACGCTGGCATCGGTCGCGATGAAGGCGAGCATGGTCGCCATGTCGGGCCGGATCATCCCAGCGCCCTTGGCGATGCCGGTGATGGTCGCGCGCCGCTCGCCCAGAATGCATTCCCGCGTGACCCGCTTTGGCCGCGTGTCAGTGGTCATGATCGCGCTAGCGGCGCTGTCCCAGTTGGCCTCGTCGAGAGTCGTGACGGCCAGCGATAACGCATCGGTGATGCGCTGGACGGGAAGGTATTCGCCGATCACGCCGGTCGAGAACGGGAGCACCTGCTCGGGTGCGCTGCCGGTGAGTTCGGCTAGCGCATTGCAGCAGGCGCGGGCGTCGTCGAGGCCGCGGCGGCCGGTGCCGGCGTTCGCATTGCCGGCATTGATCAACAGCCAGCGCGGCGGGGCCAGCGCCAGATGCTCGCGCGCAACCACGACCGGGGCGGCGCAGAAGGCGTTGCGGGTGAAGGCCGCGGCGCAGCGGCTGCCTTCCGGTAGCTCGATCAGCACCAGGTCGTCTCGATCCTGGTAGCGAATCCCGGCCGGTACCGCGGCGACGCGCAGGCCGCCGATCCTGGGGTTATCGGGCATGCTCAAGAACAGCGTGCGGCCTTAGGAGACGCGTCCGCAGCATTGCTTGTACTTCTTGCCGGAGCCACAGGGGCAGGGCTCGTTGCGACCAACCTTGCGTCCGTCACGGACGAACGGCTGTTGGCCCTCGTCGCTGGCCGGGCCGTCCGCGGTCGCCGCCGCACGCGGCTGACGCGCCCTGTCCGCCTCGGGTCTCGGCGCTTGCTTGGCCGCCGCAGGTAGGCCGTCGAAGGTCTCGTGCTTGAACTGGAACTCGGCCGTGCTCGGCCCCTGCGGCAGGATGTCCTCGGGCATCTGCAGCTGCATCCGTGCCAGCGTCTTGACCACCTCCTGCTTGATGCTGGCGAGCATCGCCGAGAACATCTCGAAGGCCTCGCGCTTGTACTCCTGCTTCGGGTTCTTCTGCGCATAGCCGCGCAGATGAATCCCTTGGCGCAGATAGTCCATCTGCGCCAGATGGTCCTTCCACTGGGTGTCGAGCGTCTGCAGCATGACCGCCTTCTCGATCTGGCGCATGGTCGCCGAGCCGACCAGCTTCTCCTTCTCGGCCGCATAGCCCTCGAGCTGGGCGGCGATCCGCTGGCGCAGCGTCTCCTCGTGCAGCTCGTCATCCTCGTCGAGCCACTGTTGAATCGGCCAGCTGCCGCCGAAGGCGTCAACGAGCGCGGTGCTGAGGCCGGGCACGTCCCATTGCTCTTCGAGGCTCTGTGGCGGGATATAGGTGCTGATGAGCTCGTTGAGGACGTCATGGCGCATCGCGCTGATGGTCTCGGAGACGTCATCGCCGTCCATCAGCTCGCGCCGCTGCTGATAGATCACCTTGCGCTGGTCGTTGGCGACGTCGTCGTAGTCGAGCAGCTGCTTGCGGATATCGAAGTTGCGACCCTCGACCTTACGCTGGGCGTTCTCGATCGCCTTGGTCACCCAAGGATGCTCGATCGCCTCGCCTTCCTGCATGCCGAGTCGCTGCATCATGTTGGCGACGCGCTCGGAGGCGAAGATCCGCATCAGGTTGTCCTGCAGGGACAGGTAGAAGCGGCTCGAGCCCGGGTCGCCTTGGCGCCCGGAGCGCCCGCGCAGCTGATTGTCAATACGCCGGGATTCGTGCCGCTCGGTGCCGATCACGTGTAGGCCGCCGGCCTTGATCACCTGGGCATGGCGCTTCCTCCAGTCGGCCTTGATGCGTCCGCGCTCCTCGTCGCCGGAGGCCTTCTCGAGCTCGGCGTCGAGGTTGCCGCCGAGTACGATGTCGGTGCCGCGCCCGGCCATGTTGGTGGCGATGGTGACCGCACCGGGCTCGCCGGCGCGGGCGATGATGCCGGCCTCACGCTCGTGCTGCTTGGCGTTGAGGACCTCGTGCGGGATCTTCGCCTCGTGCAATTTCTTCGAGACCAGCTCGGAGGTCTCGATCGACGCGGTGCCGACCAGCACCGGCTGGCCACGCTCGACGCAGTCGCGGATGTCCTCGATGATCGACTGGTACTTCTCGTCCTGGGTCAGATAGACCAGATCGCCGCGGTCGTCGCGGACCATCGGCATGTTGGTCGGGATCACCGAGACCTCGAGGCCGTAGATCGACTGGAACTCGAACGCCTCGGTATCGGCGGTGCCGGTCATGCCGGCGAGCTTGGTGTAGAGCCGGAACAGGTTCTGGAAGGTGATCGACGCCAGCGTCTGGTTCTCCTGCTGGATCGGCACGCCTTCCTTGGCCTCGACCGCCTGGTGCAGGCCCTCGGACCAACGCCGGCCGGGCATCGTGCGGCCGGTGAACTCGTCGACGATGATGATCTGGCCGTCGCGGACGATGTAGTCGACGTTCTTCTGGAACAGCGCATGCGCCCGCAGCGCGGCATAGACATGGTGCATCAGCACGATGTTGCCGGCGTCGTAGAGACTCTCGCCCGCGCCGAGCAGGCCCATCTCGGTGAGGTGGGCCTCGACCTTCTCGTGGCCCTCTTCGCTGAGATAGACCTGGCGCGCCTTCTCGTCGACCGAGAAGTCGCCGGGACCGAAGTCGGGCTGGCCCTCTTCGTTGGTGATCGGCTCCTGGCGGGTCAGGCTCGGGATGATCCGGTCGATCTTGGTGTAGAGATCGGTATTGCCCTCGGACGGCCCGGAGATGATCAGCGGCGTGCGCGCCTCGTCGATCAGGATCGAATCGACCTCGTCGACGATCGCGTAGTATGGGTCCCGCTGCACGCGCTGCTCGGGCGTGAACGCCATGTTGTCGCGCAGATAGTCGAACCCGAACTCGTTGTTCGTGCCGTAGGTGATGTCGGCATGATAGGTCTCGCGGCGCGTGCAGCGGCGCAGGTGCCGGTAGCCTTCTTGCTCGGGCGGCTCGTAGCTCGGGTCGAACAGGAAGGAGGCGCTGTCGGGTCCGAGGCCGCCGGAGCTGTTGATCACGCCGACGCTCAAGCCGAGGGCGTGGTAGACCTGTCCCATCCAGGCGGCATCGCGGCGGGCCAGGTAGTCGTTGACGGTGACGATATGGACGCCCTTGGCCGGTAGTGCGTTGAGGTAGGCGGCCAGGGTCGCGACCAGGGTCTTACCCTCGCCGGTGCGCATCTCGGCGATCTTGCCCTGGTGCAGCACCATGCCGCCGACCAGCTGGACGTCGAAATGGCGCATATCGAGCACACGCTTGGCGGCCTCGCGAACGACCGCGAAGGCCTCGGGCAGCAAGTCATCGAGCTCGGTGCCCTCGGCGAGCCGCTCGCGGAAGAGGCCGGTGCGTGCGCGCAGCTCGTCGTCGGAGAGCTTGGCAAGACCGTCCTCGAGCGCATTGATCTGCTCGGTAGACTTCATCAGCCGCTTGACCAGACGCTCGTTACGGCTGCCGAAGACCTTTCGGAAAAG
>JAAAOQ010000056.1 GCA_009908845.1 Gammaproteobacteria bacterium
CGCTCAGAACCCGGTCCAGTTACCGGACCGGGCCCCAGACCAGCCCGCAGGCCAGCTCCCGGACCAGCCCCCAGGGCAGGTTCAGGCCCCCTCCTCTGCCGGGCCCCAGCCTGAGCGCCGTCGCCGACCCCAGGATCGCCTCCTCAGCCAATCGCTCGATCCGTCGCAACCGCTTCCCGAGGGCAGAACCGAGGCCGCACCCGGCCAGAGCCCAGGCCCGTCTCAGCCGCGGCGCATCCTATTCGTCGCCGAGAGCACCGGCCGGCGCGAGATGTTGCTCGACAACCTGCGCGGTTTCGGCATCCAGCCGACCCAGGTCGACGGCTGGCAGGATTTCCTGACCGGCACCCAGGCGCTCGCGGTGACGGTCGCGCCGCTTGAGGAGCCGTTGCTGCTGCCGACCAACCCCGAGCAAGGCCGCTCGCAGCCCGCACTCGTATTACTGACCGAGACCCAACTCTACGGCGACCGGGTGCGCCAGGAGCGCCGGCGCAAGGCGCGCGAGCGCGATGGCGAGGCGGTGGTGCGCAACCTCACCGAGCTCACCGAGGGCGCGCCGGTGGTGCACGAGGAGCACGGCGTCGGCCGCTTCCTCGGTCTGCAGACGATCGCGATCGGCGACAGCTCGGGCGAGTTCCTGGCGCTCGAGTACGCCAAGGGCGACAAGCTCTATGTGCCGGTCAGCTCACTGCACCTGATCTCGCGCTACACCGGCGCCGAGCCCGACCAGGCGCCGCTGCACCGCCTCGGCAGCGATCAATGGGAGAAGGCCAAGCGCAAGGCGGCCGAGAAGGTCCACGACGTCGCCGCCGAGCTGCTCGACATCTACGCCCGCCGCGCCGCGCGCCAGGGCGTCTCGTTCCCCACTCCGGGCGCCGACTACGACGCCTTCGCGACCGCGTTCGAGTTCGAGGAGACGCCTGATCAGCAGCGCGCGATCGAGGCCATCCTAACCGACATGGCCGACCCCAAGCCGATGGACCGGGTGGTGTGCGGCGATGTCGGCTTCGGCAAGACCGAGGTCGCGATGCGCGCGGCCTTCGTCGCGGTCAATTCCGGCAAACAGGTCGCGGTACTGGTGCCCACCACCCTGCTCGCGCAGCAGCACTATCAGAACCTCTCGGATCGCTTCGCCGACTGGCCGATCAAGGTCGAGAGCCTGTCGCGCTTCAAGAGCGCCAAGGAGGTCAAGGCGGTCACCGACGGGCTCGCGGCCGGCACCGTCGACATCGTCGTCGGCACCCACAAGCTCCTGCAGCCCTCAGTCAAGTTCAAGAATCTGGGCCTGGCGATCATCGACGAGGAGCACCGCTTCGGGGTCCGGCACAAAGAGCAGCTCAAGAACCTACGCTCCGAGGTCGACGTGCTCACGCTCACCGCCACGCCGATCCCACGCACGCTCAACATGGCGATGGCCGGGATGCGCGATCTGTCCATCATCGCCACCCCGCCGGTCGCGCGCCACCCGATCAAGACCTTCGTCTCGACCTGGAACGACGCGCTGATCCGCGAGGCCTGCCAGCGCGAGATCAACCGCGGCGGCCAGGTCTACTTCCTGCACAACGAGGTCGAGACCATCGAGAACATGGCGCAGAAGGTCGAGGCGCTGGTGCCGGAGGCGCGGGTGCAGGTCGCCCACGGACAGATGCGCGAGCGCGATTTGGAACGGGTGATGCGCGACTTCTATCACCGCCGTTTCAACGTGCTGGTCTGCACGACGATCGTTGAGTCCGGCATCGACGTGCCGAGCGCCAACACCATCGTCATCAACCGTGCCGACAAGCTGGGCCTGGCACAATTGCACCAGCTACGCGGGCGCGTCGGGCGCTCGCACCATCGCGCCTATGCCTATCTGATCACGCCGCCGACCAAGGCGATGACCGCCGATGCGAAGAAGCGTCTGGAGGCGATCGAATCCCTGGAGGACCTCGGCGCCGGCTTCACGCTCGCAACCCATGACCTCGAGATCCGCGGCGCCGGCGAACTCTTAGGCGAGGAGCAATCGGGTCAGATCCACGAGATCGGCTTCACCCTCTACATGGACCTGCTCGAGCGCGCGGTCGAGGCACTCAAGTCCGGCAAGACCCCGCAGCTCGACCGCCCGCTCGATCACGGCGCCGAGATCGACCTCGGCCTACCGGCGCTGCTGCCCGAGGACTATCTGCCCGATGTCCACACCCGGCTGGTCACCTACAAGCGCATCGCCAGCGCCGCCGACCGCAACGAGCTCAAGGACCTCCAGGTCGAGATGATCGACCGCTTCGGTCTCTTACCCGAGCCAACCAAGGCCCTGTTCGCGGTCACCGAACTGAAACTCAAAGTCCAGCCCTACGGCATCAAGAAGATCGAGGCCGGCCCCAAGGGCGGGCGCATCGTCTTCGGCGACCAGCCCAATATCGACCACATGAAGCTGATCCAGCTGGTGCAATCGCGGCCCAAGGACTTCAAGCTGGATCAGGCCGCAGGGGCGCTGCGGTTCAGCATGGAGATGGCTGATCCGGCCAAGCGCATCGAGCAGGTTGGCACGGTGGTGGGGCATTTGGTGGGGTGACGCTTTCCGAGCACAAAAAGCGTCCACCGTGCTAACTTTTTCCATGAAAGCCATCACCTGGGCGCCGGAGAAGAACAGGTTGCTCAAGACCGAACGTGGTATCTCGTTCGATGATGTCGTGTTCCACATCATGACCGGAGACATCCTCGATACGATCGAGCATCCGAATCAGACGCGGTATCCTGGTCAGCAGATCCATGTGATTGACATCGAGGGATACGTCTACCTGGTGCCGTTCGTGGAGTCCGAGGACGAGGTCTTTCTGAAGACGATCATCCCTAGCCGCAAGGCAACCAGGACCTATCGAGGTAAAGGCACATGACCCAATTGGATTCCGAGGAACAGGCGATCCTCGACGCCTTCGAGTCGGGAGAGGTTAAGCCTGCGGAAGACGCGACGGCCACGCAGCAGCGACATCAAGACTATGCAGCGGCCATGTTCCGGCAAGATGCGCGGATCAACATCCGCCTCACTTCCAAGGACTTGCGCGGCCTGCAGAAGAAGGCGCTCGCCGAAGGCGTTCCCTATCAGACGCTCGCTGCAAGCATCCTGCATAAGTACGTGGAAGGTCGGCTGTGCGAGCACGATCGCTGACAACCGCGCCGACAAGCGCATATCGGCACCGACCGCGAGCAAGCAGGGGGGACACCCCCCTGCACCCCTCAAAAGGACGAAATCAGACGAAGCGCCGAAGCACCCAGCGACGCCGCCTCAGGCTCAGGCCCAAGAGCCCCGCGCCCATCAACACTAGCGTGCCGGGCGTGGGCACCGGCTGCGCATCCAGCGCGGCGACGTCGACTTATCCGGGGCGAACCGCCCAGGCCTGTAACTGGCCGTCCTTGTAGAGGTGGAGTAATGGTAGCCGTGGTTAGCGTCGAAGTACCACGCGTTGAGGGAATCGGGCGCGTACTCCGTACCAGACCAGTACAGGACGATTGCCCGCGCACTTGCCGGTCGCGGCCTGGTCTCGAACCATCCGGTTCGCTGGAACCCGTCGCGACCCCACCGGTTGGGAATCCCCGGCTGAGGTATCCCGTCCTGTTCATCATGCCGGCGCCCACCAAAAGGCAGATGCCGGCGGCGCGGGCGCACAAGGATCAATCGGCACGCGCCGACCGGCGCGATCGCGATCGCCGCCGGCCGACTTCTGGCCCCCGTACATCCTCACCCTCGCCAGCCGCGAGACTGCGCAGCCAGCCCTCGTTTTGTCTGCAAACCGAGGCCACCTGTTCGACGACAAACTGGTAGGCCGCAAAACTCTTGAAGGCCTTCACCTCCTTGGCAAGCCGAATCAACACCAGCAGCTCCTCCAGCGCCAGACGCAGCTCGCGCAGCTTCGCCGCCTTGTCGCGCTCACCGTTTGCCTGGATGATCAGCGCGACGATGGCGCGGCTCTGGTTACGCAAGTCCGTGCCCAGCGTGTACTTATGGTAGCGCGAAAATCCCGCGACGATGGTCTCGAAGTGCACGGCGACATCCATCGCCTGCTTATAGATGCGGAGGTGCTCGTAACGGGCCATGAGTTGAATACCAGTGAACTCGTCTGTCTTCTTCATCGGCGGAAGCGTTGCCTTGGGGCGTCGTCAGCGCGACCCTATCCACGACCCGCGACAGCATTGAAATCAGGCAACCGACATGACCTTGACGCTCAACATTCCCGATCCGCTGCAGCAGCGCCTCGAAGCGGTCTGCACAGATTTGCCCCGTGCGGTGCTGGAGGGCTTTGCCGTCCAGGCTTATCGGACCGGCACTTTGTCACGCGCCGAAGTAGGTCAACTCTTAGGGCACGCGTCTCTCTGGGACACTGAATCCTTCCTGTCGAAACACGATGCTTGGCCTGCGCCAACCTTTGACGAGGTTGCGGAAGACCTTGATGGGTTAGGCAAAGTGCCGCAGCCGTGACGGTCGTCGGTGACACCTCGGTTCTGCGCTATCTGGTCACCCTTGGTCAAGTCGACCTCTTGCCCCGGCGCTTCGGTCAACTGCTGATCCCTCTCGAGGTCGCTGATGAATGTCGTCATTCGGGTTCTCCCGAAGCGCTACGGACCTTCATCCGCAACCCACCCGGCTGGCTCAGCATCGACCGCCTATCAGCAGCATCGACAGTATCGGCGCCTGGTCTGGAACGACTTGACCCGGGTGAAGCAGCCGCCATTCGACTCGCGCTTGCGCGCAACGCCAAGCTGCTCTTGATCGACGAGCGTCTCGGAAGAAGGGTCGCGACCAACGCAAAGCTGCGGGTCAGCGGCACCTTAGGCATCATTGCCGACGCCGCACAACGCGGTTGGCTCGACTTCGAGATGACTGTTCAAGATCTAATCGAGAAAACCAACTTTCGCGTCTCACAGGAGGTCATCGAGGCCGTGCGTCGCCGGTTAGAGACGCAAGCGCGATCCAATCCGCGCCTTTAAGACTCGCGCTCTTGAGCGGAGAGCGTGAGCGCAAGTCCGGCCGCGATGATCGTGGCCGCCAGAAAGTCTGCCGGCTGCATGACAGTGTTCAGCAGGAGATGGGACAGCACGACGGCATCCCGGACGAACGGATTCTGCGGGTCGAGCCGCTGCACTGGGTTGATAACCGCCGCGTCCACGCGGACACCTTTGATGAGGAGGCGATCGAATCCCTGGAAGACCTGGGCGCGGGCTTCACGCTGGCGACCCATGACCTGGAGATCCGCGGCGCCGGCAAGCTGTTGGGCGAGGAGCAATCGGGTCAGATCCATGAGATCGGCTTCACGCTCTACATGGACCTGCTCGAGCGCGCGGTCGAAGCGCTGAAATCCGGCAAGACCCCGCAGCTCGACCGCCCGCTCGACCACGGCGCCGAGATCGACCTCGGCCTGCCGGCCCTGCTGCCCGAGGACTACCTGCCCGACGTCCACACCCGGCTAGTCACCTACAAGCGCATCGCCAGTGCCGCCGACCGCAACGAGCTCAAGGACCTCCAGGTCGAGATGATCGACCGCTTCGGCCTGCTGCCGCCTCAGACCAAGGCGCTGTTCGCGGTCACCGAATTGAAACTGAAAGTCCAGCCCTACGGCATCAGGAAGATCGAGGCCGGCCCCAAGGGCGGGCGCTTCGTCTTCGGCGAGCAGCCGAATATCGACCACATGAAACTGATCCAGCTGGTGCAATCGCGGCCCAAGGACTTCAAGCTCGATCAGGCGGCGGGGGCGCTGCGGTTCAGCATGGAGATGGCCGATCCGGCCAAGCGCATCGAGCAGGTCGGGACGGTGGTGGGGCAGTTGGTGGGGTGATAAGCGAGCGCGGCCTCGGAGTCAGGCTTACACTCAAGCTCTCGAGACGCAAACCGACTGCCCAAAGGCGACGATGATCGGGGGAACAGCCCCGGGGAGCAACGACGATGCGCGCGACAGCCAAGATCCAGAGACACGATCATCGCCAAACGCTCGAGCTGCCTGATGGATACGAGCTGTTGGCGGACGAGGGTTGGGTGCGCCGGGATGAGCAATCGGGAGAGATCATCCTGACGCCGAAACCATCGGGCAAAGAGCCAGAGCGGTTGGCGCGGCTGTTCAACCTCATCGACAGTGCGCCACTTTCAGCCGACTTCCTTCAGGAACGGCAGAACCCAGCCGAAGCGCTCCGTAATCCGCTTGAAGACTGATCTTGATCGCGGTGCATTTCCTCATCGATACCGACATCGCCAGCTTCTTCTTTGAAGCGTCGCTTCGCTGTGCTCGAGCGCCGCATGCGCGCGGCGATGCGTGCGCGCGAGGTCGCTATCTCCGCAATCACCCGCGCGGAGCTTCGCTACGGTCAAGCCCTGATGCCGGCTGAAGCAAGCAAGCGGCATGAGCTGATCGACGCCTTTCTGGAAACCATCCCGGTGCTCGACTGGGACCAAGAGGCAGCCGACCGTTACGGCCCAATCGCCGCCGCCCAGCGCAAACGAGGACGCACCATTGGCTGCATGGACACCAAGATCGCCGCCCATGCGCTGGCCGAAGGCATGATCCTCGTCACCAACAATACCGACGATTTCCAGTACGTCGACGGTCTGGTGCTAGAGAATTGGACGCTGGAGTAGACTACCGAGCGCGATGCTTCTCGGTGAGGTGCGAACGAAGGCGACGGCGGCGGCCGCAGCGACCCCGGCTCGCCCACGGTGCGACTGGGAGCAAACTGCGCGACGTCCACGCTGGATGGATGA
>JAAAOQ010000100.1 GCA_009908845.1 Gammaproteobacteria bacterium
AATGCCGGCTGCGTGCCGTCCAAGGCGCTGCTGCGCACGGCGCGGCTCTTGCAGCAGGCGCGCGAGTCGGAGCGCTTCGGCATCCGCTCGATGAACGCCGATTTCTCGCTGGCCGACGTCATGCAGCGGGTGCGCGACATCATTCGCAAGGTCGAGCCGCATGATTCGCCCGAGCGTTATCGCGCTATGGGCGTGGACGTCATCGAAGGGGAAGGCTGGCTGGTCTCGCCCTGGGCGGTGGCGGTCAACGGCGAGACCAAGACCGCACGCAGCATCATCCTGGCCACCGGTGCCGAGCCGCTGGTGCCACCGATCGACGGCCTGGCCGAGATCGACTACCTGACAAGCGATACCGTCTGGGGGCTCAGCGTGCTTCCGGAGCGATTGGCCGTGCTCGGCGGCGGACCGATCGGGACGGAGCTGGCCCAGGCGTTCGCCCGGCTGGGCGCCAAGGTCACGGTCATCGAGATGGCCGAGCGGCTGCTGCCGCGCGAGGACCCCGACGCCAGCGCGCAGCTGATGCAGCGCTTGGAGCACGAGGGCCTGCGTCTGGCCACTGGCCACCAGGCCAGGCGCTTCGAGGCCGTCGGCAATGCCGGCCGGGTCATCTGCGAGCACGACGGCGAGGAGGTGACGATCGAATTCGACCGCGTGCTGATCGCGCTCGGGCGCAAGGCGCGTACGCGTGGATTCGGTCTGGAAGAGGTCGGCGTGCGGCTCGGCGAGCGCGGCACCCTCGAGACCGATCCCTTCCTGCGCACCAACTTCCCGAACATCCTGGTCTGCGGCGACGTCGCCGGCCCCTACCAATTCACCCATGTCGCCGCTCACCAGGCCTGGTTCGCCTCGATCAATGCCCTGCTCGCGCCGTTCTGGTCGTTTCGTGCCGACGACCGCGTGATCCCCTGGGCTACCTTCACCGAGCCCGAGGTCGCCCGGGTGGGCCTGAACGAAACCGAGGCCCGAGCACAGGGCATCGACTATGAGGTCACCTGCTACGGCATCGACGACCTCGATCGCGCGATCGCCGACAGCGCCGATTCGGGCTTCGTCAAGGTCCTGACCGCGCCCGGCAAGGATCGCCTCCTGGGCGCCACCATCGTCGGCGCGCAGGCCGGCGAGCTGATCGCCGAGCTGATCTTGGCGATGAAGCACGGCCTTGGCCTGAACAAGATCCTGGGCACCATCCATATCTACCCGACCATGAGCGAAGCCAATCGCTTCGCAGCCGGCGAATGGCGGCAGGCGCGCAAGCCCGAGCGACTGTTGCGGCTTGCGGAACGCTTCTTCGCCTGGCGCAGAGGCTAGCCTCGGGCCGCTCAGCGCAACTGTATCCAGGCCGTGCGCCCGAGCTTGGCGAACAGCAGCAGCCAAGGAACCCACCCACCCGCCTTCATCGGCGCCCTCTGGGGCCATTGCCGCAGCGCAGTCTGTGGGCGCAGGGCCTCCTCGCGTCAACCGATCTGGTATCTGTTCTGGTGGCTCAGAGGCCGGTTTCAGTAAAGTGCTCAGCAAAGAAACCCGCCGAGGTCTCCATGCTCTTCCCGACATTACGCAGTATCGCGACCGCGGACGTGGTCACCCTCCCCGCCACGGCCACCCTCGCCGAGGCAGTCGCGACCATGAACCGCCACAACATCCGCGACGTTGTGGTCTGCACCGACGCAGGCTACCGCTTGGTACTCTCGAGCATGCTGCTGTCGTTCCAGATCCAGGGGCTGCCGATGTCGACGCCGCTCGCGGCGCTGGAGCTGCCGGAGGCGGCCCTGCTGGACCCGGAGGCCTCGACCTTGGACGGGCTCAAGGCGATCCGCAACCACTCCGAGCACATCTGCCTGGTCGACCAGGGCGGCCAACTGCAAGGCATCGTCAGCTACACCGACCTCGCCGGCAGCCTCGACCCGCAGGTGCTGGCCGAGATGCAAAGCCTCGGCGAGCTGCTGCATGGCATCCAGCCGCAGGTCGTGCTCGAGAGCATGCCGCTGCAAGAGGTCGTGCAGCGCATGGACCAGAGCCATGTCGATGCCAGCATCATCGTGCGCGAAGGGTGCCCGGTCGGCATCCTCACCCAGCGCGATCTGCTCAAGCTGCTCGTCGCCGAGCCTGATTGGCAAGCACCGGTGCGCACCGTCATGAGCGCGCCACTGCTGACCCTTGGCGAGGAGACCACCATCGCCGAGGCGCTCGGCTTCTGCCGCTATCATCGCATCAAGCGCGTGGTGGTCGTGGATGCCGAAAATCGTCTCCTCGGCGCGGTCAGCCAACGCGATCTGGTCGGCCTCTACTACAACCGCTGGTTCGTCATCCTGAAGGACCATCAACAGCAGCGTGAGGCGCTCAACCGCGAGCTGCAAGAACAGGAAAAGAAGTTCCGCGTCCTGTTCGAGCATTCGCCTGATGCGATGGTCGTGATCGATCCGGCCGACGGCACCACGCTCGAATTCAACCGCCGAGCGCATGAGCAGCTCGGCTACAGTGCCGAGGAATTCGCGCGTCTGCGCCTGAGCGACTACGAAGCCAAGGAAACCCCCGAGGAGACCGCCGCTCACATCCAGACGATCATCACCCAGGGCCATGACAGGTTCGAGACCCTGCATCGCCACAAGGATGGCCATCTATTGCCGATCCAGGTCTCGGCCGTCTACATCGAGCTGAATCAACAGCCCCGGTTGATGGGGATCCTGCGCGACATCAGCGAGCACAAACAGGCCGAACAGCAGCTCATCGAGAGCCGCGAGCGCCTACAGCTCGCCGTCGATGCCGCCGAATTCGGCATCTGGGAATATCACCTCGCGCAGGACCGATTGATCTGGGACGCGCGCATGTTCGACCTCTACGGCATCGATCCGGCGCGTTTTCGAGGCCGTTTCCAGGATTGGGCCGAGACCCTTCCAGCGGACTCGCGCCAGCAAACCGAAGCCGCCTTCCGGGCGCTGATCGATGACGATCAACATTTCGACATCGAGTTCCAGATCGGGCGCGCCAACGATCGCTTGCCGCGCATGCTCCGGGGCCTCGCCCGCGTCATCCGCGATGAGCAGGGACGCGCCCTGCGGGTCGTCGGCATCAACGAGGACGTCACCGACCGGCTCTTGGCGGCGCAACGGCTCGCCGCCGAGGAAGCCAAGTTTCGCGGCCTGTTCGAGCGTTCACCAGTCGGCATCGCGATGAACGATTTCGCCAGCGGCGCCTTCCTCGAGTTCAATGCCGCCCTCATCAAGCCCACCGGCTATAGCGCGGAGGAGTTCCGCCAACTCAATTACTGGGATCTGACCCCCGAGCAGTACCTGCCGCTCGAGCAGCAGGCCCTCGAGGTGATGCGCACGACCGGCGTCTATGGCCCCTTCGAGAAGGAATACATCCGCAAGGACGGCAGCCGCTACCCAGTGCTGCTCAAAGGCTTCAAGACCCAGACCCCGGAAGGGCGCGAGGTCATCTGGTCGATCATCCAGGATATCTCCGCGCTCAAGGCGGCGCAGCGCGACCTCCAGGATCGGGAACGACGCCTGCAACAGCTCGCGGCCCAGAGCCGCACGGTGATCTGGGAGGTCGATGCCGAAGGCTGTTTCACCTATCTCAGCGCCGTAGCCGAGGCCGTTTGGGGCTACACCTCCGCCGAGCTCGTCGGCCGCGCCCACTTCTACGACCTGCACCCGGCGAAGGGGCGCGACGGCTTCAAGGCCAAGACGCTCGATGCCATCGCGCAACGCCAGGTGTTCCAGGGCCTTGTCAATCCGATTGTGCGCAAGGATGGCCGGGTCATCTGGGTCAGCACCCATGCCTCGCCCGTCCTCGCCGATGACGGCGCCTTGCTGGGCTACAGGGGCAGCGATCTCGACATCACCGAAGCCAAGCAAGCCAAGGATGCACTGGAGGCAGAGAAAGAGCGTTTCCAGGGCATCTTCGAGAATACCGGCAGCGGCGTTGCCGTCTTTCGTCCCGTCGACGACGGCGACGACTTCGTCTTCACCGAGTACAATGCCGCCGCCGAGCGCATGGACCATCGTCAACGCCAAGACCTGATCGGCCGCCGGGTGACCGCGTGTTTCCCGGCGGTCGAGGAGATGGGGCTGCTCGCGGTGTTGCGGCAGGTGGCCCGTACCGGCGAGCCGGCCGAGCAGCCGCTCGCCCATTACGACGATGCCAGTCTCAAGGTCTGGCGCGAGAGCACTGTGTTCAGGCTCTCCTCGGGCGAGGTGGTGTCGGTGTACAACGACCTCACCGAGATCAAGCAGGCGCAAGAGGCGGCCGAGCGCGCCAACCAGGCCAAGAGCCAGTTCCTGGCCAACATGAGCCACGAGATCCGCACACCGATGAACGCCGTCATCGGCCTCTCGGAGCTGCTGCTGGAAACCTCGCTGAGCGACAAACAGCGCGATTATCTCGGCAAGATCCGGGACTCCTCGCGCATGCTGCTCGGCATCATCAACGACATCCTCGATTTCTCCAAGATCGAGGCCGGCAAGCTGGAGCTGGAGTCGCGGCCGTTTCACATCGATGATCTGCTCGATCAGATGCAGACCCTGTTCGCCGCCGCTGCCGAGGCCAAGGGGATCGAGCTGATCTTCCACAGCAATACCCAGGGGCTGCCAGCGCTCGAGGGCGATGCACTGCGCCTGGCGCAGGTGCTGACCAACCTGCTGAGCAATGCCATCAAGTTCACCGAGCAGGGCCAAGTGGTCTTGGAACTCCGGGTCCTTCCCGGCCAGGATCACCAGGCCTATCTGCGCGCCGAGGTGCGCGATACCGGCATCGGCATGACCGAGGCGCAACAGCAACGGCTGTTCCAGCCTTTCACCCAGGCCGACTCCTCCACCACCCGCACCCACGGTGGCACCGGCCTCGGCCTGGTGATCAGCCGCCGCCTATTGGAGCAGATGGGCGGTGTGCTGCGGCTGGCATCGCACCCGGGCCAGGGCAGCACCTTCGGCTTCGAGCTGAGCCTGCCGCTCTGCTCGCAGCCCGCGCAGACGCCCCGACACACCGCGGCCATCCCCACCGGCGCACGCGTGCTCGTGGTCGATGACCATGACACCGCGCGCCAGGTCTTGCGCGAGATGCTCGAGCAGGAAGCATTGCGGGTCGTCGAGGCCGACAGCGGCAAGGCCGCGATCGCCGCCGTCGAGGCCGCCGAACAGCAGGGCCTGCCATTCGATTTCATCCTCGTCGACTGGAAGATGCCCGGCGCGCTCGATGGGATCGCGACCCTGGAGCGGCTGCACGCGCTGCGCGCGCAGGGCGCGTTGGCCAACACCCCGATCCCGGCGCTGATCATCAGCGCCTACAGCCAGGCCGGGCTCTGTGAGTATGCCTCGTTCTATAGTGCCTTCCTGAGCAAGCCGGTTACCCGACGCGGGCTGCTCGACGCCATGGCCCACGCGCGCGTCGAGCACGCGCGCAGCCAGTGGGCGCCGGACACGCAGGACGTGGTGCCGGACCTCGCCGAGCGCAGCATCCTATTGGCCGAGGACAATAGCCTGAATCGCGAGGTCGCCACGGCGATGCTGCAAAAGACCGGCGCGCGCATCATCGAGGCGCACAATGGGCGCGAAGCAGTCGACATGCTCGCCGAGCAAGCGGTCGATCTGGTGCTCATGGATCTGCAGATGCCAGTGATGGACGGCTTCGAGGCCAGTCGCCGCATCCGCGCCCGATACCCTGAGCTGCCGATCTTGGCGCTCTCGGCTGCCGTGATGGAGGACGATCGCAAACGTGCCGAAGCCGCCGGCATGAACGACCACCTCGCCAAGCCGATCGAGAAACAAACCCTATTCCACCTGCTCGCGGCCTGGCTGCCGGCTCGGCACCCGTCGACGCCGGCATCGGGGTCCAGCGTCCGAACGGACCCGGCCTTCGCGACCGAGCCCGCAGCCTATGCGCTTCGTCCCACGCCTCGAGGAGCCAGCTCCAGAGGCGCGCCTGAACCTGCTGATCCGATCCCTATCCAGCCCAGTTCGGCGGCCTCCGCCGCACCGTTGCCCGCTCGGCTTGAAGGGTTCGACCTACAGCGCGGACTCGCTCGTTTCGATCAGGATGCGGCGCTCTATCTGAGCCTGTTGAACCGCTTCCGGATGCAGCTCGAGGACGACTTCGCCGGCCTCGGCGAACAGCTCGATCAGCCGACATCAGATCGGCCTACACCGGATCAGCAAGCACCGGCCACGGAGACGAAACACCTGATTCATACCCTGAAAGGTCTAGCCAGTCTTCTTGGCGCCGAACGCCTAGCGGCCGCAGCCACCGAGATCGACCGCCTCTGCCATCGCGATGCGCCGATACCGGCGGCCGTGCGGGCGGATCTGGCTCAAGCCCTGAGCCAAGCCCGCACCGGCCTGACCGCACTGTCGAGCCGGGCCACGAGCAGCGATTCGACTCGGTTGGTCCAACCTACTGGTCCAAGCGATAGGGGCATTCCCGACCCCGAGCCCGAGCCCGAGCCCGAGCAGGTCCGAGACGACGACCCGCAAGCGGCCACCGGGCGTATCGAGCAGATGCGCCAAGCCCTCGAAGCGGGTGAATTGATAGACGAGGCACGGATCGCCGAGGTCCTCGCCCTCATACCATTACCCACATCTCAAAAGGGCCAGACCCGACTGGGGGCTGGACACACGACCCCACATCTGGTGAGATACCGCCCCATTTTAGCTGATGG
>JAAAOQ010000193.1 GCA_009908845.1 Gammaproteobacteria bacterium
GACCTACCTCGACGCCGGCGAGGAGTACGACGTCATCGTCGAGGGCGAGCGCGATGCGCAGCGCACGCCGGCGAGCCTGAGTAACCTCTATGTGCGCTCGGCGAGCAGCGGCGCGCTGATCCCGCTCGGCAACCTGGTGCGGGTGGAGGAGACCGCCGAGTCGAAGAGCCTGAACCGCTACAACCGGGTGCGCGCGATCACGCTGGAGGCGAACCTGGCCGAGGAGCTGGCGCTCGGCGATGCGCTCGCGTATCTGAATCGCTTGACCGAGGCGCACCTGCCCGAGCAGGCGATCATCGACTACAAGGGCCAATCAGCGGATTTCCAGCAGGCCGGCCAGGGCATCCTGTTCGTGTTCCTGCTCGGCGTCGCCGTGGTCTACCTGGTGCTCGCCGCCCAGTTCGAGAGCTGGGTCCATCCACTGGTGATCATGCTCACGGTGCCGCTGGCGATGGCCGGGGCCTTGCTCGGGCTCTGGCTGACCGGCCAGTCGCTGAACATCTACAGCCAGATCGGGCTGATCATGCTGGTCGGCCTATCGGCCAAAAACGGCATCCTGATCGTCGAGTTCGCGAACCAGCTGCGTGATGAGGGCAAGCCGTTTGGAGACGCGCTGCTCGAGGCGGCCGATGTGCGCCTGCGCCCGATCGTGATGACCGGGATCACGACCGCCGCCGGCTCGCTGCCGCTGCTGCTCAGCAGCGGCGCCGGCGCCGAGACTCGGATGGTGATCGGCACCGTGATCCTGTTCGGCGTGCTCGCGGCGACGCTGTTCACGCTGTTCGTGGTCCCGGTCGCCTACGCGACGCTCGCGCGCGGCACGCAATCCCCGGGTGCCGTCGCGGAGCGGCTGGCCAATGAGGAGGGGTTAGCACCGACGACAGCAGCGCCGAGTGCACAATGATATGGAAACAGCGCCCACTCAGCGCTATGGAACGCGGCCGGCGATTGCCTAGCGTTCCACGATGGTCTTCGGTCGAGAGTCGGGACGGCCGACCGGTTGATCGGCGGCGCCCGAGCGGCGGGTACGCTTACTTGATCTTGCCTTCCTTGTACATGACGTGCTGGCGCACGACCGGGTCGAACTTCTTGATCTCCATCTTGCCGGGCTGATTCCGCTTGTTCTTGGTCGTGGTATAGAAGTGCCCGGTGCCGGCGCTGGAATTCAGGCGGATCTTTTCTCGTGCGGCCTTGGCCATGGTTGCTCGCTCCTAAGTGAATTCGGATCGTTGCTCAGACGCGCTCGCCGCGCGCGCGCAGGTCCGAGAGGACGGCGTCGATGCCGAGCTTGTCGATGATGCGCATGCCCTTGGTCGAGACGCGCAGGCGCACCCAACGGTTCTCGCTCTCGACCCAGAAGCGATGATAGTGCAGGTTCGGTAGGAACCGCCGCTTGGTCTTGTTGTGGGCGTGGGAAACGTTGAATCCGGTCAGCGGCCGTTTGCCGGTGACCTGACAGATCTTGGACATGATGCAGGGCTCCAAAGCGGATGATCTCTGCGGCGATGGTGCGGGCGGCTCCAGAGAGGGGGTGGCCAGCCGCAGCCGCGACGAGCGCTGCCGATGCGACGTGATCATGTGCTCGACGAACGCGGTATGCTAAGCCGATAAACGCTATCTGAAAAGGTTTTCTAAGTCAAGATGGCGCGACGAGCCGCTCAGACACTCAGAGCAACCCTCGTTCGGCGAACGAGGTGCCTTCGCCCTCACCGATGATAATGTGGTCGAGGACGCGCACGTCGATCAGGTCGCAGGCGTCGCAGAGCCTGCGGGTAATCCTGAGATCGGCTTGGCTCGGCTCGGCGACGCCGCTCGGATGGTTGTGCGCGAAGATCACAGCCGCGGCGTTCCAGCGCAATGCCTCGGTGACGACCTCGCGCGGGTGGACGCTGGCGCCATCGATCGTGCCGCGGAACAGCTCACGATACTCGATGACGCGGTGGCGGTTGTCGAGGAACAGGCAGGCGAAGACCTCGTGGGGCAGTCCTCGGAGCCTGAGCTTCAGGTAGTCGCGCGTCGCATCGGGGCTGGTCAGCACGTTGCGGCCGGTGATCTGCTCGCGCAGATAGCGGCGGTTCATCTCCATCACCGCCTGCAGCTGCACGTATTTCGCGGCGCCGAGCCCCTTTGCCTGGCAGAACTCGCGTTGACTCGCGGCGAGCATATTGGCTAGGCCTCCGAAGGTCCCAAGCAGATCGCGGGCCAAGTCGATCGCGCTCTTGCCGGTGACGCCGGTGCGTAGAAAGATCGCAAGCAGCTCAGCATCGGTCAGCGCTTCGGCGCCTCGCGTTAGCAGCTTCTCGCGCGGGCGCTCGTCCTTCGGAAGGTCGGTGATCTTGGTCATGCGCTTATCTTTGGGATTTTCCTTCCAAAAAAGCGCCATCGAGTGAGCGCCTTTGCACTCGTGCTTGCAGGCTGCTAGACCCGGTCGCCCAATGTGGAGCGACGGAATCAGGATAGGCCGAGGAAATCCCAATCATCAAGAGGTCGCCGGATGTTGTCTCGGTGACAACAAAGCTGGATGTTGTTATTATTACAGCATGCCGGCGACCTTGATCCAGAAACGCCGTATCAAACTCCGGGAAGACGTCTTCGTGGATCTGTCGATTTGGCAGCTCCCGGTGCCGCTTCCTGGTAGCGCGCATCCTTTCAAGTATCGATTGGCCCTGATCGTCAATGGCGTCTGCGTGCTGCGCTACGACAACGAGGCCGGCAAGGGCGACCACAAGCACTTGGGCGATCGCGAGATCCCCTACCAATTCACCGATCTGGATCGGCTGGTCGAGGATTTCTGGTCCGATGTCAGCCGCGTATGAGGGGGGAGGCCATGACCACACTGACGATCAATGTCGCCAACCTGGATGATGTGAAAGCCAGCATGCGGGCCGCCTTTCGCGGCGAGCCGCAGGGCTGCGCGTACACCTTCCAGACGGAGTCCGACCTACTCTCCACACTGACGGCCAACCGCTGGGCCATCCTTAAAGCGCTGACCGGGGCGGGACCGTTGGGCGTGCGCGAGTTGGCCCGGCGCGTTGGCCGCGATGTCAAAGGGGTGCATACCGATGCGCAGCTCATGGTTGGCTGCGGGCTGATCGACAAGACCGCTGATGGCAAGTTGCACCTACCCTATGAGGAGGTGCGCTTGGAGCTAGTAGCCCGCGCGCAGGCGGCATAGTGGCTGTTGGCGCAAGGCATCGCGTGCATCGAAAAGCCCTTCATAACGAAGAAGCAATTGCGGCGATCTCGTGGAGCCATCGGGTATGATTGAGAGGAGGACTGGCAGCGATCAGGCATTCGACTCAATGGCCTCCGCGGCGCCTCTTGCAGCCGAGGCGCCGGCTCGCGCGCCGCGCGTGCTGCTCGGCATCAGCGGCGGCATCGCTGCCTATAAGAGTGCGGATCTGGTGCGGCGTTTGATCGAGCGCGGCGCTGAGGTCCGGGTCGTGATGACCGAGGCGGCGCGGGCCTTCATCACGCCGTTGACATTGCAGGCGTTGAGTGGGCATCCGGTGCGCAGTGAGCTGCTCGATCCAGAGGCCGAGGCGGGCATGGACCACATCGCGCTCGCGCGCTGGGCGGATCAGGTGGTGATCGCGCCGGCGACAGCCGATCTGATCGCGCGCCTCACTCATGGTCTCGCCAATGACCTGCTGACGGCTTTGGTGCTGGCGACGCAGGCGCCGCTGACGTTGGCGCCGGCGATGAACCAGCAGATGTGGGCGCATCCGGCCACGCAGGAGAACATTGCGCGTTTGGTCGCGCGTGGGGTGCGGCTTCTCGGCCCAGCTTCGGGGTCGCAGGCCTGTGGTGAGGTCGGGGCAGGTCGCATGGTCGAGCCGGTGGAGATCGCAGCGGCAATGCTGCCAGTCAGCGGCGGGGGCTTGCGAGGAGTCCAGGTGCTGATGACCGTCGGCCCGACCCGCGAGGCGATCGACCCGGTGCGCTTCATCGGTAACCGCAGCTCGGGCAAGATGGGCTATGCGCTGGCCGCCGCCTTGCAGCAACGTGGGGCGCAGGTGACGGTGGTGGCGGGGCCGACAAGCGTTGCGCCTGCCCTTGGCCTTGAGTGCGTTGCGGTCGAATCGGCGCTGGAGATGGAGGCTGCGGTGATGGGACGGGTTGCCGAATGCGATCTCTTCATCGCCGCCGCCGCGGTCGCCGACTATCGTCCGGAGGCGCCCGCGTTGGCGAAGATCAAGAAGGACGCCGACAGTATCGCGCTGCGGCTGGTACGCAATCCGGATATCCTTGCGCGCGTCGCGGCGCTCGATAGGCCGCCCTTCACCGTCGGCTTCGCCGCCGAGACCGATCAGGTTGAGGCGCATGCGCGCGCGAAGCTTAAGGCCAAGCGGCTCTCGATGATCGCCGCGAATCAGGTCGGCGCCGGCGAGGGCGGGTTCGAGTCCGACCGTAACGCGCTGGTCTGTCTCTGGTGCGACGGCCGGCGCGAACTGCCGATGATGCCGAAGCCCGCATTGGCGGCGGCGCTCGCGGCGCTGATCGAGGAGCGTTATGGCGCACAGACTGCAGGTTAGGGTCCTGGACGACCGGCTGGGGAGCGAGTTTCCGCTGCCCGGCTATGCGACTGTCGGCTCGGCCGGGCTGGACCTGAGGGCGATGCTTCCGGCGCCACTGAGCCTTGCGCCCGGCGCGGTCGAGCTGATCCCGACCGGGCTCGCGATCCACATCGCGGAACCGCAGTTGGCCGCCGTGATCCTGCCGCGCTCTGGACTCGGCCATCGCCATGGGATCGTGCTCGGTAATCTCGTCGGACTGATCGACTCCGATTACCAAGGCCAGTTGATGATCTCGTGCTGGAACCGCGGTCAGGATGCCTTTTGCATCGAGGTCGGCGAACGGATTGCTCAGCTCGTTCTGGTGCCGGTGGTGCACGCGCAGCTGGAGCTGGTGGAGCGTTTCGATGACAGCTCACGCGGCGAGGGCGGCTTCGGTCATAGCGGTCGTCACTGAGGATTGAGCCGGTTACCCGTCATTCATAGCGGCGATCGCCGCGGAGGCCGAACCGAGGAACGCCGCTTTTCTGCCTGGGCGGCGGCTGGTCAGCCCCGTCGCATCAGGGTCCACCGGCCTGACGGACAGCGCTGACCAATCGGCGCTCAGCTGATTTTCGAATAGGTATTGACGAGAGGAACTACGATGTCGCTCGCTGCAGAAAGCGCCCACAACATCGCCCGTGTCCTGATCGAGGCGCTGCCCTATATCCGGCGCTTCTCGGGCAAGACCATGGTCATCAAGTATGGCGGCAATGCGATGGTCGAGCAGCCGCTGAAGGACGGCTTCGCGCGCGACATCGTGCTGATGAAGCTGGTCGGGATCAACCCGGTCATCGTCCATGGCGGGGGGCCGCAGATCGGCGATCTACTCAAGCGGCTCGGCAAGGTGACCGAGTTCGTCCAGGGCATGCGGGTCACCGACCGCGAGACCATGGATGCGGTCGAGATGGTGCTCGGCGGCACGGTCAATAAAGAGATCGTGAACCTGATCAACCGGCATGGTGGCGCTGCGGTCGGTCTGACCGGCAAGGACGGCGACCTGATCCATGCGCGCAAGCTGGTCGTGCAGCGCGATGCCCCGGAGCTGGCCGCGCCCGAGATCCTGGACCTCGGCCACGTCGGTGAGGTCGACAGCATCGATCCGAGCGTCGTCAATATGCTGGTCCAAGGCGACTTCATCCCGGTGATCGCGCCGATCGGGGTCGGCAAGGACGGCTTCTCGTACAACATCAATGCCGATCTGGTCGCCGGCAAGATGGCCGAGGTATTGCAGGCCGAGAAACTGATCCTGCTGACCAATACCGCCGGTCTGCTCGACCAGCAGGGTGAATTGATCCGTCAGCTCGATGTCGCGCGCGTCAATGCATTGGTGGCCGAGGGCGTGATCCACGGCGGCATGCTGCCGAAGACGCGGTGCGCGCTGGAGGCGGTACAAGGCGGTGTCCGTGCGGCCCATATCCTCGATGGCCGGGTCGAACATGCGGTGCTGCTGGATCTCTTTACCGATGAGGGGGTCGGCACCCTGATCAGTGGTCGTTGAACGAGAGCGTAAGCGCGAAACAAAGCGCCCTGAAGCCTGTAGTCTTTGAGACTAGCACAAGAGCAGTAGGGCAAGCGTCTGATTTGTAAGCTTTAAGAAGTCCTAACAAAATGCGCTCTTCGGCTCGAAAATTGAGCAGCTTGTGTAGGCTAGGCGGGCATTTTGATAGGGTGTCTAGATAGTCCATTGTCGACCGCTACGCTAGGTATTGAGCCAGGCGATGATCCAGGCCCTGGAGCGGTGGAGAACCAGGGGCTGTGAGCCGCTGAGCTCGGAGTCGCGTTTGGATCGTCCAGACCTTGACGCCGCGCGCTGGATCGGCGTGCAGCCGAAACGCTCGTCTGGACTGGTCTGGTCCGGGTCGGGCTGGTCTGGTGGCTTGGGCGGGGAATGCTGCGAGGCGTGTCGCTGGGAAGAGAGGGCACGCCTCCCGCGGGGATGATGGCCGAACAACCCTGCGGGAGGGTCCCTGCCGCTGCGCCGGAGTCTGCCTAAAGGCTAGACATGATGTTTTGACCTGCCCGTCCTCAACGTCCGTGGGTTATGTTGAGGACGGACACATCCATCGACACAGAGCCACATTGAGGGGGGCAGGTCA
>JAAAOQ010000005.1 GCA_009908845.1 Gammaproteobacteria bacterium
CCTTGCCCGCTCGCCGCCGACAACGCCACCTGCGACGATGCCGTCTCAATCTCGCCCGCTGCTACGTTACACTCTTGCATGACCTGCCCCCTCAATGTGGCTCTGTGTCGATGGATGTGTCCGTCCTCAACATAACCCACGGACGTTGAGGACGGGCAGGTCAAAACATCATGTCTAAGCGCAGCAGGCGCTGATCTGGCGCTGCGGAACGCTGATGGTGACCTTGCGGTGCAGTAGCTCAATGAGCAGGTGGGCGCGCTGCGCGCCATGCGGCGCCTGGAAGATGGCATCGAGACCGGCGAAGGGGCCATCGAGGATGCGGACCTCTTGGCCGGGTTGCAGTTCGCGGGGGTCGGCGCTCGCCGCACAGCGCTGGGCGATGGCGTCGATCAGATGATCACCGACCGGGACCGGCTCACTTCCAAAGGCCACCAGACGCGCGACGCCGCGGGTGGAGCGCACCGGCGACCAGTTGTCCACCCAGCGCTGGAGGCGGATGAAGAGGTAGTTCGGGAACAAGGGTTCCTCGATGAAGCAGCGCTGCTTGCGCCGGACGCGTTCGACGGTGATGCGCGGCAGAAAGACCTGGTAGCCCTGTTGCTCGAGGCAGCTCTCGGCACGTTCGGCCTGGTGAGGCTTGCTCTGGACGACGTACCAACGCGGTTGATGATGCGGAGACATTTCCATGGGATCAGAGGCTCGTCTTGAGGTTGCGGATCACAGCACTGCCTGCAGGGCAAGGCGCCGCTGCAAACGGCGGCGGTAGCGTCCGCTGTAGACGCGCGGGACACGGGTCTGCATCAGCACGTAGCCGGCAAAGACGAGCAGCGCGGCATAGAACAGCACCGGCTCTGGCACACCGAGTTGCCAGGCCACGAGGGCGGCGGCAGCGAATAGGCTGGCTAGCGTCAGGATGACGACCAGGGCGACGCGGGCGTGGCCAAGGACGCGGGTGAGCATGTGATGCAGATGACTGCGATCCGCCTTGAACGGGGAGCGGTTGCGCAGCATGCGCCAGCCCATGACGTTGAACACATCGAGCAGCGGGATAGCGACCAGCCAGATGGCGATGACCGGCGCCAGACTGGGTGCGGCAGCGGTCTGATCTGCTGCGGCCGCTGTCGGCTGGGTGGCGCTGATCAGTGCCCATGCAACGATGTAGCCGAGGAGCAGGCTGCCGGAGTCGCCCAGGAAGATCTTCTTCTGGCGCAGCCTGCCAATGCCGAGGTTACAGGCCAGATAGGGCAGCAACGCGGCGCAGGCGACCGGCAGCAGGAAGGGACTGCCCATTGCGCCAGCGGCGCCGGCGATAGAGAGACTGATCAGCGCGAGCAAGGCGAGGCCGCCGGAGAGGCCATCGATGCCGTCGATCATATTGAAGGCGTTGATGAGGCCGACGACGGCGATGACCGAGAACGGCACCGAGAATGCGCCTAGTTCGATCGCACCCAAGCCGAGCAGGTCGCCAAGGCCGGTGACTTTGATACCAGCGCCCAGCACCAGGATCAGGGCGGCGCCGGCCTGAGCGAGGAATCTGAGCTGGTAATCGAGGTTGAAGCGGTCGTCGAGGCTGCCAACCAAAACCAAGAGCGCGGCGCCCAAGAGGGCGATGCCGGTTTGCGGTGAGGGGGGTGCGGTGGTCAGGTAGGCGGTCAGGTAGGCGGTCAGTAGACCGGCGGCGATCGCCAGACCGCCGATGGGGGGGATAGCGCGCTGATGGAGCTTGCGCCGGTCGTCAGGGTGATCGATCAGCCCGAGGCGCGGGGCCAACGGGTGCAGCGCATAGATCGCGATCAAACAGGTGCCGGCGGCCACGCTTGCACTTAGCGCAATGCTTAGATTCTGCATCGGTGTCACATCCTTCAATACGGTGACTGTTACGGTCTTGCTACTGCCTCCTCATGGACCGTGCAGAATGGATTGTCTGCTGCACAAACCATAGATTCGGAGTAGGACACTCAGCGCTTGATGCGCCGCGCCTACGAGATTATGCGCAGCAATAATTGCGAAAACCTTAAAGAAGTATGTAGAGCCACCTCTTCTTCATCGAATTTCATCTTCGCCTTTGAGCATTGGCCAGCTCACTCCCTGAGCCTTCATACTCATTATTCTCGGATCCGGCTAGCCCGTGATCCTGACAAGGTGCTCCTCCTTGAACTGGGCCCGCTGCTCGGCCGAGTTTGGATCGTAGCCATTGGCGCTCATCTTCTCGACCAGCCAGTTCGGCAGACGCCCGCGGAGATAGGTGTTGTTTGGATTCTTCGGGTCCGCATAGCGGGCATAGCTGGCGTTGGAACCGCCCGAGGCGCCGCTGCGGCGTTTACGGCCAAACACGAGATCCGTGACCTCCTCGATGTCGTGGCCGCGCTCCTTGATCATCGTCTTGATCTCGTTCGCCAGCTCGTACTTTTCTTGTTCGCGGCGCGCCTCGAGTGCGCGCTTGAGGGCCTGCTCTTTAGCGGCCATTTCTTCGAGCTCAGCCTTCAGCTCCGCGGCACTCAATTCTTCATAGTTCTTCATCTATTCTCTCCTCATTCACGTGGCCGTTGCTTGCTGGTATAGAATGCGTTACATGGATCATTCCTGACTTGAAAACAGATTTCAACCACCCGACCGAATGCTGGTGGGAGTCACGATCCGTGAGCAATTCTTAGGGCGCCTTGGTCATGTCAGTCTCCGAGCGGCAAGGGGGACCTCATGGTTTCCCACAGTGTCAGCAGCTCTTGGATAACCTGCCCGTTGGGCTCGTCTTTCAAAACGCCCGGGGTGAGGTCACAACAGCCAATGCCGCAGCCGAGCGGATGCTTGGGGTCCCAGTGGAGCAGCTGCGTGGCAAGACACTGATCAGCGAAGACTGGCGTACCCTCAAAGAGGACGGATCGCCACTCTGCGGCGAGCAGCACCCAGTCATGGTTGCGCTGCGCACTGGGGAAACGGTCCGCAACCTCGTGCTCGGCGTGCGCATCCCTCAACATCGGGCGCATGTCTGGCTCAACGTTGGCGCGATCCCGATTCGCAACCCGGCCACTGGGGTGCTCGAAGGCGTCTACACCTGGCTTGAGGAGCGTTCAGCCCCGACCAACGCGCGCTCGGAGGGCCTAGGCGGCGTACTCGCGGCTCGCGATGAAGGCACCTCGACAGCCCCAAGCCTGTCCCTACCGTTGGAGGAGGATGCGGGCGGCCGGTCGGTCACCTCTGACGACGGCGCCACGGAGATCAGCTCGCGCGCGAGCCTTGAGCCCCCGCTGCAGAGGCAGTTTGCGCTGTTGGCGTGCACCGAGCGGATCGCCGCCGTCGGAAGCTGGGAACGGGAGGTCGCGACCGACACCGTGACCTGGTCACAAGGGATGTTCCGTCTCTTTCAGCTCGACCCGGCCGCCGGCACACCCTCTGCCGCTGATCAAGCGCGTCTCTTCGCAGCCGGGGACTGGCACCGGCTGCGCTCGGCCGAGGAAGCAACCCTCCGGTCAGGCGCCGCTTACGCGGTGGAGCTGAGGGTCATCCGTCAGGACGGTGAGAGGCGGGTTTGTCTAGCGCGCGTTGAGGTCGCCCGCTGCCAAGGTGGACAGAGCACGCATATTTTCGGATCGTTCCAAGACATTACCGAGCTCAAGCGCCTGGAACAGCACCGACGCCTGAGTGATATCAAGCTGCGACTGGCCCTGAGCTCCGCCCGGATGGGAGTCTGGGAATTCGATATTCGCACCAAGCTCCTGCATTGGTCCCCCGAGATCAACCGCGATTTCAATGTCGGTACAAAGGAACCGACTGAAGCGGTTTTCCTGACTCAGACAGTGCACCCCGAGGATGCGCCGGCCGTCAAAGCACGCATGGAAGCCGCGATCGCAGCCCGTTCACGCTACGTGATGGAATATCGGATTGGGACAGAGGGGTGCCGTTGGATCTTGGATCAAGGCGAGGTCATCTGCGACGAACGTGGCGAGCCGGCGCGCGTCATCGGCACCTCGATGGACATCACGGCCCGCAAGCAAGCCGAGGAAGCGCTGCGAGCAAGTGAGCGACGGCTCGCGCGGATGGCCTACACCGATGCGTTGACGGGCCTGCCCAACCGCCTGCTATTCGAAGACCGCCTGCGCCAGGCGATGGCGCAGGCTCAGCGCTCGGAGCGGAGCATTGCGGTCGGTTATCTCGACCTTGATGGCTTCAAGCCTATCAACGATACCTACGGCCACGCCGCGGGGGATCAGTGCCTGATTGGCATCGCACGACGCCTAAAGCAGATGCTGCGCGAGGGCGATACCTTGGCTCGGCTCGGCGGCGATGAATTCGCCGTCGTGCTCGTGGATCTCCGCGACCACGAGGCGAGCGCGCCCTTTCTGGACCGCCTGCTCGCGGCAGCGTCCGAGCCGGTGCGGATCGCCAAGACCGAGCTGCGCGTTACCCTGAGCCTCGGCGTCACCTTCTTCCCGCAACCGGACGCGGTCGACGGTACCGAACTGCTGCGACAAGCTGATCAGGCAATGTATCAGGCTAAACTGGCCGGCAAGAATTGCTGTCGTCGGTTCACGATCGAACAAGCGTGACCCCCTGTTTATGCGGCAGCAGCCTCGGCGCATTAGCGCTGCCCTCATCCTCAGGATGTGGGCCAGCCTGATGCTGATCACGGTATCGGTGCTGCGCTGGATTCCTTGCAGGTAGAGCGCGGGCGGTCTGCCTGTCAGTACTTGCCCGCTAGCTTCATGATCGCCTTGTGGATGCTGTGATAGCTCAGGCCGCGGGTGACATACATGACCGCACAGGTGCCGGTGCGCAGGTTGATCCCGGACTCCTTGGCGAGGGCGATGGCCTCTGGGGTGTCATGTGCCATGTGAATCCAGACGTCATGCACGCCAGCCTGCGTCGCGGCGGCCACCCAATCGCGTGTCTCCTCCTTCGGCACCTCGATGATCAGCGCGTCGACCGCTTCCGGCAGGGCCGCCAGGTCCGGATAGGCCGAATCGCCATCGATCTCCTGGGCGCTGGGATCGATCGCGTAGACGGTCTTGCCGCGCCGCTTGAGGCCACGATAGCTCAGCAGCGGAAACGGTTTGACCGCCGAACGGCCGACGAGGGCGAAGCGCTGGTGGTCGAAGAAGGTCTCGTAATTCGATGGCATCAACAATGCTCCAAAGGTCAGAGGTCAGGTGGGTTCGCTGTGATTGCCCGGTTCGCTTTCAGCAGCCGGCGTCGGCGAATCGGCGTCGAGCACGAGCCGCTGCCCACCGAGGAGCGCCCTGGTGGCGGTGCGGCCTACCCGCGTCAGGATGCGTGATCGCGTAGTGCGCGAGATGCTCAGGCGCCTGGCGGCCTCTTCCTGATAAAGCCCTTCGAGCTCGATGAGACGCAGGGCTTCGAGCTCGTCACGACCCAGGACCTGGGTCTCAAGCTGGCGTCGGTGCCGTCCACGGGGCTTGAAACAGAGCGCACCGGGATCGAATGCGATCCGGCGTGCGTGGCGGCGGCCGGGCATGCAGTGACTCCTCCGAGCGCTGAGTGGCGCGGGAGTGGAGGCATTGAAGCGCACACATGTGCACTTTGCATTGCGCATTCTCAGGGTGTTGAAGTCGGAAATAGCTCGACGCGACCGTTGCAGCTGCTGGTGATCCTGATGGCGGGCGTGATCGGCTGGCGGCTGTGCACCCCAGCGCAGCCGGACGGTGTTGACCACCTCTCGAGTCCGAAGACGCGCGGCCCGGCCTTCGGTCTGCTCGTGATCTTCTGTGTTCTGCTGGGGCTGAGCTTGCTGCCAAGCGGCAGCTGGCCAGGCCATGGCCTGGAGCTGGGCAGCGCGATGTATCGCTCCGGCGCCCTGGTCCTCGGCGGCGGCCATGTGGTGCTGCCGCTGTTGGAAGCCGAAACGGTGCGCAGCGGTTGGGTCAGCCAGGTGGCATTCCTTGCCGGTTATGGGGCGGCGCAGGCGCTGCTGGGTCCGCTTTTCACTTTTGCGGCCTTTCTCGGGACGGTCGAGACGCCGACCCCAAACGGTGTACTCGGGGGAATGCTCTCGACCCTGGCGATCTTCTTGCCGTCGTTCCCGCTCGTCCTCGGGCTGCTGCCGTTCTGGGTCTCGCTGCGCGCCAACCAGGGGGTCCGGACGGCGCTGGCGGGTGTCAACGCCGCCGTGGTCGGGTTGCTGATCGCCGCCCCCTAACAAGGCAAAAACAGGCGGCCCAAAAGCGCGCACCGAGCTCGCAGTCTAGGTTCAAGCCCTTCGCAAGCGCGCTTTTGGGTCGCCTGATTTGCGACTTTCGGCGATAGAAAGCCGAGCCATAAATAGAGGTTTATAGGTGGAGTGACACCCTCACATCGCTGAAGCGTTTGATAGCGTCCGGTGATGTTCGCATCTCGGAACACGGATACGAAGAACTTGCGAGCGATGGCTTGACGGCGAGGCAAGTCGTATCCGGCACGAAAAAGCTATACTTGTAGAGGACTACCCCGATTATCCGAAAGGAGCATCGGTACTAGTTTTGCGCACCGACACTCATGGGCAGCCAGTTCACTTCGTATGGGGTATCCCAAAGAGACACACGCGCCCAGCGGTGTTGGTAACTGCGTACCGTCCCGATCCCTCCCGGTGGAACGCTGAGTTCAAGAGGCGCAAAGATGAATAGCCGCAACAAAACGCAATATGTCCATGAGGGTCAGTTTGTTGCTGAAGTCGACGTGGAATTGATGATTACAGATGATGAGTGGGCGCCATATTTGTCCCTTTCTGACGCCTACAAATTGGATGACATTCGTGACGCACTACGTCGCGGAGACTTGACGAGGGCGTCTAGTGTCGCGCGAGTCTTCGCCATGCAGCCCATCGCGATGTAACCGACGCAGATCGCCCAACACGTGGCTCGGCCCGCTGCCCGCTGCGGCGCGGTCGCCTCGCTCCCCGCACTGCAACGGGCGGCGGGCCAGCCTTGACATTGGGCTCAGCAACGAAGCCATGCACCCGGTGTCCCCCTAGCTCCAAGCGCGTCCGCAAGGTTTATCTACGAGGTTACAGATGCTGTGGCCGGTCGGTGCCCTCGCGCAGGGCTTGGCGGATCGCCGGCAAGCTCGTTGGTGTAGGTGATAGCGTCCATGAAGGCTGCCTCAGTAGTCTGTACAGGAAGATGTACGTAGTGATCGGTGCGTAACAAGGCGGTCAAGCCGTTCGTCGCTGCGCTCCTCACTCGGATGTCTGGTGCTCCTCGGCTTCTTGTGCATGGCTTCGCCATGATGTCGAAAACACCGCTCCACATCAGCCGCCGCTTGTGCAACAAGCCCCGCAAGGCCGCGCCTGGGCCGTGCGTTTGGGTTTGTGCCGCTCGGCCTCATGTGAGTTGCGGTCAACAAACCCATCAGGAGTCGACCCGACTATGAAGTTCATCCATCCAAGCCTCGCGCTGGTTCTCATCGTCGCCGCCAGCATCGCCGGCAGCGTCGCCGCGGACGAGATGTCGCCCAAAGGGCGGCCGCATTTCGAGGGCAAGCAGGCCGAGACCTTTGCCGAGGCCCTGACCAATTTCGAGACCGCGAACGAGCAGCTCGAGGAGTATCTTGAAGAAGCGGATTCGCTCGAGCCAGCCGATCTCGCCCACATCCACGAGCTGACCTATACCCTCGAGAACGCACTCGAGATGATCCGCTCAGAGCTGAGTGACCTGGCTATCACCCTGGAAGAGGTCCATCTCGGCTCCGAACGAGGCGACACCGAGATCGTGCTCGAGGCCGGCCGCAACTACCTCTCGGTGACCGAGCAGTTCGACGACTGATCCGTTACCAGCCTGTCGCGACCCTCCCTCGATGGGCGCGGCAGACACTCGTCCCGCCGGGCGCAACCGCCGATCATCAGCCTACGGGCAGCGCCGTGCGCTCAACCACCTGGCGCAACACGAAGCTCGAGTGGACACCGGAGACGCCGTCGATGCGCGTGATCTTGTGCAGCAGCAGGTCCTGGTAGGCCTCCATGTCGCGAACGATGATCTTGAGCTGGTAGTCGGCGTCGCGGCCGGTGATCAGTGAGCATTCAAGCACCTCGGGCAGCGCCGAGACGGTCGCATCGAAGTTCGCGAAGCGCTCGGGCGTGTGCCGGTCCATCGAGATGTTGACGAACGCGATCAGGCTCAGCCCGAGCTTCTTCGCATCGACCATCGCCCGATAGCCAGCGATGATGCCGACCTCCTCCAGCGCCCTGACGCGCCGAAGGCACGGCGACGGCGACAGGCCGATGCGGTCGGCCAGCTCCTGATTGCTGATGCGGCCGTCCTCTTGCAGGACCTCGAGGATGTGGCGGTCGTAGCGGTCGAGTTTCATGGGTCTATCGTGCAGTGCGCGTTAGCTTGAGACCTCCCTTAGCTCCGCGACAATGCGACCGATGCGGCGAAAATCCTCGTCATCATGCAACAGGATCAGCCCGTGCTCCAACGCCGTCTGAGCAATCAGACAATCATTGGAGGAGCGTACGCTGATGCCCTGGCGCCGGCAGTCGAAGTACATCTGCGCCGCAGCGATCGCGCTCCGAATCGGGTCCTTCGGCAGGTGGATCGGTTGCGTCTCGAAGTAGCTGCGGTACTGGTTGAAGCGGCGCTGATCACTGGTCCCTTGCAGGATCTCTTGCAGCACCGGCGTGCAAGTCCCGGTTTCGACGCCGATTGACAACAGCGCTTTCAACCGCTCGACCGCTGCTGTAGGGCTTGCTCTGAAGAAGCCAATCCACACCGACGTATCGACCAGATACAAGGTTAGGCATCTCCAGCGCGAGCAGCCTTGTAATCGTACTCGGCGTCGATCCCGTCGCTGCCGTAAAGATCCATCAGATCTTTGCGCTTGTGGCGCGCGACGAACTCGCGCAGCGCGCGGTCGACCAGCTCACGTTTCGTTCGGATGTTGGAGACAGCCAACGCCTCTTCGACGAGCGTATCGTCGATCACGATATTTGTGCGCATCGTTATACACCTCCTTGGGTGTATCCTAGGCTGGCAAGAGGCCGGTTACAAGTCCATCCGTTACAAGCCCACTGGCAGCGCCAGCCGTTGTCGCCAAGCTGCCAAGAAGCCAAGCTTCGTTGGCATAAGATTGCGCATTAACCCGATGCGCAAAGCAAGATCGCAATCATCTGCGCGTCCGCTTAGCCCATCCTATCAACTGTCGGCCACGAGCCGGCAGTCACGAACACGCGGCGAGCAACGCCCACGAGGCACCGCCCGCCGTCGATCATCGGCAGCGCCGGAGCAGCGATCCTGACTCCGGCAGCGCGATCGGCCGCTGCAACCCAGCCCGATCAGCCCAGCCCGATGCATCGGGCTCATGGAGTCCGAACCGCCGACGCCACGCCGAGCCACCCTGCGGGGCCGGCTCCGGCCGGCAAGCCGGATCAATTGCAAGAAGCGCACTGAGCAAAAGAAGCGCAGTCGCCAAGAAGCGCACCAAGACATTCGCAACCCAGCCAGGATCGTTCGACATGCCCGCCCATCACGCCAAATACCGCCCTAGCAAGCCGGTGCAGCTGAGCGACCGCCGCTGGCCAGACCGGATCATCGAGCAGGCCCCGCGCTGGGCCAGCGTCGACCTGCGCGATGGCAACCAGGCTCTGCGCGCGCCGATGACCGTCGCGCAGAAGCAGCAGCTCTGGGCCTTGCTCGTCGACATCGGCGTCAAGGAGATCGAGGTCGGCTTCCCGTCGGCCAGTCAGCCCGACTACGATTTCGTGCGCTGGCTGATCGAGGAGCGCCGCATCCCCGAGGACGTCACCATCCAGGTCCTTGTACAAGCCCGCGCCGATCTGATCGAGCGCACCTTCGCCGCGCTCGACGGTGTCCATCGCGCGATCGTCCACGTCTACAACTCGACCTCGCCGGTGCAGCGCGAGTGGGTGTTCGCCGCCGATCGCGCCGGGGTGAAGGCGATCGCGGTCCAGGGCGCCGAGCTGGTGCGCGACGAGGCGGCCAAGTATCCGGGCACCGCTTGGACCTTCCAGTACTCGCCGGAGAGCTTCTCGCAGACCGAGCCCGAGTATGCGGTCGAGGTCTGCAACGCGGTGCTCGATGTCTGGCGGCCGACGCCCGAGAACCCCTGCATCCTGAACCTGCCAGCGACGGTGGAATCGGCCAGCCCGAACGTCTTCGCCGACCAGGTCGAGTGGTTCTGCCGCCATCTCGAGCGGCGCGACAGCGTCTGCGTCTCGTTGCACACCCACAACGATCGCGGCGGCGCCGCGGCCGCGGCCGAGCTCGGGCTGCTGGCCGGGGCCGACCGGATCGAGGGCACCCTGCTCGGCAACGGCGAGCGCACCGGCAATTGCGACCTGGTCACGCTGGCGATGAACCTCTACAGCCAGGGCGTCGACCCGCGGCTCGACATCAGCGACCCGGACCGCATCATCGCGACCGTCGAGGAATGCACCGGGATCGCCTGCCATCCGCGCCACCCCTGGATCGGCGAGCTGGTCTACACGGCGTTCTCGGGCAGCCATCAGGATGCGATCAACAAGTCGCTGCATCATCAGCGCGCCGAGCACAACCGCGAGCTGCCCTGGCAGGTGGCCTATCTGCCGATCGACCCGCAGGATGTCGGGCGCAGTTACGAGGCGGTGATCCGGGTCAACAGCCAGTCCGGAAAGGGCGGCATCGCCTTTGTGCTCGAGCGCGACTACGGGCTGCATCTGCCGCGTTGGGCGCAGGTGGAATTGGCGCCCATCGTGCAGCGCGTCAGCGAGGAGCAGGGCGGCGTGATCGACTCGGCGCGCATCCGTGAGCTGTTCGATGCCCAGTTCATCCACGACCGTGAGCCAGCGCGGCTTGGCGGCTACCGGCTCAGCCGCAACGGGCGTGATCGCATCGAGGCGACGATCATCGACACGGCCGGCGAGCAGCGCATCAGCGGCGAGGGCGACGGGGCCATCGCGGCCTTCGCCGACGCCTGGGGCCGGGCCTTCGGCCAGCAGGTCGATGTGCTCGACTACCGCGAGCACGCGATCGGCTCCGGCACCGATGCCGAGGCGGCGGCCTATGTCCAGCTCAAGATCGACGGCGAGGCCATCGCCGGCGCCGCGATCGACCGCGACACCGTCAGCGCCTCGCTCAAGGCGGTGATCTCGGCGCTCAACCGGGCCGCCGTCAGCGCTGCCAAGGCGACGGAGATGCCGCAGGTGGCCTGAAGCGCGTCAACATGGATCGACAGAGGGCGGCGCGAGACGTCGTCGGGGCCGACAGCGGTCAACGTCACGATCGGTGCCCGGCCCATTCCGCCTCCGCTCTGGTAGGCTGCAGCTAATGCCCAACGCGTCTGTGAGCCCGACCAAGAACGACGATCTCCGCGTCGCGCATGCAGTCGACGTGCTGCGCGGCGGCGGTGTGGTCGCGATCCCCACCGAGACCGTCTACGGACTCGGCGCCGATGCCGAGAATCCTGCCGCGGTGCGACGCATCTTCGCGATCAAGGGCCGCCCGGCGAATCATCCGCTGATCGTCCATATCGCCGGCGCCGATCGGCTCGGCGATTGGTCCCCGCAGCCGTCGGCAGCTGCGCTCGCGCTGGCCGAGCGCTTCTGGCCCGGCCCGCTCACGCTGGTGCTGCGGCGCGCGGACCGCGTGCCCGATGAGGTCACCGGCGGTCAGGAGACGGTGGCGTTGCGCGCGCCCGATCACCCGCTGACGCTGGCGCTCCTCGAACGCTTCGGCGGCGGCATCGCGGCGCCGTCGGCCAATCGCTTCGGCCGTATCAGCCCGACCACCGCGCAGCATGTGCGCGACGACCTCGGCGCTGCCGTCGATCTGGTGCTCGACGGCGGTCCCTGCCGGATCGGGCTCGAATCGACCATCGTCGCTTTGGTCGGGCCACGGCCGCGGCTGTTGCGCCCAGGTGCGATCGGCCCTGAGGCGCTGAACGAGGTCCTGGGCGAAGTCATCGGCGAGGTCATCAGCGACGCGGGAGCAGGAGCAGGAGCAGGAGCGGGAGCGCCGGCGCACGCGGGCGCCGCTGATGCCGCGATCCGCACCCCTGGCGCGCTGGCCGCGCACTATGCGCCGCGCGCGCCCCTGGATCTCGTGCCCGCCGAGGCGCTGCCGACGCGGCTGAGCAGGCTGCTCGATCACGGCGAACGGCCGGCCTGTCTGGGACTCGGTGAGCGGCCATCGCTACCGGCCGAGATCCCGTTCGCGCTGCTTCCGGCCGATGCCGCCGGTTATGGCGCCGGTCTCTACGCGGCGCTGCGCGCGCTCGATGCCGCGCGGCCTGATCGCATCCTGCTCGTCAAGCCGCCTGCCGACCCGGATTGGCTCGCGGTGAACGACCGGCTACGCCGCGCCGCGCACGGCAGCGGCCGCTGAACGGCGACACCGATCGGTCGCCCATCCTGGCCAGATACCCCCAGGAGCCGGAAATGCGGTTTCGCGGCTTCTGCATGCTCAAACGCTTCGGCGCTCGAAGATGGTGGGACATCCGATCCTGCGCGGAAGACGCCGATCGATAGGCGCCTGTTTGGAGGCTACGCTGGGCCAGCAAACCTGCTGGCCGCTCCACTTGGGGGGCGCTTTCACCTCTCGTGCGAAGCGCTAACGCCTTCCGCGTTTCCGTCAAGCGTCTCGACGTCGAGCGAGTCGCTATAGGTCTCGATGCCCAGCCGCTCGGCAACCTTCTGCGCACGCGGATCGATCATCGGCGAGATCACCATCAGGCGGCTCGCCGTGCGCCCATGACGCTTCTCGTAGAAGCGCGCCTTGCGCTCGAAGCTGTACATGGCCGCCTTGTCGATCGATGATTTCAACTCGCAGATGATCAGAAGCCCGTTCTTGATGATGACGTCGAGCTCGACCTGCTCCGGCCGGCCGAAGACCTCGCCCGCATCGTCGTACTCGTTGATGTGCAGGACCTCGACGCCGAAGCTGGCTTCCAAGATCCCGGCCAAGGCGTTGCGGAAGGCGCGCTCCGACTGCAGCCCCCAGCGTGCACCCAGTGCGCCGAGAGTGCGATCGATGCGATGGTCGAGCGCCACGTTCTCCTCGCGCAGGTTGCGGATCTCGGCCCAGACCTCCTCCTCATGCTTTCGCCAGGCGCGGGTCTCTTCCTCCCACTTACGCTCGTTGGCTTCCCACTTGCGCTCTTGTGCCTCCCACCTGCGGGATTGCTCCTCACGATCGCGCGCCAGCTCGGCGAGCATGGCCTCGAAACGCCCTTCCGTCTGTTGCTTGTCGGCAAACTCGTCCCGCGCCAAATCCAGCACGAAACGCCGGAACTCGGGATCGCCGCGCAACCACTGCGGTAGCTCGCGCTTGATTTGTTCCTTCAGCTGTTCGCTCAACATCGTCTGCTCCGTTCTCTCGGCTCGACTCTCTGATTCCGACTCCAATATCCGGCCAACATCACCGTCTGGGGCGGCATGGACTGCTGTCTCACGGCCTAGCCTTGCAGATGCTCGTCGAGCCAAGCGCGGATCTGCACGCTCGAGCGCGAGCCGCTGAAGCGCCCGCGCTCCTCGCCGTGCTGGAACAGGATCACGGTCGGGAAACCGCGTAGCCGATAGTGGCCGGCAAGCCGCATGTTGTCGCCATCGTCGACCTCGATCTTGGCCAACTGGATCGCGCCGTCGAGCTCGTTGATCACCCTGGTCAAGTGCGGCGCGAGCTGGTGGCAGGGTGCACACCAATCGGCCCAGAAGTCGACCAGCACCGGCCGCTCATGAGAGGCATGGATGACGGCGGCATCGAAGGCGTCATGATCGACATCGACGCAGTGCTCGCAGGGCGGATGATCTGGGGGGAAGCGCATGGCAGTGGTCTCCTCACAAGGGCGCACGCGACTTTAGCGCACTGGCCGGCGATCGATCGGGTGCGCTATGTTTAGCGGTCATCGCCAAGGACCGTCGCTGGACGACCGGCGTTAGAATGTTCGCTTTCCCACCCCGTTCTCGTAGACGAGCGTCCCATGTCCGATCTGCACCCCAATCGCGCCCCCTATCCCACCACCCGTATGCGCCGGATGCGGCGCGACGACTTCTCGCGCCGGCTGATGCGCGAGACGACCCTGACACCGGATGATTTCATCTATCCGGTCTTCGTGCTGGAAGGCAAGGGCGAGCGCGAGCCGGTACCCTCGATGCCCGGCATCGAGCGCATGAGTGTCGATCTATTGGTCGAGGAGGCGCAGACCATCGCCAAGCTCGGCGTGCCGGCGATGGCGCTGTTCCCGGTGACGCCGATGGAGGCCAAGTCCGAGGACGCGCGCGAGGCGTTCAATCCCGACGGCCTCGCCCAGCGCGCGGTGCGCGCGCTCAAGGATGCGGTGCCGGAGCTCGGGGTGATGACCGATGTCGCGCTCGACCCCTTCACCACCCACGGCCAGGACGGGCTGCTCGACGCGACCGGCTATGTGATGAACGATGCCACCGTCGAGGTCTTGGTCAAGCAGGCGGTCTCCCATGCCGATGCCGGCGCCGACATCGTCGCGCCCTCAGATATGATGGACGGGCGCATCGGCGCCGTGCGCGAAGCGCTCGAGTCGGCCGGCCACATCAACACCCGCATCATGGCCTACTCGGCCAAGTATGCCTCGAGCTTCTACGGCCCGTTCCGCGACGCGGTCGGCTCGGCGGCCAACCTCGGCGGCGGCAACAAGTACACCTATCAGATGGACCCGGCCAACTCCGACGAGGCCCTGCACGAGGTCGGGCTGGACCTCGCTGAGGGTGCCGACATGGTGATGGTCAAGCCCGGCATGCCGTATCTGGACATCGTCCGCCGGGTCAAGGATCGCTTCGGTGCGCCGACCTTCGTCTACCACGTCAGCGGCGAGTACGCGATGCTCAAGGCCGCGAGCCAGAACGGCTGGCTCGACGAGCGCGAGGTGGTGCTCGAGGCCCTGCTCGGCGTCAAGCGCGCCGGTGGCGACGGCATCCTGACCTACTACGCGAAGCAGGCCGCGCAGTGGCTGGGCGCTTGACCGATCTCTGACCGCCGAGCGCTTGGACGGGCTGCAGTGATGAACAAGCGCAGCGGCTCGCGATCAACGGACACATCGAGTAACGCTCATGGTCTGATGCGATCCTGGACAGGGAATCCGATGTGGCCCAGGTGTCACCTTCATGGTGAGGTACGAACGGCGAGGATGAACCTGTTGTTTCAGGGTAACCGGCGATGACCGATTGTTACGCGGTGATCGGTAATCCGATCGAGCACAGCAAATCGCCCCAGATCCACGCGGCATTCGCGGCGCAGACCGGCGAGCCGCTCGAGTACGGCCGCATCCTCGGTAATCTGAACGATTTCGCCGGCGATGTCCGCCGCTTTGTCGCCGAAGGCGGCCGCGGCCTCAATGTCACGGTGCCATTCAAGACCGAGGCGTTTGAGCTGCTCGAGGACCTCAGCGCGCATGCTCGCGCTGCCGGGGCGGTGAACACCCTGATCGTGCGCGACGGCGGGCTGCTGCGCGGCGACAACACCGATGGCATCGGCCTGATTCGTGACCTGACCGTCAATCACTCCTTCGCGCTCGCCGGTCGACGCGTGCTGCTGCTTGGCGCCGGCGGCGCCGCGCGCGGTGTGCTGCGTCCCCTGCTCGAGGCCGAGCCGGCGGCGCTGGTGATCGCGAACCGCACCGCTGCCAAGGCCGAGGCCCTAGCGAGCGAGCTCGCCACTGCGACGACCCATCATTCTGCCGTCCGGCGGCAGCCGGACCCCGCATCCCAGGCTCAGGCCGACTCGACTGCGACAGAGCAGCCGAACCCGGCCGCACGCGCTGCGACGGATGTCTCGGGCTGCGGGCTCGAAGCCCTGGTCGGACAGCGCTTCGATCTGATCATCAATGCGACCTCGACCGGTCTCGAGGGCGGTGTGCCCGCAATCCCGGATGACTGCCTCACCGACTCTGGCTGGGTCTACGACATGCTCTATGCCGACGAGCCGACCCCGTTCTGCCGTTGGGGCCAGAGGCACGGCGCTGCGCAGGCGCTCGACGGGCTCGGTATGCTGGTCGAACAGGCCGCCGAATCCTTCGGGCTGTGGCGAGGTGTCCGGCCGCAAACCGCGCCGGTCATCGAAAGCCTACGAGGTGCTTGATAGAGAACTGCACGCCGTGCTGCGATCGAGCGATTCGTTCCGACCGATCGCCGAACGAACGCTCGTGGCAGGGTGCCACCCCGAACGATGAATCCCGCGTGATTCAAGATAACCCCTGACTAGCGTGAAGAGCGTTGTTTTCTTCAGACCGTTGTATTCCGGAATGAGGCATCCCAGACTGGATGCAGTCTAGAGCGATCACAAACCGCAGTATTGCTCATACCCTTGTATGCAGTGATCAGGGTGCTTGGCAATCGACGGAACCTGGGGCAGCCGACTGAGATCCGTCGATCGCCCGCGCCGGGCCGGACGTTCCGCCAGCGTGAGCCCATTCAACCGCCCAACCGGAGGAGATTATGAAGCTCGCCGTCATCGGCACCGGACTGCTCGGCAGCGAGATCGCGATCCGGCTGCAGGATCGCCGCTTCGAGGTCTGCGCCTGGAATCGCTCTTCCGAGAAGGCCAACGCCCTCGCGACTGTTGGCATTCGCCCCTCTGCAACCGCCAACGAAGCGCTGGCCAAGAGCAACGCAGCAATCCTACTTCTGAGCGATGCCGAGGCCATCCGCTCGGTCCTGTTTCCGGCTGACAGTGACGCGCCGCCGCTTGCAGACCGTACCCTGATCCAGATGGGCACCATCGCGCCGAACGAGAGCCGCGCGCTCGGCCGCGATGTCGAGCGGGCGGGTGGTCAGTATCTGGAAGCGCCCGTGCTCGGCAGTCTGCCCGAGGCGCGCAGCGGCCGGCTGATCGTGATGGCCGGCGGCGAGCTCGGGCTCTACGAGCGCTGCCTGCCAATCTTCGAGGCGCTGAGCGAGCAGCCGCAACGGATCGGTGAGGTCGGACAGGGTGCGGCGTTAAAGCTTGCGATGAACCAGCTCATCGCCGGCTTGACCGCCACCTTCGCCTACAGCCTCGGGTTGGTGCGCGACGAAGGCATCGATGTCGAGCAATTCATGGGCCTGTTACGTCAGAGCGCGCTCTATGCCCCGACCTTCGACAAGAAGCTCGACAAGTACCTGAGCCACGAGTACGGCCAGGCCAATTTCCCGCTGAAGCATCTGCGCAAAGACATCGGCCTGTTCCGTCGCGTTGCCGAGCAGTCGACCCTTGAAACGCAACCCATCGAAGCCTTGGAGGCGGTCATGGAGCGGGCGTTGCAGAAGGGGCTTGGCGATCTCGACTACTCGGCACTGTATGAAGCCCTGGTCGAAAGAAGGTGACCGCGATGGAGCTGCCATTCACGCACGAGCCCGGCCGCCGCGAGCGCCATCTTCGGCGCCGGCATGAAAACCCGTTGTTCGCCTGGCCGCCGCAATCGGTCTCGCCCGAAGACCTTGTGGCGGCGCAGAAGGCCGACCACGACGACCTCGAGGCCTTCCGCAAGACCTTCAAGGAGATCATTCAACAGGCGGTCGACCTGCCGCCGGACGCCGGCAGCGACGCGGTACTCTCCCTGAAGGGAGGCCTCGAAGAGCACTACGAGCAGAGCTTTTCGCTGCCGGCAGCGATGCATGAGGAGCGCGCCGCGCTGAGGCGGCTGATCGACCTGATCATGAAGGCGCTTTGGCGCCAGGCCGCCGATGACCCGGTTGCGCACCAAGAGCTGAGCGACGAAGAGACCGCGCGCGGCATCCATTTCGGCCTGCTTGAGCATCCGCTGGTCGCGGATCTGCTGCACGGGGACAGCTGTATCGGACCGGAAGAGCTGGCCCCGGCCTTGCTCTCGTCGAGCGATGCCGAGGTCGAGGCCGCCTGCGAGCTATTCGACGGCCCCCAGCTCGCCGTGCTGGTCGACCGCAGCGAGTCCCTCCTCGATGAGCTCGCCGACCACAGCGTCGAGACCGAGACCGCAGCCAACAGGCTCGCGCTATTACGCCAGCGACTGGAGCAATATGATCTGCCGTCGTTCAAGCATTGAAATGGAGCGGCCTGCCCTGGGGCCGCCCTGGGGCCGTAGCAGCCGACATCGGCGGATGAGTCTCAAGTAGCTGCGCCCTCGATTTAGGCGATTGTCTGCATCTGCGCAGCGGCAACCCCCCTTTCTGGATTGAGTTCAGGCCATTGGTTGACGACGCCGATCAATCGGTCTCTTGCTGGAAGGAAGCGAAGCTTGGCTGTTTAGGGCACAAACGCCGGAGCACACATTGTCCATCCTGATCTTCCGCCTCAATGGTGTTCCCGACGACGAAGCGGCCGATGTGCGCCAACTGCTCGACCAGCACGGCTTCGAGTACCACGAGACCAGCGGCGGCTTCCTCGGCCTCGGCGTGGCTGGACTCTGGCTGCTCGACCGCAGTCAGCAGGCCGCAGCGCGGGCCCTGATCGATGAGTACGAGCAGGAGCGCTCAGCGCGGCTCGCCGCCGAATACGCTGCATCGTGCCGATCCGGGCAGGCCGAGACGACCCTGCAGCGCGCCGTTCGCAACCCGCTGCAAACGCTGTTCTACCTGGCCGGGATCGCCGCGGTGCTCTATCTGGTGTTGATGCCGTTCTTGACGCTTGGGTTCTGACCTGATGCGCGTGTTGGGGCGTCGTTTTGATCCACTGGCTGGGGAGACCCATCTCAAATCGGTTTTCGGTTTTCCTCGACCGCTCCGGGTCGCGTCACGGCGCTCGGGGGACGCCGTGAATCCATCCCTGGATGGCTTGACGACGGCATCCATGCCGTCGACACCCCCGCTCGCCGTCGCCCGACCCTCGGCTCTGCCGTGCCGAACATTGGCGTGCTTTAGGTTTAAATTGGCTGGGCAAATTGGCTGGGTAAATCATGGAATTCTTGAGCGAGTACCAAGGGTGGGAGCCGGCAATCGTCGACCTCTTCGCCAGGACCTTCACCGCCTCCGAGGGCGCGGAGGAAGGCGCACTGATCGGGGAGCTGGTGCACAAACTGCTCTTCACCACGGCGGCGAATGACCTCTTCGTCTTCACCGCCGAGCAGGAGGGCGCGATCATCGGCGGCATCGTCTGTTCGCGGCTGATCTACGAGCAGGATGAGCGGACCGTGTTCATCCTCGCCCCCGTCGCCGTTGCGCCCGAGCGGCAACGCATGGGGGTGGGGCAGAGGCTGCTGGCCCACGGCCTCGCCGCGCTGCGGGCTGCTGGGGCCCACATCGCCATGACCTATGGTGATCCGAACTACTATGCCAAGGTCGGCTTCAGGCCCATCAGCGAGGCGGCTGCGCAAGCCCCCTTCCCGCTGAACCACCCGGAAGGCTGGCTGGCGCAGTCGTTGACGGACCGGCCGATGACGCCGCTGCAAGGCCCATCCCGTTGTGTCGAGGCGCTGAACGATCGCCTGTTCTGGTAACGGCCGTCGACATCGAGGACGGCGACGCCGCCCGCGCGCAACTCCAGCGCGCCTGGAGAGCAGCTGCCCGCGCAGCCGATGCTTAGGAGCTGCTATGGTTCAGTCGCTAGCGAGTCCAATGGGCGTGAACATGTAGGCTGGGCAGTAGGAACTTGCGATGGAGACAGGAGGAGAGGGCGTGAACGGTTGGCCCACCGGTTTCATGCTGATCCAGGGCAATCGCCTGGAGGCGCTGTGCGAGCTGCTGACGAGCTGGATGCGCGCCCATCCGCTGCACCCGTTGGAGAACGAGGTCATCGTCGTCCAAAGCAACGGCATCGGCCAATGGCTGAAGATGGCTCTAGCAGAGCATCCAGTACCGGCTGACACCGACGGCGGCCCGGATGGCGGCGGCTGCGGCATCGCCGCCGCGATCGACCTGATGCTGCCCGGACGCTTCCTGTGGAAGGCCTACCGCGCCGTGCTCGGCGCGCTGCCGGACAGCTCAGCCTACGACAAGGCCCCGCTCGGTTGGCGGCTGTTCCGTCTGCTCGGCGAGCTCGATGCGCTGGCGGGGACGTCGGACGAGCAGGCCCAGCTCGCTCCGCTGCGCGGCTTCCTCGACGCCGATGGCGATGCCCGGCGTCGTCACCAGCTCGCCGCGCGCCTTGCCGATCTCTTTGATCAGTACCAGGTCTATCGCGCCGACTGGCTCAGCGCCTGGGAACGGGGCGAAGACATCCTGATCCGCCCCAATGGCGCCCGTGTCGAGGTCCCGGCGGCTCAGCGCTGGCAGCCGCTGCTCTGGCGCCGGCTGAGGCAGGATTTGGCGCAAGCTTTGGCGCAGGGTCTGGCTCAGCCTACTGCCGCCAGCACTGAGGCCCCTGCCCCCACCCCTGAGCTCAGCCGCGCCGCGATCCATGCGCAGTTCCTGGAGCAGGCGCGCGGCCTCGACCCGGCCCATCGCCCGCGCGGCCTGCCGCGCCGAGTCATCGTGTTCGGCCTGTCGTCGCTGCCGCGCCAGAGTATCGAGGTGCTCGAGGCCGTCGCCCGGGTCTCCCAGGTCATGCTCTTCGTGCACAACCCGAGCCGCCACTACTGGGGCGACATCGTCGAGGGCCGCGAGCTGTTCCGCCGCACCTACCGGCGTATCCAGGCCCGCGACAAGGTCCCCGACGGTCTCGACGAGAGCGCCCTGCACCTGCACGGCCATCCACTGCTCGCGGCCTGGGGCAAGCAGGGGCGCGACTACATCCGCCTGCTCGATGAGCACGACGAGCGCAGCCAGTACGAGGCGCACTTTGAGCGCAATGGTCTCGCCATCGACCTGTTCGAGTCGCCCGGCGAGGCCAGCCTACTGCAGCAGATCCAGGACGACATCCTTGAGCTGCGCCCGCTCGCCGAGCGCCGCGCGCGCGGCACCACGATCGACCCGACACGCGATCGCAGCCTCGCCTTCCTGATCGCCCATGGCCCTCAGCGCGAGGTCGAGATCCTGCACGATCAGCTGCTCGACGCCTTCGCCGCCGCCGAGGCCGATGGCGCCCCGCTGCACCCACGCGACATCCTCGTGATGGTGCCGGACATCGCCACCTACGCCCCGCACATCGAGGCGGTCTTCGGCCGGCTGCCGGCCGATGATCCGCGCTACATCCCATTCCACATCACCGATCAGAGCCAGCGCGCACGCAATCCGCTGCTGATCGGCCTCGAGACCCTGCTCCAGCTGCCGCAGGCGCGTGTCTCGATCAGCGAACTGCTCGACCTGCTCGACATCCCGGCACTGCGTGCGCGCTTCGGCCTGGCCGAGGCCGACCTGCCGCGGCTGCGCCAGTGGGTGATCGGCGCCAATATCCGCTGGGGCCTGGATGCCGACCAGCGCGCCGGCCTCGGGCTGCCAGAGGGGCTGGAGCAGAACAGCTGGCAATTCGGGCTGCGGCGCATGCTGCTCGGCTTCGCCGCCGGCGACAGCGGACCCTGGGCCGGGATCGAGCCCTACGACGAGGTCGGCGGGCTGGAGGCGGCCCTGGTCGGGCCGCTGAGCCGTCTGCTCGCCACGCTGAAGGCGCACTGGAGCGCGCTCAGCACGCCGCGCCGCCCGGCGGAGTGGACGGAGCTGATCGCGACGCTGCTCGATGACTGCTTCCAGGCCACCGGCGATGCCGATGAACTGGCGCTGAACCGACTCCATGACGCGCTCGAGCAGTGGCTGCAGGACTGCGAGCACGGCGCCGCGCTGGAGGAGGCCATCCCGCTCGAGGTGGTGCGCGAATCGCTGCTGGCCGGCCTGGACGAGCCGACCCTCAGTCAGCGCTTCCTGGCCGGTGCGGTCAACTTCGCGACCCTGATGCCGATGCGCGCGATCCCGTTCCGCCAGATCTGGCTGCTCGGCATGAACGACGGCGACTACCCGCGCCGCCGCCGGCCGGCCGACTTCGATCTGATGGCCGACGACTATCGCCCCGGCGACCGCTCGCGGCGCGAGGACGACCGCTACCTGTTCCTCGAGGCGCTGCTCTCGGCGCGCGAACGGCTGGTCATCAGCTGGGTCGGGCGCAGCATCCGCGATGATTCACCGCGCCCGCCCTCGGTGTTGGTCGGGCAGCTGCGCGATCAGATCGCCGCCGGCTGGCGGCTCGCCCGTCGGGTCGATGAACCGAGGGGGACCGGGGCCCGCAACCCCGAGACGCCCGCCGAGGGCGATGACGAACGCTCCGGCCTTGCCCTGCTCAAGGCCCTGACGACGACGCATCCGCTGCAGCCGTTCAGCCGACGCTATTTCGAGCCTGAGCGTGATCGGCTGCCCGATCGGACCCAGGACACGGAGCACGGCCAAGAGCGCGACCCAAGGCAGAAACCCCGGCAGAACCCAGTGCACAATCCAGAGCACGATACAGCGGATAACGGGGCCGAGCTCTTCACCTATGCATATGAATGGCAGGCGCTGCATCGCCCATCGGCGACCCCCCGCGAGCAGGCACCGCCGCAGCTCGCGGCGCCGGTCTTCGACGCCCCGCTCACCCTGACCGCGCTGGGCCGGTTCCTGCGCCGGCCAGTGCACGCCTTCTACAGCCAGCGCCTCGCGGTGATGCTCGGCCAGGATGCCGAGCAGCCCACGGAGTCGGAGCCGTTCCAGGTCGACGGGCTCGCCCGCTGGAGGCTGCACGACCGGGCGATCCAGGCCATCACCCAACAGCTCGCCGCCGTGCCGGAGACCGCCACCGAGGTCTGTCTCGAGTCCGCGATCGGCGGGCTAGCCCGCTCGGGCGCGCTGCCGCTGCCGCCATTCGACGCCGACTGGCGCGAGGAGCTGACCATCGCCCTGCGCAACCCGCTCGAGCGCTACCGCGCGCTGCTGGCCGACCATCCTCGGGGCCTGCCCGCCTATACCCTGACGTTGCAAGCGGACGGCATCGCGCTCGAGGACAGTCTGAGCGGCCTACGCGCCGATGCCGAGGGCAACCGTCTGCTGCTCGTGCTTCAGGCCAGCGCGCTGCTCGATGCAAAAGACCATGAGCCGAAGTGGTACCACCTGGTGCGCCACTGGCCGCGCCATCTGGCGGCCCAGCTAGCGGCACCGACCACGACCCGGCTGCTCGGCCCAGGCGGCGACGTCACGCTGCCACCGATGATGCGTGACGATGCCGAAGCCATCCTGGACGCCCTGCTGACCGGTGTCGTCGCCGGCCTGAGCAGCCCGCTGCCGCTCGCCTGCAAGACCGGCTTAGCCTGGCTCGCAGCCGAGGGCGGCACTGGCAAGGCCAAGCGAGAGTATGAGGGCGGCTACCAGCACAGCGGCGAGCGTGACGAGCATCCCGGCTATGCCCGCTTCTGGCCCGATTGGGCGGCCCTGAGCGGTGATGAGCGCTTCGCCGCGTACAGCGAGCAGCTCTACCGGCCGCTCTACGAATCCGGCGCCAGCGCGCGCGAGGCCTGACGATGAGCCACGCCCCCGAGCTCGACATCCTGACCTTCCCGCTGCGCGGCAGCCGCCTGATCGAGGCGAGCGCCGGCACCGGCAAGACCTTCACGCTCGCGCTGCTCTACACCCGCCTGGTGCTCGGCCATGGCGGCGACGGCGCCGCCTATCAACGGCCGCTGATGCCGCCGCAGATCCTGGTGGTGACCTTCACCGTCGCCGCTACCGAGGAGCTGCGCGAGCGCATCCGGGCGCGCCTGGTCGAGGCCGCCGCGCTGTTCGAGCGCCCGCCCGGCGAGACGCCGGCGGCCGACCCGCCACTGCTCGCGCTGCGCGATGACTATCCGCCCGCCGACTGGCCGGCCAAGGCCCGGCTGCTGCGCCAGGCGGCCGAATGGATGGACGAGGCGATGATCGTCACCATCCACGGTTGGTGTCAGCGTATGCTGCAGGAGCACGCGTTCGCCACGCGCGGGCTGTTCGAGCGCGAGCTGGTCACCGACCAGAGCGAGCTGATCACCGAGCTGCTTCGCGATTACTGGCGGATGCACTGCTACCCGCTCAGCCCCGATGAGGCCCGCTGCATCCGCGCCGTGGTCGCCTCGCCCGAGGCATTGCAGGCGAAGCTCGGGGAATGGCTCAAACGCCGCGATGCCGCGCTCTGCTATCAGGGCGAGCCGCTCCAGTGCGAGGACCTGGCCCCGCCGTTGGCCGCCTGCCTGGAACAGGCCCGGCTGCAGGAGCACGCGCGCGCGCTCTGGCGCATGCACCGCCAGGAGCTCGAGCAGCAGCTGCACGAGCTGCGCCCGCATCTGAACGGCACCAAGCATGACAGCGCCAATGCCGAGAAATTCGCGCAATTGCTCGCTGCAATCGCTGACTGGGCCGATGGCAGCGAGCCGCCGGACAAGCTCAAGCACTTCGCCCAAGGCGCGTTCGTCTTCAAGAAGACGGCCAAGGTGCAAGAGGAGCCGACGCATCCGGCCTTCTCTGCCCTCGCCGCCTGGCGGCGCCGCATCGAGCCGCCCGCCGACGACGGTGCGCCGGAGCCGCCGACGCTCGAGGCCTGCCTGCTCGCCCACGCCGCGGCCTGGATCGCGCGCGAGCTGCCGAAGCGGCTGCGTCAGCACGCCGAGATGGGCTTCGACGAGCTGCTGCGCGACCTGGACGCGGCGCTCAACCCGCCCGCTGCCACCGCCGAGGCCCGCGAGCAGGCCGCCGCCCTCGCCCGCCTCATCCGCACCCAGTTCCCGGTCGCGCTGATCGACGAGTTCCAGGACACCGACCCGATCCAGTACCGCATCTTCGATGCCGTCTACCGGGTCGCTCAGAGTGATCCCGAGACCGCGCTCGTGATGATCGGCGACCCCAAGCAGGCGATCTACGGCTTCCGCGGCGCCGACATCCATGCCTACCTGGCGGCGCGCCGGGCCACGACCGGACGCCACTACACCCTCGCGGTCAACTTCCGCTCGACCAAGGCCGTGGTCAGCGCCTGCAACCAGCTGTTCGGTCACGCCGAGCAGCATCCGCGCGGCGCCTTCCGCTTCCATACCGATCCAGAGGCGGAGAACCCCATCCCCTATGTCGAGATCACCGCCAACGGGCGCGCGGACCGGCTGCTGATCGCCGGCGAGCCCGCACCGGCGATGACCTTCTGGCGCTACGACAACGGCGAGGCGGTCACCTCTCCTGGCGTCTACCTCGATCAGATGGCCGCGGCGGCCGCGTCCGAGGTCGCCCGCTGGCTGACACAGGCGCGCGCTGGCCGCACCGGTTTCGCCGACACCGACGGCGGTTTCCGACTGCTCAAGCCCAAGGACATCGCCATCCTGGTGCGCACCGGCAGCGAGGCCGCGACCATGCGTGCAGCGCTCGCGGCGCGCGGCATCCACAGCGTCTACCTCTCCGACCGCGATTCGGTGCTCGAGACACAGGAAGCGTGCGACCTGCTGCATTGGCTGAAGGCCTGCGCCGCGCCGACCGACGAAGGCCTGGTGCGCGCAGCGCTCGCCACCAACACCTTCGGTCTGCCGCTAGCGGAGCTGGACCGGTTGCAGCAGGACGAGCTCGGCTGGGAGGCGGTGATCGAGCGCTTCACGAACTATCGGCGCACCTGGCAGCGGCGCGGCGTGCTGGCGATGCTGCGGCAGCTGCTGCATGAGCAGGCACTCCCGGCCCAGCTGCTCGCCGGCGCCGATGGCGAGCGCGTGCTGACCAATCTGCTGCATCTGGCGGAATGGCTGCAGCAGGCCGCCAGCGCGCTCGACGGCGAGCAGGCGCTGATCCGCCACCTGAACGAGCACCTGGGCCGCGGCGGCGACGACTTCATCGTGCGCCTGGAGAGCGATGCCGAGCTGGTCCAGGTCATCACCATCCACAAGTCCAAGGGGCTCGAGTATCCCCTGGTGCTGCTGCCGTTCATCTGCAGCTGGCGCGCGGTCGATGGCAGGACCGGGCAGGTGCCCTATCGTCGTGACGAGACGCCTGAGCGCTATCTGGAGGTCGCCGGCAGCAAGGCCTTCAAGGCTGCCTGGGACGCGGCCGATGACGAGCGCCTGAGCGAGGACCTGCGCCGCTTCTATGTCGCCGTGACCCGCGCCCGGCATGCGGTCTGGCTCGGCATCGCGCCGTTGCGCAAACAGGGCCATTCACCGCAGCTGGAGCAATCCGCGATCGGCCATGTGCTCTCAGGCGGGGAAAAGATCGCGACGCCCGCGGCGCTCTGGGAGGCCCTGAAGCGCGCGCGGGGGGACTGCGCCGACATCGCGGTCACAGTAGCACCCGAGGCGGAACAGGCGACGGTGACCCCGGACACTGCGCCGGACCTCTCGCCCGCGCGTACGCCGTCGCATGCGCCCTTCGAGCGCTGGTGGATCGCCAGCTACTCGGCGCTGCGCTTGGGCTCGCTGCCGACCGCGGGTCAATACGCTGCTGGCGCAGCAGGATCGGCGGCCCCGACGACCGATGACCGGGCGAGCGCGCTGTCGCCTCAGGTGACCGCCGAGACGGCCGCTGAAGAGACCGCGCTAGAGGAGGCATCATCGACCCGGCCGGCGTCAATCGCGGCGGCGGCATCAAGCCCAACGGAATCGACCCAACCGGGATCAATCCCGCCAGTGTCGAGCGCAGCGAGATCGATCGCAGCGAGGTCGACTGAGATCGAGCCCGCCGCGACGGGCGCACAGCCTGTGGCGGACAGCGCCGCGCTCCACGCCTTCCCGCGCGGGAGCCGCTACGGCACCTTTCTGCACGGGCTGCTCGAATGGGCCGCAACGCAGGAATGGCGCGATGCTGACGGGACGGTCCACGCCGGTTTCGCGGCCGCCGCCCGCGCCCCAGCGCTGCGCCGCGACATGCTCGCGCGGCGCTGTCAGCTGCGCGGACTCACGGCCTGGATCGACCTGCTGGATCGCTGGCTCAGGGCGCTGCTGACCCAACCGTTGACCTTGCAGGGTCTCGAAGATGCCGCCGGCCGAGCGCCGACCTTGGCGCTGCAGGACCTGCCGCCGGAGCAGGTCCAGGTCGAGATGGAGTTCTGGCTCGCGAGCCGCGCGGTCGACACCGGCGCCATCGAGCGGCTGCTCGAGGCGCACTGCCTGCCCGGCCAGGCGCGAGCGCCACTGCTCCCGGAGCGGCTCAACGGTATGCTGCGCGGCTTCATCGACCTGGTGTTCGAGCACGACGGCCGCTACTACGTGCTGGACTGGAAATCCAACTGGCTCGGCCCGGACGACAGCGCCTACAGTCCGCAAACGATACGCGCCGCAATCCTGGCGCACCGCTACGATCTGCAGTACGTGCTCTATCTGCTCGCGCTGCATCGACAGCTGCGCGCACGCTTGCCCGGTTACGACTACGACCGCGATGTCGGCGGCGTGATCTATGGATTCCTGCGCGGCGGTAGCGCCCCGAGCCAGGGTCTGTTCACCGCCAAGCCGGCGGCCGCGCTCATCGAGGCACTGGACGCGCTGTTCGCCGGCCAGGCGCGCATGTCAACCAAGGTGATTAGCTAATGGGCCGCTCCCCCCTGCCCGCGAGCACCGAGCTGTTGGCTGCGCTGGATCGCTGGGTTGAGGCCGGCGCCCTGCGCGCCCTGGACGTCGCGCTGACCCGCTTCATTGCCGAGGACGGGGATGAGAGCGACCCCGCGGTGCTGCTCGCGCTGGCGCTGACCAGCGAGCGCAACGGCCATGGCCACGTCTGTCTCGATCTGGCCGGTGCGCTGCAGAACCCGCGGCTGCTGCTCGGTCACCTGCGCGACGACGAGCCGCTGAATCCGACTCTGCGCGCCGAGCTCAGCGGCTGGCTGACCGGGCTATCGCTGTCCGATTGGACAACCCGGCTGAGCGCCAGCCCGGCAGTCGCCAGCCCGGCAGTCAGGGCGCGGCTGCCGATCGGCTCAGCGCCGGCGATCGACCAAGGCCCAGCGCCCTTCGTCCTCGCCGGCACGCCCGCGCAGCCCCTGCTCTATCTGCGCCGGTACTGGCGCTACGAGCAGCAGATTCGCGTCGGGATCGAGCAGCGTCTAGCCGTTC
>JAAAOQ010000229.1 GCA_009908845.1 Gammaproteobacteria bacterium
GAAGGGTAAAGGGTGTTTCAAACTTCACCCTTCAAACTTCTGTTCAGGTCATCAGATTGAAGGTCCAGCCGACCAGCACGAAGGACACGCCGAGCACGCCGGCGAAGAGCGCCAGCGCCGGCCAGCGGATGACCTTGCGCAGGATCAGCATCTCCGGCACCGAGAGCGCGGCGATGCTCATCATCAGTGCCAGCACGGTGCCGACCGCCACACCTTTGCCGAGCATCGCCTCGGCCACCGGGATCACGCCGGTCGCGTTGGAGTACAGCGGGATGCCGACCAGCACCGCGCCCGGCACCGCCAGCCATTGGCCATCGCCGAGGTTGTCGACCACCCACTGCGTCGGCACGAGGCCATGGAAGAGGGCGCCAACGCCGATGCCGATGAACACCCACTTCCAGATCCGGCGCAGGATCTCCTTGACCTCGGCGACGGCGAAGCGATGCCGGCCTCGCAGGCTGGTATCCGGGCGCTGAGCGGCAACCGCGCCCATCTGGATCTGCCAGACATAGTCCTCGACCCAGCGCTCGGGCTTGAAGCGCTGCATGATGATGCCGCCGAACCAGGCGACGATCAGGCCAGCGCCGAGATAGAGCAGCGCCAGCTTCCAGCCGAGGATGCCGATCAAGAGCACCACTGCGACCTCGTTGATCATCGGCGAGGCGATCAGGAACGAGAAGGTCACGCCGAGCGGGATGCCGGCCTCAACGAAGCCGATGAACAGCGGCACCGAGGAGCAGGAGCAGAATGGCGTCACCGCGCCCAGGCCCACGGCCATGCTGCGCGCTTGCCAATCCGATCGGCCGCGTACGAACTCACGCACGCGCTCGGGCGAGACCAGCGTGCGCAGCAGACCCATGAGATAGATGATGACGACCAAGAGGGTGAAGATCTTGGCCACATCCATGACGAAGAACTGCAGCGCCGCACCAGCGGCCGAGTTCGGGTTCAGGCCGAGCAGCGAGTAGGCGACGAGGTCGCCGAGCCAGGCGAAGGGATCGGGCATCGGGGCTCCAGGGTCGGGTTGCCGCAGCGTGCTGGGAGGACAGCGGCTGTCTTTGAGCTCAAGGCTAACAGATATTAAATCTCATATATTTGATATTCTGCATATCTCAGGCGGGCAGAATCGATCCGACGGGCATCCGGATTTGCCGAGCCCGGATGCGATCAGAGCAAATGCATCCTGAGCCCGCCTTCCGCGCTGAGGTGAAGATCCGGGGCCAATGCTGGCGACCTTGGCCCCATCACACTTTGAGACTCAGTCCGCGCCGTCGCTCAAAAGACCGTAGTGGTGCGCGCCCTCGAGCACCCCGCCGGTGTAGTAGCCGTTGAGGCCCTTGAAGCCGCCCTGAGCGAAATAGGCGCGTAGGTCCGGATTCTGCGCCTGCGCCTCCTTGACCTTGGCGACGAGCTGTTCGTCGGCGTTGCGCACCAGCACCCCGGAGAAGCCGGCGGTGAGTGGGAAGATGTCGTTGCCGCTGTCGCCGCAGAAGACGACCTCCTGCTTGGGTACGCCCAGCTCCTCGGCGATGAACTCGAGTGCGGTCTGCTTGGTCGCGGCCTTGGGGAGGAAATCGAGCAGGCCGTCGCCGCTCTGGGAGTCGAAGCTGTAGATTGCGACCTCATCGAACTGGTCTTGCGTGCGCGCGGTGACCTGCTCCATCACCGCGTCCTGGTTGGCGTGGTCGACGTAGTAGCTCTGCTTAAACGGGCTCAGGTGCTCGGCCTCCTGCTCGCGCAGGCCGTCGACGTCGGCGACGGCGTCACGCACCGCTGCGGCGTCCCAGCGCGGGCAGACCTGCTTGACGTGCTCGATCCAGGCTTGATCCATCGACCATTGGTCTTTCTCGAAACGGCGGATCGAGGTGCCGACATCGCCGATGAGCACATTCGGATGACGGATGCCGAACTCGCGGATCGCGTCCTCGGCCAGGCGCAGGTTGCGGCCGGTCACGTAGACCACGAAGATCCCCTGGCGCTCGGTCAGCTCGTTGAATAGATCGATCGCGTTCGGATCGGCGGGCCAACTACCGTTCGGCAGCAGGGTCCGGTCGAGATCGGTCGCAAGTACTCGCATCGAAGTGTCTCCATTGTCGTTGCATAGCGCGCCGTAGCGCTGTTGCGGGCCATTTCGACAGATCGGCTAGGGGCAGTCAAACGGCCCATTCGGGACAGCATGGCGGCTCGGCAGGCTTTCCAAAGCCGCGGCGTCGCCTGTCTTGCCAGGCGGCAGCGCGCTCATCCTTCGGAGTGGCGCCTATCCATGAGGTTGAGTCAGGAGGTCATCGATGCTCGAGCACAGATTGGTGCAGTGCCCTTATTGCGGCGAGACGATCACCGCCGAGGTCGACGTCTCGGCCGGCAGCCACCGCTATATCGAGGATTGTCCGGTCTGTTGCCGGCCGATCGAGTTTCAGGCCGAGATCGCGATCCAGGGCGATCTGGTTCAGTTGCTGGCCTGTCGCGACGATGACTGAGGTCAGGACAGCACTGCAGGTCATGCTCACAAAGAGGGACCTTGCTGAACGATACCATGGCATAAAAGAGGGGATCGCCTATGAGATGCTCTGGTCCGGGAAGGGCTACACCCCGGACCAGGCGTGTGAGGCGCGCGAGATGAAGGAGCGTTACGCAGCGGTGGCCTGACGCCAAAGCGTCCTTGGCTTACGGTATTGGGGGGTCGGTCACGGCGGCCGGCCCCAGATCCGCTTGTGCCGTTGTCGTCGGAAAGGGCGAGCTGGGACAGCGGCCAGCGTAGTGTGCGTCCAAGGGGCAGCGCCGGCCGTCGACGCGCAAACTCCAAGGAGAATAAGACAGGGGCGGCAGGACCAGCAGCCGATGCGCTGAAGGTCGCTGGTTCCCCAGCCGCGATCGTCAAGGTACCCATCCCCTGCACCGTCGTTTCAGGCGGCGATTTTGACTGGCGTTGTATCGGGGTTGCGCTCCGTGCCAGCTGATCAGCGCTCGTAGGTGAGCAACTGTTCCTGGCCGGGGGCGTCGCTCAGGGCGATCCGAAAGCTGCTGTTGCGCAGATCGGCCATCAGCGTGGCCTGGCTCTGCCCATTCCGCCAAGTCAGATGCAGATGCTGTGGATCGGTGGGCTGAACCTCGAGGTGCCCCCGGAACGCAGGTGAGGTGTTGCGTAACTGGATGAGCTTCAGCTGGTCACGCACCACCAGCCGCTTGAGCCCAGCCTCGATATCCTCCAACGACAGATTGGTGCGGTTGATCTCCTTGTGTCCAGCGGCACCGCCGCGATCGGCCGCAGCATAGTCGTTCTTGCCCGCGAAGAGGTCCAGATACCAGACCTGCGGGATACCCGGCATGAAGAGCTGGATCGCGCGCGCCATCAAGAGCTTTTGCTCGTCCTCGCCCAATGCGCTGAAGAAGGTGGCATTGACCTGGTAGTAGGCGATCTTGCGACCATCCGGGCCGTAGAGATTCTTAACGCGCCCGCCACGCTCGGTCACGCGCGCCATCGTCGCCTCGATCTGCTCCTCGTCGAGCAGTCCTTCCCGGAAGCTGCCAGTGCCGGATGCCTTGCCGCGCAGGTCGAGCAACGGGATGCCGTCATGACAGCCGAGCATATTGATCGTCTGCAGACCCTTGGCCTGGATCTCGTCGATCCAGCGCAACAGGGCCTGACTGGTGCCGCGCTCGAGCGCATCGATGATGAGACCGGGGAAGAAGAAGTCGTAGATCGGGAAGCCCTTGCTCGCGACCTCTTCGTGCAGCCCGGTGCCGTATTCGGCATGGATCTCGGGGAACACGATCAGGTCGTTCTTCTCAGCGAGCCGCTTCAGACGCTCCAGGTAGTCCCATGTCCCCGGGCGATTGAAGAAATTGGTCTGGCCCGGTTCCTTGTGCAGGTAGGCGAACGCGTCGAGCCGGATGATCTTGGCGCCATAGTCGCGCAGGCGGCGCAGGGTCTCGTCGTAGAAATGCCAAACCTTCTCGGAGCGGGCGTTCAAGTCCATCTGTCCGAGGTACTTTCGCTTCCGCTCGACCAAGGCGAGGATGGCGTCTCGGTGATGAGCATAGCCGTCGAGCTCCATGCTCGAGATGTCGGTCTTCGCTGCGATGGCCTGATTGACCACCGTAGCGATCTGGGAGGCATCATCCGGGCTGATCCCGTCGATCTCAGCGAGCTCTTCGGGCGTGATCTCCTGATAGCTGACGTCTTGATAGAAGGTGTTCCAGTACAGCCGGTCAGAGCCGTCTGGAAAACGGACCTTCAGGATCGGCAGCCCCGGTTTGCGCATGAACAGCTTCTGGAGGTACTCCTCCGTCGGGATGATCGTCCCGTCGGGGCCCTCGGTGCCATGTTCATGCCAGAACTCGTTCCAATCGACGAAGAAGTCCTTGTAAGGCGACTCGTTGCCGCGCTCGATCAGGTCCTGAAACTGCGGCGACTGAACCGAGAGATGGTTCAGGACGAGGTCGAGCTTGAAGTTGATATTGAGCTTGTGCAGCTCGGCAAGGTCATCTGGAGTCACGAGCTCTTCGTTCAGGCCATAATCGACGATCGAGAAGCCGCGATCGAGATCGCTATTGAAGAAGGTCGGCAGGATATAGAACAGCGAGAAGGCATCCTGGAACTCAGGCCGCTTCAGCATGGTGACGATGTCGGCGAGCTTTCCTCCGATGCTGTCCGGGTATGCGTTCAGCATGACTCCGTGAGGAAGTTCTTGGCGGATGAATTGTTCTTGAGACATAGATCACTCGTGTCGTTGACGGTCGGCGCACAATGCATCTGCCGCGTCAGCGCAGCGATGACTCGAGGCTCAGGGCCTGCCGGAAACAATGCCCGGAAACAATGCCAGGGCTCGCCTGAGTGGCGCCGGATCATCCGGACCCGCCAGCATTGGCTGCCCGCTCGGTGGTTCAGATCAGACCAAGCCGAGTCGGGGTGACGGGTGCCTGCCGCCCTGTGCCAAGCTGCCTGAGAACTCAAGCGTGAAGCTGTGCGCAGCTTAAAGAACAGGCTCGGCGCAATGCAAGGAAGCGCCGTGACAAACCGGCGAATCGTGCCTGACGGCTGTCAACCAGGTGCCGCCAACCGATGGTGCTGTCCGGTTGTTTCAGGCTCCGTTTGATGCGAACGTAAACGGTCTCGAGGCTCGGCCGAAACGCTGCTCTTGCGATGATGTACGCTAGTGCCCAGGTCCTACCGGCAGCTGCCCGATGCCCGCTGAGGCTGCCTGAATAACCATGTTACGACGTTATGGTAGTCCCTCAAACCAGGCAACTTGAGAGCCATATCAGCCATCGGTCCGGCCTTCCAGCCCGCACGAATCGGTGGCTTTCGATGCGACGGCGGGCGGAGCGTCAGGGCGTCTTGACAGCGCGGACTTCGGTTTCAGGCCCGTTTGAAGGACCATTGAGCGGCCGGCGCATACAGAGGGGATCAGCGTAAACGCTCCGCCGGGCGGTCCACATTGAGGGACGACAATGCTGGAAGTGCCGATGCCGGCGGCGGTTGATCATAGGGGCTATCACAACGATGAAGGTCCGACCGGTTACTGCTTTCCTGATGGCCTTGGCGGCCATCGTTCTCGCCCTCGCCGCGGTTGCGGTGATCCAGAGCCGGATCGAGTCGATTCCGACGATCGATCTCGAGGGCGACTGGCTGTTGACCCATCTGGTCCAGTGGGGGCCGTACAAGAGCTGGACGTTCCGCTATCGGCTCAGCCTCTCCGGCGAAGGGATTGCGGTCAGTGGTGAGGGCGAGACGTTGTCGGTCAACGGTCGCCCGCCAGGGCCTCGGGAACGGACCACCTTGCAGGTGGTCGAGACGATCCTTGACAAGGGGTATGTCATCGCCTGGGTGTTCGAACGCAACGGGGAGCGAGCTGGTCGTGGGGCGATCAAGTGGCGGGTTGCGAGCGACAACCGACTGGTCGGGAGCTTTCGGACGACCTTCTATCGTGGTGCATCGGTCGCCCAGCGTTTGATTCCGGAAGGCGAAGAGGAAGAGGAGTCAGCGGCCGCGGATTGAGCCTGTCGAAAGCGAGGCGGCGCCCCGTTGGTCGGTTTGGACTGCACTGGTACCTCACTCATCGCGCCCGCCCGTCGCCGGACTCCTCCAGGATATCGTTGGGCTGGTCCAGGCCCATGGCTGAGCGATCCCGCCCAACGCAGCCGCCCAGCGCAGCAGGTTTTAGCCTGGCCGTTTCAGAACGGCGGGCCATCATCGTACGGAGGCGGCTCGTTTGGGTTCATGGCACCCGGACTTGCCTCCGCCTGGCCGCCTTCATCGGCGGGCTCGACGCGCCACGCCTTCACGTCCGTGTACCAACGGCCGTTGAACTCGCGGCTCTCGAGATTGAAGCTGACCCGTAGCTCCTGTCCTTCCCGGATTGCGAACTGATCGATGCGGTCGCCCCAGACCATGAAGCAGACCGGTTTCGGATAGTCGCCCGTCGTCTCGAGGATGTACTCCTGCTTGCGCCAGGGACCGCGCGCCGAGGTGCCGCTCTTCTCTGGCAGCACCTGCGTGATCTTGCCTGTGATCTCCATCTTGCCTGTTACCTCCGCATGGGTATGATCATGAGGTAACACC
>JAAAOQ010000227.1 GCA_009908845.1 Gammaproteobacteria bacterium
CGCGGCGCGCTCGGGGTCGTGCACCATCAGGCGCAGGATGCCGAACTCGGCGGTATCGGCCAGGCACAGGGTCATGACGTTGATGCCCTCGGCCGCGAGCAGCCGGGTCGGTTCGATCAGCCGCCCGGGACGGTTCTCGAGGAACAAGGAGAGCTGGGTGAGCTTCATGGGGTCTTCGCTGGCACGTGGGGGTCGCAGATTCGGGACGCCGCTGCGCCGGGTCAGTCGCTGCGCTGGTCGAGCACGCGTTTGGCCTTGCCTTGGCTGCGCTCGATGCCGTGCGGCTCGACCAGACGCAGGCCAGCGCGGATGCCGATGATGCGCTCGATGGCCTGCGCGATGCGCTCGCGCACGTCCTCGATGACGCGCACCTGGTCGCTCAGCACCTCGGGCGTCACCTCGACCTCGACCGTCATCTGATCGAGCCCGTGCTCGCGGGTGAGCACGATCCGATAGTGCGGCAGGGTGCCCTCGACCGTGAGCAGCGCGGCCTCGATCTGCGACGGGAAGACGTTGACACCGCGGATGATGATCATGTCGTCGGAGCGCCGGCCGATGCGCTGGATGCGGCGCAGGCTGCGCCCGCAGCCGCAGCGCTCGGGGATGATCGCGGTGATGTCGCGGGTGCGGTAGCGGATCATCGGCATCGCCTTCTTGCTGAGGGTGGTCAGCACCAGCTCGCCTTCGGTCCCGTCCGGCAGCGGCTCGCCGGTCTCGGGGTCGATGATCTCCGGGAGGAAGTGGTCCTCGAAGATGTGCAGGCCCTGCTGCTCGCCGCATTCGACGCCGACCCCGGGGCCGATGATCTCGGAGAGGCCGTAGATGTCGTGGGCCTTGATGCCGGCGGCGGCCTCGACATGGGCGCGCATGCCGTCGGACCAGGGCTCGGCGCCGAACACGCCGACCCGTAGCGGCAGCTCGCGCAGGTCGACACCGAGTTCACGGGCGCGCTCGACCAGATGGATGAAATAGCTCGGGGTGCAGCAGATGGCCGAGGCGCCGAAGTCGCGCATCAGCATGACCTGGCGGTCGGTGTTGCCGCCCGAGATCGGGATCACCGTCGCACCGAGCGCCTCGGCGCCGTAATGGGCCCCGAGCCCGCCGGTAAACAGCCCGTAGCCGTAGGCGTTCTGGACGATATCGCCGCGATGCAGCCCACAGCAGGCGAGCGTGCGCGCCATGACCTCGGACCAGACCTCGATGTCGTCGCGGGTGTAGGCGACCACGATCGGCTTGCCGGTGGTGCCACTGGAGGCGTGCAGGCGCACGACATCCCCCATCGGACTGGCGAACAGGCCGAACGGGTAGGTGTCGCGCAGATCGGTCTTGACCGTGAACGGGAGCTTGGCGACATCGTCCAGGGACTGGATCGAGGCGGGCGTCAGATCGCGCTCGGCCAGGCGCTCGCGAAACAGCGCCACGTTCTCGTAGGCGCGCGCGACCACCGCGCGCAGGCGCCGCAGCTGGACCGCTCGCAGATGGGCATCGGGCAGGAAGTCGGGTGCGCTCGCCGGGTGGAAGCCGCCCTCGGCGTCGTTCCAGAGCTCTTTCAGCATGGCAAAGCCTCGTGGTGCATCAGAGGCCGGATCGCGGGGCAGCGATCGCGGCGGTCGTCGTCAGTCATGGTTACAGCCCCTGGCGGCCCGAGCGGTGGGCACATGCAGAACGTGAATCGGAGCGCATGCCGGGTCTGCCGGGCCTCTGGCCGCTGCGGGGAGGGCGCGCTCGGCCGACGGTCAGGATTGCCATTTCAGCGCAGCCCAGGCCGAGTTCGAGTTCCTAGCGCTGGCCCTGGCTCAGGCCCGGGCCTGGCCCGCGGGCGCGGCCGATCGCGAACGCCTGGGCGTTGATCGCGTGCAGCTTCTCCGCGAGATTGGCCTGGATCGCCTGCTGCCAGTGCGCCTCGCCGATCTCGAGCGCGGTCGAGAGGGCGCCGAGCATGGCGACATTGAGGCTCTTGCGGTTCTTCAGCGCGCCGTCCTCGAGGATGTCGGGCGCGATCAGCAAACCGCCCGCATGCAGCAAGGGCCGGGCGACCTCGACCTGGGTCGGCTCCAGCACCAGCAGCACATGCGCCTCGCCGGCTGGGACCATCGGGCTCAGGACCGGGCTGTGAATGGGGTCGCCGAAACGCACGTCGCTGGTGACCGAGCCGCCGCGCTGGCTCATGCCGTGCAATTCGCTCTTCTTGACGTCGAAACCAGCGGCGAGCGCCGCATCGGCGAGGATATCGGAGGCCTTGACGACGCCTTGGCCGCCGAGGCCGGCGATGACGGTATTGGTGATCATCGAGAGTGGAGACTGGCTGGCAATGCTTGGAATGGTTGGCAGAAAGGGGCTCGGCACGAATGCGCTGTCACCGGCTGGGCCGTCACAGCGCTCCAGCGCCGAGCCGGCGATGCCCTGCAGTGAGCGCACGCCGATGCGACGCTGAAGACCGCTACGGTGCTCACTGATCAGTGACCGCGGCACAGGCTGTCGAGGTCTGCGTGCGCGCCTCGGCGGCGGCCTTCTCGTAGAGCCGGATCTTCGGCGCCGCGAGCACGCAGGGCTGGCGGGCGACGAGCAGCGAGGTCTCGTCGCGCGCGAGCAGCGCGCTGATCCGCTCCTTGAGCGAGAGGTGCTTATCGGCGGCATCGACGACCTCGACGTTCTGCACGCCCATCGCCCGCGCGACCGCCTCGAAACTCATCCTGGCGGTCGGGGTGTGGTTGAGCAGGCGGCCGGTGCCGGGATGCTCCTGCTGGCCGGTCATCGCTGTGGTCTCGTTGTCGAGGATGAGCACCAGATGGCCGGTCTTGGGCGGGTTGTAGACCATCTCGGCGAGGCCGGTGAGCCCGGAGTGGACGAAGGTCGAATCGCCGATGACGCTGACCACGCGCCGCGCCTCATCGTCGGGCAGCGCGTGGCGCAAGCCGAGTCCGACCCCGACACTCGCGCCCATGCAGACGCAGGTGTCCATCGCTGAGAACGGTGGCAGCACGCCGAGCGTGTAGCAGCCGATATCGCCGGCGACGATGCAGTCGAGATCGCGCAGCGCCTCGAACACGCCGCGGTGCGAGCAGCCCTGGCACAGCTCGGGCGGCTTGCCCTTGGCCGGCGCGGGCTCGGCGGTGTCGTCGCCGGCGACGATGCGGCGCACGCGCGCGACATCGAGCTCGCCGAAGCGGAAGCGCTCGGGCTTGCCCTCGGCAGGAATCCCCGCCGCGCGCAGATCCTCGACCAGCACCGGATCGCCTTCCTCGATCACCAACAGGCGATCGACCTCGGCGGCGAAGGCGCGAATCCGGGTCAGCGGCAGCGGGTAGGTCAGGCCGATGTTGAGCTGGCGCACCCCGGGCGCGGCCTCGTGCGCGTGCATCGCGGCGACGCCGGTGGCGATGATGCCGAGGCGCGGCGTACCGTCAGGGTCTGCATCAGACCTGCCGTTCGGGTCGTTGGTCGACGCTGCGGGATGCACGGTCATGGGTCCCTCGGCCTCGTTCCAGTCGCTGATGGCCGCGAGCTTCTCGCGCAGCCGATGATGGGCCGGCTTGGCGAAGGCCGGGATCATCACCCGCCCCGGGATGTCGCGGCGGAAGCGGCGTTCAATCTGCGCGTCATCGGGCCGCGAACTGGCAGCGCGCGGGACGCGCCGTTGCCCAGGCGGGCGCGGGCAGACGACCGTCTTGGCGTGGCAGATGCGCGTGGTCAGGCGCAGGATCACCGGGATGCGCCAGCGCTCGCCGAGCTCGAGCGCGAGCCAGGTGTAATCGTAGGCCTGCTGGGAATCGACCGGCTCCAGCATCGGCGCGCCGGCGGCGCGGGCGAAATGGCGGTTGTCCTGCTCGTTCTGGCTCGAGGCCATGCCGGGGTCGTCGGCGGAGACGATCACCAGGCCGCCGTCGACATCGGTGTAGGTCGCGGTGAACAGCGCGTCGGCGGCGACATTGAGGCCGACATGCTTCATGGTCACCAGGGTGCGGGCGCCGGCGAAGGCGCTGCCGATGCCGACCTCGAGCGCGACCTTCTCGTTCGGCGCCCACTGCGCGCGGCCGCCGAGGCGGTCGAAGGTCTCGAGAATCTCGGTCGAGGGGGTGCCGGGATAGCCGGTGCCGAGTTCGACCCCGGCATGCAAGGCGGCGAGGGCGACGGCATCATCGCCCGTGAGCAGAAGGCGTTCTTGGTTCATACGTCTCGAAAAACAGTCTCGAATCAGGAGCAAGCGCGCTCACCAGTTCAGCACCAGCTCGGCGCGGACGAAATAGGCCTCATCACGGCGCTGCGCGGCATAGAACTCGCCGGGCGCGAGATATTCGGCGACCAGATGCCCCGCAAGGTGTTCATTGAATCGAGTCTTGAGCCAGGCGGTGAGCAGATGGCCACGGAAACGGCCGTCGCCGGAGAGGTTGGCGAGCTGCGCGGGCGTGCGCGTGGTCTCTTCATTGGCGAACAGGGCATGGTAATCGAACGTGAGCAGGGTAGTCGGATGCACCTGAGCGGCCCAACCCAGATTCAGCCGCAGCAGGTTGGTCGCCTGCGCAACACGGGTCTCGAGCGGCCACTGATAGATCATTAGCTCGCTCCACTGCGGCCAGCGGCCCCAGAGCGGGTCGAAGGCCTGATCGGTGGCGTCGTCGGGGTCGTCCCCGGAGAGGTATTCGAGGTCCGCGTGCAGCCGGCTCTGCAGCGCGTCGTCGAAGGCATAGGCCAGCCGCGCGTTGAAGCCGAAGGCGTTCACCGTGCGCTGGTTCAGCTCGCCCCATTGATAGGCGCCCTCGGCGCGTCCGCTCCAGCGCGGCGCGAGCTCACCGTCGAGGCGCAGCCCGAGGGTGTAGAGATCGCCGGCATCGCTTGAGGACGGGAAGGGCGCGCCGTTGTTGACGCGGAGCGTGCGCGGCGTCGGGTGCGGACGAGCATGCTTGTAGATGAAATAGCCATCGAGATCGCCCCCGCTCAGCAATGAGCGGTTGCGGGCATAGGCGATCACACCGGTCTCGTGCTGCTCACTCTGGTCCTCGATCGTATCGTTGAGCGGGCGCGGGAAACGGCCAGTGTCAGCATCCTGGTCGAGGTAGACCAGGTCCAGTACCGTGTCGATCGCGTCCAGATCCAGCGTCGCGCGCGCGGCGTCGAAATAGATCGTCCGCGAGCCGTCCAGCGGGGTGCCCTCGAGCACGAGCCAGCCGTGACCGAAGATCAGATCCTGGCGACCGAGCTTGAGGCTGAGCGGAAGGTCCGCGGGCTGGTTGAGACTGGCCGCGAGGCGATCGAACAGCACCCCGCCTGAGTACCAGGTCTCGAAGCCGCTCACCGGCCAGTCGGCGGCCTCGGGCTTGTTATAGTGCCGGCCTTCCCAGATCAGGCGGGCGTCGGCGGCGAGCCAGGCGGTCGGCGCGGCGCGGCCCCAGAGCCGGCCGCGATAGCGCTGAAAGGTTCGGTCCGCGATGGGCGAATCGTCATTCAGCCCCACATTGCCGATGAAGACCTGGCGCAGGCGCAGATCGCCGCCCCAGTCGCTGTCCCAGCTCAGCGCGTCGCGGGACTGGACGGACGAGGCTGGGGCTGCGGTCCCGACCATAACGGGCGCGAGCAGGAGTAAGAGGCCCAAGCGGTCGAGCCATCGAATACGTTGCTTCATGTCCCGATTATCAAGGCGTTGTATCGTGCTCGGACGTATGGGCTCACGGGTGTGGGCTCGTTGGCTTGGGCGCACTCATTGCCGCGCCGGTCATCGCAATCCGACGCGGGACGAACGGTCTCGGTCGACCCGCTAAGGGCAGGCGGGGGAGCGTACACGGGTCGGCGCTCGCCGGGGGACATCGGTCGCGCCCGAGGTGACCGATTTTTGATACAGATCAGCGAGGCAGCAGGATGACGACAACCGATCCGCATCACGAGCGGCAGTTGGGATTGCTGCTCGGGCCTGGACCGAGCGGCCATTGGGACGATGAGCGCGTCTCGGGCCCCTGCGTCCTGCGCGAGTCCGATGGGCGCTGGCGCATGTGGTACTACGGCCGTGACCAGGGCTTCGACCCCGAGATCAACCTGCCGACCGGACGCGTCGGGCTGGCCGAATCCGACGACGGACTGCATTGGGAACGGGTGTCGGGCCCCTTGACCCAGGGCGCGGTGCTGGAAGCACATCCGGACCCGGACCGGTTCGACTCGACCCATCTCGGCTGCAGCCAGGTGGTGCGGCGCGACGGTCTCTATTGGATGTGGTACTTCGGTGGGGACCACAGCCGCTTCCGCATCGGCTGCTTCGATGCCAAGGGCCTCAAGTTGCGGCCCGGCTGTGCGCTCTCGGGCGACGGGCTGCACTGGCTGCGCCTGGAAGGCCCGTACCAGGGCGCGCTGCTGAATTTCGGCCAGCACAGTCAGTTCGACGCCGCCACCTGCGGCTGGCCGCAGGTGGTGCAGGTTCGCGACGACCTTTGGCGGCTCTACTATCACAGCCTCGATCCGGCGCGGATGGTGTTCGGCGTCGGGCTGGCCGAGTCCAGCGACGGCCTGCACTGGCACAAGCGCGGCCAGGTGCTCGGCCCGGGGGAGCCGGACGCCTTCGATGCGCTCGGCATCGGCACCCGCTGCGTGCTCTGGCACCAGGACCGCTGGCTGATGGTCTACGAGGGCGTCGCCGGCGATGGTCATTCGATCGGGCTGGCCGAATCCGAGGACGGCGTGCACTGGACGCGGTGGCCGGGGTCGGAGCCGGATGGCTCGGTCTTCGCCCATGCGCCGAGCGGTTCCGGCGCCTGGGATGCGTTCGCGGTCGGCGCGCCCTGTGTCGTCGCAATGGACGACGGCTCCTGGCGACTCTACTACGTCGGCAGCAACGAGACCGGGCTCGGCCACAGTGACGAGCTCCAGGCCAAGCAGCAGATCGGGCTTGCGCTCAGCGCTGGCGCGGATCTGACGCGCTGGGAGCGTTGGGACGGCTCCCGCCGCTGAGCGGCTCGGCGGCGGTTGACGCCGCATGGCTCGGCGCGGGGCCAGGCTCGGCGGGCGGCGGTGTCTCCGCGCGCTCCGGCGTCGACCGCCCGCGCGTCCTATCCTCGCCCTGCCGCGCGTGCAGCGCAGCGACCGCCTCTTCCAGCGAGGGCGCCATCGCCACCTTGCCGCGTTGACTGACGATCACCCGCTTGAGCTGGGGGATCTGCACGCCCTGCGCCGCCTTCAGATACACCGGCTGCACGTAGGTGAGCACATCGTCGAGCAGGATCAGGATGAGCTTGCCGCGCTGGATCTCGGCGCCGCCGCGTCCCCAGAGGGTGAATTGCTCGGCGATCTCGGAATCCTGCTCGATCAGTGCGTCGATCTGCGACAGGCCCAGCACCAGTCTGCCAGTGGGGAGGCTGTAGACGATGATGCGGCCGTAGTTCTCGGCGTCCGAGCTGACGACCGCAAAGGCGCGCATGTTGTCGCGGCCCTTGGGATTCATCGGCGCCAGCAGCAGGTGCTCGAACCGTGAGCGGTCGATCAGGTTCAGGGTGACGTAGTAGGGCCACAGCGTCTCGACCGTGTCCGCGCGCGCAATCCGTGGAAACATCCAGCGGTCTTCCTGGGCATAGAAGACCGCCGGGTCGGTCTGATGGTACTTCGCGTACACCTGCATCTGGGTCGTAAACAGATCCTGCGGGTAGCGGATGTGCGCCTTCAGTGCCTGCGGAAACTGGGCCATGTCCTTGAGCAGGCCGGGATACATCCGCTGATAGGCGCGCGCGATCGGGTCCGTCGGGTCGGCCAGATAGTAGGTCATCTCCCCGGTGTAGGCATCGACCACGATCTTCACCGAATTGCGGATATAGTTGAATTCCTTGGCGATCGGGCTTGTCATGCCATGATCGGGATGGGCACCGACATGGCGGTTCACCGGCTCGGCATAGGGATAGCGATCAGAGAGGGTATAGGCATCGATGATCCAGTACAGATGCTCCGGCGTCACCACCAGATAGGGATCATCGTCGAGCTCTAAGAAGGGCGTGATCACGCGAATGGTGCTCGGCACGTTGCGGCGGATCAGGATCTGGCTGTTCGATTGGATGGCGGTGGTAAAGAACAGCCGGTAATCGCGATAATAGAGCGCGAACACGGCGCGCCGGAACCATCCGTCGATCGGGATCGCGGTCTCGGCGCGATAATCGTCCTGGACCACGCCGGTCTCGCCGGGATAGGAAATCTCCCCGAGCGCATTCGGGGCGATTACGTCGTACAGGTCCTGCATGCCGTAATAGATTCCCGGCTCTTCGATCGTCAAGCCGTCGTCGGAGCGCGGCGGCAGATCCTTTAGGAACCATTCCATCGCCTCCTCGCCGACCTGTGCCGCCGGCGTCATCACGGCGCCGTAGCCGTGGGTGTAGCGGAACCAGCGGTTCACCCAGTTCTGCGAATCCTGCGGCAACTGATCGAAATCCAGTTCTCGTGCGGAGAGAAAGACCTGCTGATAGCGGCCATCGATGGTATAGCGATCGGTGTTCACCGATAGGAAGCTGTAATAGCTGCGGATCTCCTGCAATTCGCGATAGACATCGATCAGCATGGCGCGATCCCAGACCGGGACATTGCGCAATGCGTCTGGATCAAGGTCAGTGGATTCGGTCGCTTCCCGCTCGTCCTCGTCGGTTTTGATCCTGTAGGGGCGCATCTCGACCTCGCTCAACGCGAACGCATCCAGCGTGGCGGCGATATTGTGGCTGATATAGGGTTGCTGCCGCGCCAGCTCGTCCGGCTCGACCAGATAGTCCTGAATGGTTTGCGGGAGAGCCTGCCAGTAACGCAGGCCGAGGGTGGCCGCCAGCAGCACCGTGAAGATCACGATGCCCGATCGCCCACGCTTGCTATTGAGATACCAAATGCTGCTGATGCCAAGCGCGAGCAGCATGATGATCGCCGCCCAGATCAGCGGCAGCAGGATCTGCATCTCCGTGTAGCCGGGCCCGAAGAAGAGCGGGGTATGGGAATCGCCATAGAGCAATGTGTAACGCTGGAACAGCAATTCCAACACACCGACGCCAAACATCAGCGCGACGATCACGCTGAGATGCCGCCGGGCGCCCGCTGCGATATTCAGATGACGCTTCTTCAATTCCTGGAACTGCAGAAAATAGATCAGGCCGAGGATCGCCAGCAGCACGGCGAGCGCGAAAAAGACCTCGAGCAGGATGTCGCGAAACAACGGCAGCGCGAACAGATAAAAGCTGATGTCTTGACCATAGACCGGATCGGCGATGCCGGCGCGCGGGGCGAAGAGGAACAGCAGGGTCTCTTCCCACTGAGAATACAGCGGATAGGCGAGCACCACCGCCAACAGCAGCGAGGCCAGGATCGCCAATTTGTGCAGGCCGAAGATGAGCCAATGCAACGGGCTGAAGCGGCTGCGCTGCCGCTCGCCTTCTGCAGTCATCACCAGCGCGTTCTTCGGTGTCGCGCGTTTCCTTTTGCGCCGCAACCGGAGTAGGAACCGGGTTGGGCCGAGCTTCCTGACCCGCATGTAGCGAGCGGCAATGCGGAAATTGTAATAGAAGAACAGGAAGAACAGCGCCGTGAAGACAGCGAATACGACATAGCTGTAGAGCAGTCGCTGCCAGAAATAGAATCCGAGGCCAAGCGATTGGTACCACCAGATATCGACAACCACATCGGCATACACTAATGCCATGATCGGCAATGCGATCAATACCAACAGCGGAACGGCGACGAATGAGATCAGCCTGATTCGGCGCCAGAGCTGCTTGCCTGCCATAAGCCTATCCTGTCCAAAAACCGAGAGTGCGACGAGAAGCCGAGCGGTCCCATGCCGGAGCACCGGTTGGTTGTGACCGCAGCAGGGCCGAGAGCAACGGATTCTATATCGTTGAGCTCGGATGCGGGGCCTCGCGCCACGGCGAGGCCGAGCGCCGCGAACGCTTGCTCTGACGCTTCGGTTTCGCGCGGCGCTCCTCAGCCGTCCTCGCCGATGAGCAGATCAGCGATCAGCCGCTCGACCGGGGCGTAATCGTCGGTGAGGATGGGTAGCTCATCGGGATCGGTGCCATAGGCAAGGATGTCCTCGGTCATCCGGCTCCATGCCCGCGGCGGGCCGGTCCGCGCGGTCACGGTCCGGGGCAGGCGCGGCCCATTGCTGGCGGTGACGACGAAGGTCACGCGCGGGTCCGCCGGCACGCCCTCCATCCAGAGATCGACCCGACGGAACTCGATCGCGAGGGTCTTGGCGATGCTCTTGAGCAGCCGCGGGTCCGGGAAGGCATCGACCACGTTCATCACATAGAGTCCGTCCGGCGTTAGCTTGGACTTGACCAGCGCCGCAAACTCACGGGTGACCAGGTGCTGCGGGATCGCGACATCGTGGAAGACGTCGCCGACGATCACATCGAAGCGCAATGGCGGGCGAGCAGGGGAGCGGCCAGCGGAGCGCGCAAGTGGGCGATCAGCAGCACTGTCAGAGGGCGGGCCCTGACCGGCAGCGCGCAGCGCGAGCCGGGCATCGCGATGGACGATACGCAGCGCGGACGGATCGAGGAACAGCGCCTCTTCGGCCAGCTGCGTGACCTGCGGGTCGAGCTCAGCGACTAGGATCTCGGAGCGCGGGCTCAGCACCGTCAGCGCGCGCGGCAGGCTGTAGGCGCCGCCGCCGGCGAAGAACCAGCGCAGACCGGCGTCATAGTCCTCGCCGAAATGGGCATAGGCCAGCTCGTCGAGCGCATGGACATAGGGGGCGATCAACAGCGCCGGGTCCTGCCGGTGGTTAATGCCGTGGAGCAGATGATCCAGCACCAGCCCGCGCGCCTCGCCGAACGGGGCCAGGTTGGATTGATCGACGACCCGCATGCAGAAATAGCTGCTTTCGCGGTCGCAGCTACTGGCCAGGGCCGAGCGCAAGCCGAAACCCGCCGCGAGCAAGGCGGTAGCGGTGAGCACCCACCAGCGCCAGCGCGCGATCCCGCGCAGGAATGGCAACCCGAGCGCGAGCAACAGCAGGCCGGAGACTAGCACCACCAGGCGCGCGCCCAGAAACTGCACCAGCAGCCAGCCGGCGACGAAGGTGCCGAGGATGCTGCCGACCGCCGCAAGCGCGTGCATGCGCCCGACCACATGGCCGGCACGCGGATCGAGCTGCAGCGCCAGGGTCGTCAGCAACGGCGTCACGATGCCGATCAGAGCCGCCGGGACGAAGAAGAGCCCGGCCGCGAACGCAAAGCTCGCGCCCAGCAGGCTGACCCCGGCGCCCTGCAATGCGGCGCCGAGCGGGTCGATCGCGAGCAGGGCGATGAGGCAGTAGAGGCCCGCGGCCGCGAGCACGACGCCGGCGCTGCGCGCATTGGCGCCGCCGTCGGCCCAGAGCCCGCCGAGCCAATTACCGAGCGACAGGCCAGCGAGGATGACGCCGATGATCGCGGTCCAGGTGTAGAGCGATACGCCGACATAAGGCGCCGCGAGCCGGCCGGCGACGATCTCGAGCACCAGCAGCAGCGCCGAGCTCAGGAACACGGTGGCGCCATAGCCGATCAGGAGCAGGCGGCGGTGTCGGTCGGGGGGCGAGGCAGGGGTGAGCAGGGTTGAGGGCATCTGTTGCATTCGGCAAGATCAGGACCGCATGCCGCTCTGCGGCAGCTGAGACTCTAACCGGGTCTCGGATTCAGAAACAGCCTGATGTCAGACGAGCCAAAGAGATCATGACTCAAACAACACCATACGACCAGGACGTGATCGCCTGGGCCAACGAACAGGCACGGCTGTTACGCGAGGGCCAGTTCCAGCAGCTCGATATCGAGCATCTCGCCGAGGAGATCGAAGACGTGGGCAAGAGCGAGCAACGCGAGTTGGCCAGCCGTATGGCCGTCCTACTGGCCCATCTGCTGAAATGGCAATACCAGCCATCGCGCCGCAGCCGAAGCTGGGAAGCGACGATACGCGTCCAACGCGATGGTATCCAACATCGCTTGCAACGCACGCCGAGCTTGAAACACAGTCTGGATGATCCGCACTGGTGGCATGATGCCTGGAACGACGCCTTGGCCAAGGCCATCGACGAAACCGGACTCAGTGATTTTCCGCCGCATTGCCCCTGGTCGCTCAACGCGATCCTCGATCCCGATTGGAAGCCGGGCGACTGATCTCGCTCAGTCACCCACCAGCAATTTCAGCGAGACCGCGATCGAAGCGATCACCAACACCGGCCGGACCAGACGGGCGCCGTGCCGGAGCACCAGATGCGCCCCCAGCCAGCCGCCGATGAGCTGCCCGACGGCCATGATCAGCGCCAACATCCAGACGACATGGCCGCCGGCGAGGAAGACCATCAGGGCAGCGAGGTTGCTGGTGAAGTTCAGCAGTTTCGCATGCGCGGTCGCTCGGCGCAGGCCGAGGCCGAGCAGCGCGACATAACCCATCGCGAAGAAGGTCCCGGTTCCAGGTCCGAAGAAGCCGTCGTAGAAACCGACGCCGACGCCAATGGTCAGTGCAAAGACGGGGACGCGGATGCGCTGGTGTGAATCCAGGTCGGAGACGCGCGGCGAGACCAGAAAGTACAGCGCGAAGCCGATCAGCAGCAGTGGTACCAACTGCTCGAGCAGCGCGGTGCTGAGATGCTGAACCGATAGGGCGCCGAGGGCCGCGCCGACAAAGGTGCAGGCGACCGTGAATGCGGCCCGTCGCAGCGCGATGGCGCCTTGGCGCACGAAGTGGGCGGTGGCCGCGAACGACCCCCAGACCGCCTGCGCCTTGTTGGTCGCGAGCGCAGCGACTGGCGGCAGACCAGCCCAAAGCAAGGCCGGTACCGTGATCAAGCCACCGCCGCCGGCGATCGCATCGATCAAGCCCGCGGCAAGTGCGAGCGTGAACATGAGCGGAGCGATCTCGAGAACTTCCATCGGCGGGGTCTTGGGGGACTCTGGTTGAGATTGGGTCGTTGGACCGGCTGCGCCGGATCGCCGCACGCAAGGCGTCGAAAGGCTCAGTTTCGCGGGGAGCCTCGTATACAAGGGTGAGCGGGTATGGCGATTTTTAGGTTGAGCAAGGCAAACGATGGGGAGCCAAGAAGGCCAGATTGGGTCCAACCAGAGCTGATCGCGTTCGATTTCGACGGCACCCTCGCCGACAGCTTTCCCTGGTTCGCTGCCGAGCTCAATGCGGTCGCCCGAGACTGGGGCTTCCGCCAGATTCCTGCCGAAGACGCGACACGGCTCCGGCGCCTGAGCGCCGAAGCCATCTTTCGCGAGCTCCGGGTGCCGCGCTGGAAGATCCCCTGGATTGCGCGCGACCTGCGCCGCCGAATGGCGCGCGATATCGACCGGATCACACTGTTCGACGGCGTCGCCCCGCTGCTCAATCGGCTCGCAGCCCGCGATCGGCGCGTTGCGATCATGAGCTCGAACACCCTCGACAACATCCGTACCGTTCTCGGTCCCGCGCTCTGCGCCGGCATCGAAGCCTTCGAATGCGGGGCCGCGCTCAACGGCAAGGCCCAGCGCCTCAAGCGTCTGAGCCGGCGCACTGGCGTCCCGACCGCCGCGATGCTCTATATCGGTGATGAGGTGCGCGATATCGAGGCCGCCCGCCGCGCAGGCGCCACCGCCGGCGCCGTGGCCTGGGGCTACAATTGCGAAACAGTGTTGTGCGCAATGGCGCCAGATCGGCTGTTCCAAGCGGTCGCCGAGCTCAGCGAGCAGCTCTTGGGGGCGCCCGACCCTTGCCAACCCGCTGATAGTGAGGACGCGGCTCGCTGGTGAATCAAGGCAAGCCAGCGACCCCAGAAACAGCCGTGTTGGCTCATGCTGTGGTTGGTCGTCCGGCGATCAAGTCATCCGCTTTTGCGATTACTTGAACAGCAGCTCGACCACCTCCTCGAAGCGGCTGACGAAGTGGACCTGGAGGCCCTTCTTGACGTGCTCGGGGACCTCGTCGAACTCGCCGCGGTTGTCCTCGGGCAGCAGGATCTCCTTGATCCCGGCGCGCCGGGCCGCGATCAGCTTCTCGCGCACGCCGCCGATGGGGAACACCTCGCCGGTCAGGGTCAGCTCGCCGGTCATCGCGATGCGTCGCGCCGGCTGATTGCGCGCCAGCGAGAGGAGGGCGGAGGCCATGGTGATGCCGGCCGAGGGGCCGTCCTTCGGGGTGGCGCCGGCAGGCACGTGCAGATGGACGAACGCCTTCTCGAAGAAGGCCGGGTCGGCGCCGAAGCGCTTGGCGTGGCTGACGACATAGCCGTAGGCGATATCGGCCGATTCCTTCATCACGTCGCCGAGCTGACCGGTCAGCTTGAAGCCGCGACTGTACTCGTGCGTGCGCACCGCCTCGATCGAGAGGGTCGCGCCGCCCATCGCGGTCCAGGCCAGGCCGGTCACGACGCCGGGGCCGGAGAGCTTGCGCTCGTCGCGGAACACCGGACTGCCGAGGTAATCCTTGAGCTCGTCGGCACCGACGTCGACCGGCGTCTCGGCGCCCTCGAGCATCTTCACCGCGACCTTGCGCACGATCTTGCCGATCTGCTTCTCCAGCCGGCGCACGCCGGCATCGCGCGCATAGCCCTCGATCAGTGCGCGCAGGGTCTTGGTCTTGAGCTTGACGGTGTTCTTCGGCAGCCCGGCGCGCTCGATCTGGCGCGGCAGCAGGTATTTCTTCGCGATCGCCAGCTTCTCATCAGCGATATAGCCGGAGAGCTGGATCACCTCCATGCGGTCGAGCAGCGGGCCGGGGATGGAATCGGTCTGATTCGCGGTGCAGACGAACAGCACCTTCGACAGGTCGAAGCGTAGATCGAGATAGTGATCGAGGAAATCGACGTTCTGCTCCGGGTCGAGCACCTCGAGCAGCGCCGAGGCCGGGTCGCCATGGTAGCTGGCGCCGATCTTGTCGATCTCGTCGAGCATGATCACCGGGTTTGCAGTGCCAGCGTCCTTGACCGCCTGAAGGAACTTGCCGGGCATGGCGCCGATGTAGGTGCGGCGATGGCCCTTGATCTCGGCCTCGTCGCGGATGCCGCCGACCGAGAAACGATAGAAGCGCCGGCCGAGGGTATCGGCGATCGAGCGGCCGATCGAGGTCTTGCCGACGCCGGGCGGGCCGACCAGCAGGATGATCGAGCCGGCGATCTCGCTCTTGTGGATGCCGACGGCTAGGAACTCGAGGATGCGCTGCTTGACGTCGTCGAGCCCGTAATGGTCCCGGTCGAGGACCCGCCGTGCGCGCTTCAGGTCCAGTTTGTCCTTCGAGTGCTGGCCCCAGGGCAGCAGCGTGATCCAGTCCAGATAGTTGCGTGTGACCGAGTACTCGGGCGACCCGGTCTCGAGCATCGCCAGCTTCTCCATCTCCTCGTCGACGCGTTTCTGCGCCTCCTCGGTCAGCGTCAGCTTGGCGATCCGCTCCTTGAACTTGTCCACCTCGGCAGTGCGGTCGTCCTTGGCGATGCCGAGCTCTTTCTGGATCGCCTTCAGCTGCTCCTTGAGGAAGAACTCGCGCTGCTGCTTCTGCATCCGCTCCTCGACCGATTGCCTGATCGAGTGCTGCGCCTTGGCCAGCTCGAGCTCGTTGTTGAGCAGCACCAGCACCTTCTCCATGCGCTTCATCAGCGGCACGGACTCGAGCACCTCCTGTAGCTGCTCCTTACTCGAGGTGGTCAGGCTGGCGGCGAAGTCGGCCAGATGTGACGGATCATCAGGGCCGAACCGGTCGAGGAACATGCGCAATTCCTCGACATAGAGCGGATTGAGCGGCAACAACTCCTTGATGGTGTTGATCACGGCCATCGCATAGGCCTTGATCTGGTCCTCAGGCTCCGGGGCTGGCTCCGGCATGTATTCCACGCGCGCCGAGAATGGCCGCTTACGGCTGGCGAAGGAATCGATCCGAAAGCGCTGCAGGCACTCCACCAGGACCTGAAGCTTGCCTTCCTCGCTATGCACCCGATGGACACGGCAAGCAGTCCCGACATCCTCGAAATCCCCTGTCTTCGCCTCTTCCGAGGTGTCACTCGAGACCAACACGACGCCCAGCACCTTATGCTCGGTCTCGCCGACCGCCTTCATCGTCGGCAGCCAGTGCTCGGCATCCATCAATAGCGGCACCGCTTGGCCTGGAAAGAACGGCCGCGAGGCCACCGGCAGCAGATGGATCAACGACGGCAGGACATCGCGCGCACGGGCCAGTTTGATCTCGTCATCCTGCGTGGCCGTGTCATCCGGATTCTGGGTCTCGGAAGCCTCGTCGTTCATCATCTGCTCCTCATCAGTCTTGGCGTCAAAACGCTTTCTAACCTCAGGGTATTTCCGGCCCAATGCAAGCGGCCGAGGCATTCGCAAGCTTGGCGAAGTCGGCAACAGACAGCCTCTCGGCGCGCGTGCCGGGGTCGATGTCGACGGCGGCTATCTGATCCGCGGTCATCAGGCTGGACAGGCTGTTGCGCAGCGTCTTACGGCGTTGTCCAAAGGCTGCTGCTACGACCTGTGCATGCCAGGCGGGATCGGCGATCGGGTAGGGCAGCGGGCGGTAAGGGCGAAGCCGAACGATGGCCGAGTTCACCTTCGGGGGCGGCCGGAAGGCACCTGCTGACACAGTCAACAGACGTTCGGCGCTGCAATAGCTCTGCACCATCACTGAGAGCCGACCGTAGACCTTGGTGCCAGGCGGCGCTACGATCCGATCGACGACCTCCTTCTGCAGCATCAGATGCAGATCCTCGATGCAGTCCGCTTGCTCCAGGAACCGGAACAGCAACGGCGTCGAGATGTTGTAAGGCAGGTTACCGACAACACGCAGCCGCGGTGCGGCAGGAGCCGATCGCAGGGAGCACAGATCAAAGGTCAGGGCATCCACATTATGGATGCGTAGACAGGGGTGCTCGCCAGCGGATGTGAAGGTGGCGCCTTCAGGCGCGTCCAGGTCGAATGTACTGTCGATGCCGAACCGCTTCGCGAGTGGGCCAATCAGGTCCCGGTCGATCTCGATCGCATCGAGCCTGCCCACCGCTGATGACAAGCCGGTCGTGAGCGCGCCCTGGCCTGGGCCAATTTCCACGACATGCTGATCGGGCTGAGCCGAGATTGTGTCGAGGATACGCTGAATAACGCCCGGATCATGAAGAAAGTTCTGCCCAAAGCGCTTACGGGGATGATGCTCATTCACGGCGCCCGGTGAGGAAACAGTCTTGAGGCGTCAGAGGTAGAAGACCAAGATGGTACCACGCTCTAAAGCAAGTCCACTCTAAGCCCGGCCAGGTGTTCGACGTACCCGGCATTCCGAGCGTTGCGTCCGGCCAAGGCTGCAAGGAACAGGACGTCATGAAGCCAGTCTTGGATAACATTAATTTACATAATATACATTATGCGCAATACAGGGGACGGGGCCGGAGGGCCAGAACCCTCGCCCTGAATCGATCGAAACTGCTCTCTGCCCACCGTTTTTCGCGGCTTGGCACTCGGAACCGGCTCGTCGCTGCCGATATAACAAGCAAGGCAAGAGGAGCACGGCAATGTACGACGAGCAACTGCAGACCCAAGTCTTCGATCACGAGTCCCCGATCACCGAGCGCGAGCGCCGGTTGCGTGGCGCCCTCAACGAGCTGACGCTGCGCAATGAGAATCGCCGCTACGCCAGCACTGCGGGTATCAGCCAATGCAACCGCGGCCTCGGCTTTCGCCCCGGCTATCTCAACCGCGCCACCGGCGAGCTCTCGCTGTCGCGTTTTGACGACGGCCGCGCGGCGCCCATCCACCTTCTCGATGGGCTTCCCGAGTCCTGGGTCGAGCAGCGTGATGAGCACGGGCATGTCACCGTGATCGACCCGGACGTGGTCTCTGGGTTTATTCGCGACGGCCGCTTCTACACCCGCGAGCAAGCCGCACGCGCAAAGGCCCACTGACGTACTGGAGCAGACTGGCGAGTAGCGCATCATGGTCACTCGTTGGCCGCCGCTGGGGCGCCGGAGGGACAGTCCAGTTTGAGCTCGATCTTGAACGCCCCAGGCCAGACCGCTAACCTTGGGCCCAATTCACGACTGCTTCACGACGCCAGCCCCGCATGCAAGTCAACGTCTTGCTAGCACCGCAACCGCATCCTGTCACCGTGAAGGAGTTCTTCCGCATGGGCGAAGCCGGCGTGCTAGACCCGGAGGCCAGAATCGAGCTGATCGACGGAGTGATGATCGACATGCCGCCAATCGCGCCGCCCCATGCCGGCCGTACCAAGCGGCTGACCTTCCTGCTCATCGAGGCCATCGGCAGGCGCGCCATCGTCTCCACGCAAGACCCGATCCTGCTCGGAGACCTCAGTGCTCCTCAGCCCGATATCGCTGTGCTCAAGCCACGGGACGACTTCTACAGCGCCGAGCATCCGCGGGCCGAGGACGTGCTGCTGGTCGTCGAGATCGCCGACAGCAGCGTCCGCTATGATCGCGAGCGCAAGCTGCCGCTATATGCCCGCTTCGCTATCCCCGAGCTCTGGCTTATCGATATCCCGACGCAAGCGATCTGGGTCTATCGCGCCCCTGAGGACGGCGTCTATCAAACGCGCTTCCAGCTCGGAGCGCCGCACCGCATCAGCCCGTCGATGCTCGATGACGTGGCGCTGGAGCTTGGCGGGCTGGTCTAGGCGCGCTCAGAACGGTTTGCAGCCCTACAGCGCGTCAACGGCCTCGCGCAAGCTCAAGACCGCGCGGATCTGCAAGCCCTCCACGCCGCCCTTGGGGACGTTGCCTTTCGGCACGATAGCCTGCTTGAAGCCATGCTTGGCGGCCTCGCGCAGCCGATCCGGGCCACTCGCGACCGGCCGAATCTCGCCGGCGAGCCCGACCTCGCCGAACACCGCCAGATCGATCGGCAATGTCCGATCACGATGGCTCGAGAGCACCGCCAACAGCACCGCCAGATCGGCCGCGGTCTCGGTGACGCGCACACCGCCGACGACATTGACGAAGACATCCTGATCGAACATCGCGATACCGCCATGGCGATGCAGCACCGCGAGCAGCATCGCCAGGCGATTCTGGTCGAGGCCGACCGCCAGCCGGCGCGGATTGGCGAGCGGGCTTTGATCGACCAGCGCCTGCACCTCGACCAGCATCGGTCGCGTTCCCTCGCGCGTCACCAGCACAATCGAGCCCGGTGCGGCCTCGCTATGCCGTGACAGGAAGATCGCCGACGGGTTCGAGACCTGGCGTAGGCCGCGGTCGGTCATCGCGAACACGCCGAGTTCGTTGACCGCGCCGAAGCGGTTCTTGACCGCGCGCACGAGCCGGTGCGGGTTGCCAGCCTCACCCTCGAAATAGAGCACGGTGTCGACCATGTGCTCGAGCACGCGCGGCCCGGCCAGCGCGCCCTCCTTGGTCACATGGCCGACCAGGAACACGGTGGTGTCGGTGAGCTTGGCGTAGCGCACCAGCTGGGCCGCGGTCTCGCGCACCTGCGAGACCGAGCCCGGCGCCGAGGTCAGCGCCTCGGTGAATAGGGTCTGGATCGAGTCGATCACCAGCACCCGCGGCGTCTCGGCCGCCGCCGTGGCCAGGATCTGCTCGATGCAGGTCTCAGCGACGAGATTGAGCTTGCCGGGCGCGAGGCCGAGCCGCTGCGCGCGCAGGCTCACCTGCTCTGGCGATTCCTCGCCGGTGACATAGAGCACCGCGCCGCGCGCGGCCGCGAACTCTGGGCTGGCATCGATCGCGGCGCTGGCCTGCAGCAGCAGGGTCGATTTGCCGATGCCGGGGTCACCGCCGATCAGCACCACCGAGCCCTGCACCAGCCCGCCGCCGAGCACGCGGTCGAGCTCGGCGATGCCGCAGGAGCGGCGCACCTCGTGCTCGGGCGCGACCTCGGCGAGGCGATGCACGGTCGCGGCCTCGGCCTGCGCCGCAGCACCGGCGTACCCCGCAGCGCCCGTCCGCGACGCCGTCTTCGGCGGCTGCACGACCTGCTCGATGCTGTTCCAGGCGCCACAATCGGCGCAGCGGCCGCTCCATTTCGGCGACTTTGCGCCGCAGTTGTTGCAGACGTAGAGGGTGCGGCCCTTCTTCGCGGTCTGGCTCAAGCGCCGGCCTCATGCGTGTGCATCGCGGGATGCGTTGGTTCCTGCGCCACTATACCGGGCTGGTGGACATGGACATGGCGCACGCGTGGCGACAGCCGGCACAGCAGCTCATAGTTGATGGTGCCGACATGGGCGGCGACCTCCTCGACCGGCAGCCCCTGCCCCCATAGTGTCACCGGATCGCCGGCGACCGCCTCTGGCACGGCACGCAGATCGACGCTGATCATGTCCATCGACACCCGGCCGATCAGCGGCGCGCGCTGGCCGCGCACGAGCACCGGCGTGCCGGTCGGTGCATGACGCGGGTAGCCGTCACCGTAGCCGATCGCGACCACGCCAACCGGCATCGCCTCCGGACAGCGATAGGTGCTGCCATAGCCGACCGTCGCGCCGCGCGGCAGTTCGCGCACCGCGATGAGCTGGCTCGCGAGGGTCATCACCGGCTTGAGCCCGAGATCGGCGGCCGTCTGATCGAGCAGCGGCGAGCCGCCGTACAGCATGATCCCCGGACGGGCCCAGTCGGTGCGCGCGGCGGGATGGGCCAAGATGCCGGCCGAGTTGCCGACCGATAGCGGCAGTCCGAAGCGGTCCGCGAGCGCCCTCGCCTGCTCGCACTGCTGCGCCGTCATCGGGTGCAGCGGATCATCGGCGTTGGCGAGATGGGTCATCAGACCGGCCAGCTCAAGCGCCGAGCCGAGCCGCCGCAGCCGCCCGAGCATCGCCTCGACCTGCGCGGGCAGCAGCCCCAGCCGCCCCATGCCGGTATCCACCTTGATCCAAACGCGCACTGAGCCTGGCTGCGGATTGCGATCCAGATGGGCCTGGATCAGCTCGGCTTGCCAGGCGGCATGGACCACCAGCTCGAGCCGCGTCGCGATGGCGATGCTCAGCTCGGCATCGTCCATGGCGCCTTCCAGCACCAGGATCGGCCGATCGATGCCGATCCCGCGTAATCCCGGCGCCTCCTGCACGCGCGCCACCGCGAGGCCATCGGCATCGGCCAGCGCCGCCGCACAGGCACTGAGGTCATGACCATAGGCATTGGCCTTGATCACGGCCCAGATGCGGCTGGTCGGTGCGGCGCGGCGGCAGATCGCGAGGTTGGCGCGCAGGGCATCGAGGTCGATACGCGCCCAAGGCCCGGGCTTCATTGGTAATCGAGATCGCCGTAGAGGTCGTCGGCGAGGTTCTCGAACTTGGTGTACTGACCGAGGAAGGCGAGCTTCACAGTGCCGATCGGGCCATTGCGCTGCTTGCCGATGATGATCTCGGCGACGCCCTTGTCAGGGCTGTCCTCGTTGTAGACCTCGTCGCGGTAGATGAACACGATCACGTCTGCGTCCTGTTCAATGGCACCACTCTCACGCAGATCCGACATCACCGGGCGCTTGTTCGGACGCTGCTCGAGGCTGCGGTTGAGCTGCGACAGGGCGACGACCGGCACATTCAGCTCCTTTGCCAACGATTTCAGCGAGCGCGAGATCGTCGAGATCTCGGTGGCACGATTCTCGCCCTCTTGCGGTGCCTGCATCAGCTGCAGGTAATCGACCACGATCAGCGCGAGCTCCTTTTCCTCGCGCTTGAGGTCGCGCTGCAGTCGGCGCACCCGGGCGCGCAGATCGGTCGGCGACAGCGCCGGCGTGTCGTCGATGTAGATCGGTGCCTGGGACAACATGGTGACTGCCGAGGTCAGTCGCGGCCAGTCCTCTTCGCTCAACTTGCCGGTGCGCACCCGATGCTGGTCGATCTGCCCGAGCGACGACATCATGCGCATCGCCAGCGCGTCGCCAGGCATCTCCATGCTGAAGACGGCCACGCCCTTGCCCGTCTTGATCGCGGCATTCTCGGCTAAGTTCATGGCGAAGCTCGTGTTATGGACGCAGAGATCGTTCGCGACGAAGTTATGCGTCTCCGGTACTGTGAGGTCGTAGACCTGGTGCGACCCCAGTGGTTCGATCGAAACGATCGGGTCCCAGTAGAGATCACTGCTTGCCAGATCCTTGAGGGCGTCATCTTGCAGCGCATCGGCAAGCTGCTTATGATCGAGCGTTTCCAGAACCCGGGCTATCGCGGTCTCCTTCGAGAAGATGCCGATCTCGGTAGCGAAGAGGCGGATCGAGCGCGCGTCGGTGATATCGAGCTGCCAGGCGACTAAATTCAGTGGCTCATGCCGGATCGTGCGCCTTCGCAGCTTGGCCACCACGCCAAAGCGCAGCAACAAGTGCTGAACCTGTCGAGCCAGCCGCTCGCTGACCGACCCGTAACCGATCTGACACTGCCCGGTCGCGAGGACCGTCGCCCAGCCATCGGTTGCGAAGAGCCGGTTCAGGAATAGGCCCAGCTGGACCTTGGGCAGCTGAAAGATCGGGGCGGGAACCATCTTGCGATGCGCATCCCGACCCCAGAGGTCGAGCTCGATCAGCCAGCGGGTCAGCGCGTTCGGCCCGTTTTTCGTTCCGCTCTCGCGCCGTTGTGGGGACCAGTCGACTTGCGCCTCGGCGAAGAATGCCGCGATCGCATCGAACATCGCGGAGCCTGGCATGCTGCGGCCTTGGGCCCAATTGCAGACGCTCGCGGGACTGGCCCCTGTCGCCGCCGCCAATGCCCGCTGAGTGCACCCGATCTGATCGAGCGCTGCAAGGAGGCGGCGAGCAAAGACCCGGCGATTGTTCTTGGTCAGGGCGTGATCGGCCACCACGTACACCTCGGCGGTGCGTTGCGGCCAGCTTTTTAAGAGCGCACGCACACCCCCGAAGACAGTGGCCGCCTCGATGAAGTCGGTTTGGATCGCTGGGTTCTGATTGACGAGCTTCGGCGTTCGGCCAGTCAAGCAGCCGTCGCCGAGCAGATAACCGAGGATCGCGACCTCGCAGTCGCGCAGCGGGCGCTCACCGAACACCGGCAAGCGTCGAGGAACAGCGATCGGTTCGCCGACCGCCAGCTCACTCAGTGGCTGCCACCCGTCCAGCGTCAAGAATGGGTGCGTTGCGGTGGTATCGACCCGTCGCCCGAGGCGCGTCGTGACCCGGAACAGCGGCTTGTGACCGTCATCGACGAACGCGCTCGGTTGCGCCGCTTCGAAGCGCAACTGTCGGGTCAGCGTCATCACCGACGCGACCCCCTGCTCGACGATCGCTTCGATCGTCTCGACGCGACCATCGGCCAGGAGGATCTCGGAGTCGGCCGCCAAGCACTTGCCCATCGACGGCCTGCCCGCGCAGATGATCAAGTCTGATGGCTGCAGGCCCGAGGTCTTCATATCGAAGTCGATGAAACCGGTGGGCAACCCGGTGATGGGCTCGTCGCGGTGGTAAAGTTCGTCGATCTTGTTGACGGCGATGGCGAGCAGATCCTCAATCGACTTGAAGCCGCCACCACGGGTGAGCTGCTCGGCGATCTCGAACACCTTGGCCTCGGCGGCATCGAGGATCTCGGCCTCGCTGCGGCCCTTGGTGTCGAAGGCCAGATCGGCGATGCCGGTGCCGGCGCGTACCAACTGCCGCAGCACCGAATTGAAGCGCACAATGCGCGCGTAATGCGCCGCATTGGCGGCCGAGGCGGTGTTCCGGTCAATCTCGGCGAGGTAGGCCATACCGCCGACATCGTCGAGCAGCTTGCGCTTCTCGAGGGCCTCCGAGAGCGTGATCACATCGAAAGGCTGATCCTGCTCGGCGAGGATCGCCACCGCGCGAAAGATCAGCTGATGCTCTTGGCGATAGAAATCGCCTTCACGCACCCGATCTGCAACCTGCTCCCAAACGCTGTTCTCGAGCATGAGCGCGCCGAGCAGCGACTGCTCGGCCTGCAGGTTATGCGGCGGCACCCGCATCCCCGGCATCGCGTCGGCGAGTTCCGAGACGGCATCCGTCGGCGAATGAGGGAGCTCAGCGCCGAAGTCCTCGGGTAGTGCCGGTGGCGGGTCCTCGCCCAACCCGGTTTTAGGCTGTTCGCTGTGCTCTTCAGAATTCGAGCGGTGATCGGGCAACGCGGCTTCCTCACTCGGCGACGACGTCAGACAGATGTCATTGTCGCGGTTGGCACGCTCCCGGGCAAACCATGCGCGGACCCCGTTCCCGACGTGCGGCGGACCGGCTCCCGCCCCACGGCGAGTCGGCTTTCACTAGTGCGCTTACCGTGAAACTACGCCTGTGAGCGTTTCATTCGTCCGGGTGGCGCGCTGGCGCGCCGCCATTTGAAGAAATGGTGTTGCGCTGCGAAAGCAACACTTGGAATGTTCGGAATCAAGGGCTTGTGCCAGCTTCAAGAGCAAGGTTCTGAAGACGCTCACGCTAATGTCAAGCCAGCGTCTGCCGTATCAGCCGGAGGATCAGAGTAGTTTTTCAATCGCTTTCAAGAACTTCTTGCTCTGTGGTGAAGTAATGCTCGAGTAGTAGTCAACCACGTTTCCTTCACGGTCTATCAGATACTTGTAGAAGTTCCATTTCGGGTAGGCTCCAGTCTGCTCGGCAAGATACTGGTATAGCGGAGCAGCCTGCCCTTTCTTCACGTGGATCTTCTCGAACATCGGGAATTGAACCGAGTAGGTCAGCCGGCAGAACTTCTGGATCTGCTCCTCCGAGCCGGGCTCCTGGTTGCCGAAGTCGTTGGACGGGAAGCCTAAGACCACCAGGCCGCGATCCTTGTACTGGTCGTACAGCGCCTCGAGGCCGTCGTACTGGCCAGTAAAGCCGCATTTGCTGGCGGTATTGACCATCAACACGACCTTGCCTTGGTAGGCATCACAGAGCCGAACAGTCTCATCGCCGGCCAACCGGCGGAGCTCGAAATCGAGCGCGGGAGCGCAAGCGGCGGTAGCAGGATCAGCCATCGTCATTCCTCCGATCAAGGTGAGTAGCGCCAGATGTCGCATCGTAGGACCTCATCGCGGTTGTGCAAATCATCGACAGGCCCAAGATGGGTGGACGCGATGGAAACACAACTTGCGATGGTCTTGATTGTCTTCGATCGCACAGCAAGACCGAATCCGGGAAGGCAGCGGGGCTTCAGATCCCGCTCGACCCGACCGTGTCAAGTCGGCGAGCAGACATGAACATTCTCTGGACATGGTTTGAAACTGCGCTTCCGAGGCCAACTAACCGGGATTCCAGATGCAGACAGAGGTAATAGTCGAATGGCTGATTGGATCGAAGGCCGGATAACCGGGAAGCGGCATTGGTCTCAGGCGCTCTACAGCTTACAGATCGATGCGCCACTCTCCTCGTTCCGAGCGGGGCAGTACATCAAGGTCGCGCTCGACCTCGACGGCGAGCGCGTCGGTCGGCCCTACTCGCTCGTCAATGCCCCTCACGAGAGCCCGCTCGAGATCTATTTCAACGAGATCCCAGAAGGCCCGCTGACGCCGAAGCTCTCCGACCTCGAGGTCGGTGATCGGGTCTGGGTCTCGGCCAAAGCAAGCGGCGTCTTCACGATGGATAACGTCGTCTCCCGGCGCCACCTTTGGATGTTGGCGACAGGCACCGCGCTTGGCGTCTACCTCTCGATGCTCAAGACCATGGAGCCTTGGGAGCGTTTCGAGCGCGTCATCCTCGTGCATGGTGCCCGCAACACCGGCGAGCTCGCCTACGGCGAGACCATCGCCGAGCTGCAGGCCGCGCACGAGGAGAGTTTTACCTTCGTCACCGCCTTGACCCGCGATTCGAGCGAAACAGCGCTACAGGGCCGCATCACCAACCTCCTCGAGAACGGTGTGCTCGAGGACACTGCCGGCGCCAAGATCACTGCCGACGACAGCCACCTGATGCTGTGCGGGAACTCGGAGATGATCAAGGACGTCCGCGCCTGGCTGGAGGCCCACGGATTGCACCGCCACAGGCGGCTCGAGCCGGGCCACTACACGACCGAGCAATACCACTGACCTGAGCGGGCAGAGGTCGTACCCAGCCGCGCCGAGTCGACGATGACCGCGCTTCAGGAGCTGGCCGCGGCCTCGCGAGAGCTGGGCGCATTGCATGGGCGGCGACAGAAGATCGAGCGCATCGCCGCCCTGCTGCGCACTTGCTCCGATTCAGAGGCCGCGACAGTCGCGCGCTGGATGACGGGCGAGCCTGCCCAAGCCAGGCTCGGGATTGGGCCGGCCCAGGTCCATACCGCCTGCACCACGCAGCCGGCATCAAGCCCTCGGCTTACGGTGGGCGATGTCGTCGCCTGGTTCCGGGAGATCGGGACAATCAAAGGAGGCGGCAGCAAGGCGGCTCGGGCCGATCGACTCGCCCGCCTCTTCGCGGCCGCCACGGAACAGGAGCAGCAGTTTCTCGCGCACCTGCTGCTTGGCGAGCTGCGTCAGGGTGCCCTCTTGGGCCTGGTGATCGAGGCGATCGCCTCGGCGTTCGCACTTCCGCTAGGTAGCATTCAGCGAGCGCACATGCTCACCGGCGAGGTCGGTGAGGTCGCGGCCGTCGCCCGTACACAGGGTCGCGCCGGTGTCGATGCGATCGAGCTGCGGTTGTTTCACCCGGTCCAACCGATGCTGGCTCAGCCGGCGGAGGATCTCGGCGCGGCAATCGCGACGCTCGGCGAGCCGCTGCTCGAGTACAAGCTGGATGGCGCTCGGGTCCAGGTCCATAAGCAGGAGACCGAGGTCCGCGTCTTCAGCCGCCAGGGGAACGACGTGACCGAAGCGGTCCCGGATATCGTCGAACCAGTCCGGCGACTACCAGTTTCCGACCTGGTGCTCGACGGCGAGGCCCTCGCGTTTGGGGACGACGGTACACCGCGGCCGTTTCAGACCAGCATGCGGCGCTTCGGCCGACGCAGTGACGACGCGGCCCTCCGCGCCCAGCTGCCGCTGCAAAGCTTCTATTTCGACTGCCTGCGCCTGAATGGGGAGACCCTGATCGACGCCGATACGCTGAGCCGTCAAGCGGCGCTGCGCGATGTGGTGCCGGCGAGCCTGCGAATGCCCTCGCTTCGCACCACCTCGGATTCAGAGGCCAAGGCCTTTCTCGAGCAGGCGCTCGCCGCCGGACATGAAGGATTGATGGCCAAGGCCCCGCAGGCGCCCTATGCCGCCGGCGGTCGCGGCAGCCACTGGCTCAAGATCAAGCAGATCCAGACCTTGGATCTCGTGGTCCTGGCTGCCGAATGGGGCAGCGGCCGACGGCAGGGATGGCTCTCCAACCTCCACCTGGGCGCGCGCAGCAATGGTGGCTTCGTGATGCTCGGTAAGACCTTCAAGGGACTGACCGACCAGCTCCTGACCTGGCAGACCGAGCAGTTGCTCGCCCGCGAGATCGCCCGCCAGGGGATCATCGTCCAGGTCCGACCCGAGCTCGTCGTCGAGATCGCCTTCAACGAGCTCCAGCGCAGCCGTCAGTATCCGGCCGGCCTCGCCCTGCGCTTCGCCCGCGTGCGGCGCTACCGCGATGACAAGACGGCCTCCGAGGCCGACGACATCGAGACGGTCTCGGCCCTCTTTGCCCGTCAGGTCGCCTACCGCGACGTCCTCAGCGATCACC
>JAAAOQ010000223.1 GCA_009908845.1 Gammaproteobacteria bacterium
CTTCCAGGTGCAGGCCGGGCACGCCTACCGCCTCCGGATTGAGGCCCCCGTCGTCAACGGCGTGGACACGGAGCTCAGGGTCTACTGGCAAGGCAAGCTCGCCAGGCGCGAGATCCTAGGCGGCGAAGCATTCCTGCCAAATCAGATCTACTCTGCGCTCCACATGGCCTATCGGCGCCTGCATAAGGCCGCACTGCTGATCTCAACACTGGCATTGACCGCGGAAGAGCTCGACTACCTTACCAGTGATGCCTTCAGAGCCAGTATCACGACAAACCAGGGGGGCGCAAATCCAACGGCTTTCGATGCCTGGCGCCGATTGGTCGACTATGTCGCGTTGCGCGATGTCCTGCCACCATCCGACACCCGCTTGACCGACGTCCTTGCTACCGCCTCCGAGCTCCAAGGGACCCTTGGCACCGATGAAGAACCGAGCGCCCTGCTGACGCAGGTGCGTGCTTTGACCGGTTGGGCCGAGCAACTCGTCCCAATCGACTGGTTGACGAGCAGTGCACCAAGACTCCTCGATACAGCTGGCCTCAAGGACGACCGTCTGCTCGCCCGATTGATGCCGTGCGCAACGCTGGCCAAGCGCTTCGGCCTGACGACCGCGACCTTGACTGACTGGGCCAGCGCCGCCACCGCCCAGCAGGTCAAAGACAGCATGCGGGCCAAATACGACGAAGAAACCTGGCCCGACGTCGCAAAGCCGCTCAACGACCGGCTCCGCGAACGCTGCCGCGACGCCTTGCTCGCCTATCTGCTGGCCCAGTCGGATTTCCGCAATCAGGGCATCGACAGCCCGAACGAACTCTATGCACATCTGCTGATCGACGTCGAGATGGACCCCTGCATGATGACCTCCCGCATCAAGCAGGCCATCGCCTCCGTGCAGCTCTTCGTCCAGCGCTGCCTGATGAACCTGGAGGCGAATGTCGCGCCGGATGATCTCGACTCCGAGCAATGGGAAGGCCGCTTGAAATGGTATCGGGTCGCGGAGGCCGCCCGTAAGGTGCTCCTGTATCCCGAGAACTGGATCGAGCCGGAGCTGCGCGATGACAAGAGTCCCTTCTTCAAGGAGTTGGAGAGCGAGCTGCTGCAAGGCGATCTAACACCGCAGTATATCGAGAGCGTGTTTCTGAATTACCTGAAGAAGCTCGATCAGGTTGCCCGACTTCAAATTTGCGCGATCTATTGGGAAGGTGAGGACGATGGGCGCGACACGGGTGATGCCATCCTTCACGTCTTCGGTCGCACATCGTCTCCGCCTTATGCGTATTTCTATCGAAAGTGGTATCAGGAGACATGGTCTTGGTCTCCGTGGGAGAGCCTCAATGTAAGTATTGACACTCCGCCGGAAGAGACGGGTATTCACCTGATACCGGCGGTTCATAATCGTCGGCTCTACTTGTTCTGGCCAATCTTTACGGAAAAGCCCGACCAAGATGCAAATCAGGAAAGCGGGGGCAAGACGCATAGTCATTGGGATATACAGCTTGCCTGGACTGAGCTATGGAATGGTCGATGGATGCCGAAAAAGATTTCCGCCGACACTATTTTGTCGAGAGCTTACGAAAAGCAGGGGCAGCCAGGAGAAATAATTACAAGATATTTGCCAATACCGTCCCAGCACTTGTTTCGTTCAGTGCGAATGAACGGGCAATTGAGTATCGAGGTCTACACGGGTTATGAGGGCGTTGCGCCCTCCTGCTACGTCGTAACAACAGAAAACACTTCAGTAGAAACTCCAAACTGCACACTAAAGGTCGACTTGAGCCTGGAAGCCGTTGGCCAATTCGTCGTCCAAGGCTGCAAAGCGGAAAGGCCGCAAATTATTGCGGAAGCAAGTAGCAACTATCCATTCGAATGGATCGACAATGCAATTCAACGGTGGCAGCTTGACAGCATCAATCACTTCATGGCCTACGAATCGAAGCCGCAAGCAATAGATTTTGCCCTGAAATCCCCTTATGACAAATCGAAAACACCTGTGCTTGGATGCATCGCCGACTCTTTCAGGAGGGTAACCTTCCCTCACCAAAGACCAATGCCTATCGCAGCCGACTCCAAGTTCTATCCATTTTTCTACGAAGACTATTCGAATACATTCTTTGTAAGGCCAACGCGGGAGCAACAACCTTTGACTGAGCCGGATGACAAAACCGAGCTGCCTCCGTATTTCGATCATCCACTACCCAAAGAGCCTTGGCCTGACTTGGAAGATAATATCGAGCCACCACCTTACAACCAGCTTGAAAATCCTCACTTGGATTTCGCGTACGACGCCTTCGCGCAGCCCATCATCAGCGCGCAAGCTGTCTTCGCCGAATTAGCTGCGCCGGTTCCTCGATCGGAAGGAAAAATAGACTCGGGACTTACTGCAATATCTGGCGGTGAGCCTCGAACAGCGATCAGGTCTCTCACAGAACCCAACGCGCCGTCGGTAGACCGCATGGCGACAGACATCGCTTCCAAAGCGAGTGCTTACTCGTTTATGGCAACGACGGTAGAGGGGCTCATATTCGAACGGCACTATCATTCACACGTCTGCGATCTCGTGCGCGATCTGAACGCCGGTGGTGTGTCGAAGATGCTCGGGACTGCCAATCGACTTGCCGCAAGAGGAATTTGGCAAATCAACCTGTTGTCAGAATATCTGCCGGCCGATATCGTCGTCCCGCCCTATCCGTACGACAGCATGGATTTGAGCCACGTTGGTGCCTACGCGATCTACAATTGGGAGTTGGTCTTCCACATCCCACTGTTGATCGCCACCCGCCTGATGCAGGACCAACGCTTCGCCGAGGCGCGCGAGTGGTTCCACCACATCTTCGACCCAACGGACAGCAAGGCGCCCTCCGATCCGCAGAAACCCTGGTCCCGTTATTGGAAGACAGCTCCATTCCGCGACGCCGAGCCCGAGCGACTGAGGTCCGCACTCAAGGCCTTGAGCGACAGCGGCAACGACTCGGAGACGCTCGCGCTTCGCGCCGAGGTGGAAAATCAGATCGCACAGTGGCGCAAGGACCCTTTCAAGCCGCACAGCCTAGCCCGCCTGCGATTGATGGCCTATCAGAAGTCGGTGGTGATGAAGTACATCGACAACCTCCTGGACTGGGGTGATCGACTGTTCCGGCAAGACACCATCGAGTCGATCAACGAGGCCACACAGCTCTACGTCTTGGCACAGGACATCCTCGGCGAGCGGCCGCAACTGCTGCCCAAGCGCGGCGAGGCCTCAGAGCAGAGCTACGCGCAACTACGTAGTCGTCTTGACGAGCTCGGCAATGCCCTGGTGCCGCTGGAGGACGAAGTGGCAACCTCCGGGACTGATTTGGCGAGCTGGGCCCGACTGCGTTGGACCCCAATCCTCAAGCCGCAAGGCGCTTCGACCACCCTAATGGCCAGCGAGGGCGTCGCCGTGGACTCGGCCGAGGCCAAAGAGGTCGCGGCCGAAGAGCTCGAGGCGCTGCACTTGACGGATCTCGACTGGTCAAGTGCCGCCCCAATTCTTCCTCCCATTGCGAGTATCGCACGAGACTGCAGCAACGAAGACGCAAATTGCGGCCTCTACTTCTGCATCCCGCAGAACGACACCTTACTGGAGTACTGGGACCGGGTCGAAGACCGGCTGTTCAAGATCCGGCACTGCATGAATATCGAAGGTGTCGCGCGCGAGCTGCCCCTCTATCAGCCCCCGATCGACCCGGCCCTCTTGGTGTTAGCGGCCGCCAAGGGCATCGACATCGGGAGCGTGCTCGACGATCTCAGCGCGCCACTGCCCTATCACCGTTTCGAGTACATGCTGCAGAAGGCGCTGGAGCTCTGCGCCGAGGTTAAGTCCCTGGGTGCAACCCTGCTTGCGACCCTGGAAAAGAAGGATGCGGAGAAACTGGCGATGCGACGCGCCACTGATGAGCGTCTGTTGTTGAAAGAGATCCGCGATACTCGCTCGCAGCAGGTCGAGGAAGCCGAAGCTAGTATCGCGGCTTTGAACGGCACGATCGCGGCGCTGCAGCCACGCAAGGATTTCTATGCGGCGCGAGTGAAAGAGAGCGAAGAGAACAGGCGCCTGCCAGAGGAGGCCGCTTATCTTGAGCACCTCGAAAAGGCCCAGGAATGGCAAGAAAAGAGTCAAGCGGTCGACGTCATAGCTGGCGCAATGGGGTACTTGCCGAATTTCACCATCGGCACCTGTGCGTGTCCGACTGGTCCCGGTGCTTTTTGGCAGCAGACATGGGGTACCAGTAACATCATTTCCGCGCTGAACGCTATCAGCCGATCAGTGGCGATGGAAGCGGGTCGGTACAGTTTCAAGGCCAACCTAGACTCGATCTCAGCGCAATGGCTAAGGCGCGCCGACGAATGGCAACTTCAACACGAGCTTGCAGTCAAAGAGGAGGAGCAGCTTGCGCTGCAACTGGAAGCCGCAGAGCTACGCAAACAGATTGCCGAAAGCGAGCTGGACAGCCACGACAAGCAGATCGCCAATGCCGCTGCCGTCGAGGAGCTTCTCCACGACAAGTTCACCAATGAGGAGCTCTACGGGTGGATGAAGGGCCGGATCGTCGGCATCTACTTCCAGACCTACAAGCTCGCCTACGACCTCGCCAAGCGCGCGGAGAAAGCCTATCGCTACGAGAACGGTTTGAGCACATCGGACTTCATCCGCTTCGGTTATTGGGACAGCACCCGCGAGGGACTGCTTGCGGGCGAACAGCTCCATCACGACCTCAAGCGAATGGAGACCGCCCACTTGACAGGGAGGCGCCGGGAGTACGAATTGACCAAGCACATCAGCCTGCTGCAAGTCGCCCCGCTCGCCCTGATCGAGCTGCGGGCCACCGGCCGCTGCCGGTTCGACCTGCCAGAGGAGCTATTCGACCTCGACGCCCCCGGCCACTACTTCCGCCGCATCAAGCAGGTCGCCGTGACCATCCCTTGCGTGCTGGGGCCCTACAACGGCGTCCATTGCAGATTGTCGCTGGTGAAGAGCCGCATCCGCATCAAGCCGGGTGGGAGCTATGCTTACGAAGGTCTGGAGGACCCCGCATTCACGCACCGCTTCGGTACCGTCGAGTCCATCGTGACGAGCTCAGGCCAGAACGACAGCGGCCTGTTCGAGACCAACCTCCGCGACGAGCGCTGGCTGCCCTTTGAAGGGGGTGGCGTCATAAGCACTTGGGAGCTCGCCCTGCCGGCTGATCCCAGCGATCCCGAATCGGTTCCTCCCCAGTTCGACTATGAAACCATCAGCGACATCGTCTTGCACATGCGCTATACAGCCAGAGAAGGGGGCGAGGCGCTTCGGTCCGCGGCCGCGGAAACCGTTCAAGACCAGACATCGAATCTGCCGCGTATGCGGATCTTCTCGGTCCGTTCCGAGTTCCCGATGGCCTGGGCGCAGTTCAAGGCTGCCACCACGGATTCAGCTTTGCTCGTCGTGCCACTGAGACACGAGCACTTTCCGTTCTGGACCCAAAACGAGCTTCGGAATAACGTGGCTCAGTTTCGGGTGCGCGTGTTTGCCAAACCCTCCGAAAACAGCACCCCGCCGCCTGTCATCCTGAACGATATGGCGCTGTCAGAAGGGTACGGAGATTGGCTCGCCGGTGAGTGGGAGGGATCTTGGGACAACAATGACATCAACCTTGCGCTGTCGACGAACTCGTTAGATGACTTGCTATTGGCTGTGGACTGGGAGCATGCCAGTAACCAATGAGTGCGTACATGACGACGGTATGGCGGCAGCACGGCTGCCGCGCAATTCGTTGATTCCCGGTCATGGGCATTCATGCATAACCGTAGCAACGGGAGATGCGCTCGAAGACTGCTCCTTCTGCTCGTGCAAGCCGATCCGCGTTCCCTGGGGCAGCTGTGATCCTACGCCGCTGACCTCGGCCAACTCCCGGTACAGATACAAATCCAGCGACTGCTTTCAAGGACACAGCGGACACCAGGGAAGAAACCTGGGGTGACAGCACTGGGTCGGCAACTGCCGTTCGGGGGTCCTCCGGCAAGCGGCCGGTATGTATGGCTAAACGGTCGACTGGTCTTCCGGCCACAAGTGGCCTTAGCCGGCGGTGAAGAGACATCCGCCTGTCGGCTGCCATCGGCAGCAATGCTGTACAAACCGGACATGGAATACCCGAGCACAGTAGCGCAGCAGCCGCTCCAGACCGGCGCGATCGTGCGCGGCGACGCGCACCGCGGCATCGAGCGAGAACCCGCTGTTCTCCGAGGCGAGCATTTCGCGGACGTCATCACGCTCGATCAGCCCGACTCTACGCCCGCCTGGCGGCGCTGCAGTTCCAGGATGTGCCGGCGGCGGCCGTGGGCTGAGCGCGCTACCCGGTGGACCCCA
>JAAAOQ010000179.1 GCA_009908845.1 Gammaproteobacteria bacterium
CAAGGCCGCTCGGGGGTGGTTTGGAGCCGGCCCCTGTAGGCAGACTCCGGCGGGTCGGTTCCGCCATCGCTTCGGCAGCTTCTCATGCTGCCCGGTCAGCTCCTTGCCGACCAAAGCCGCATTGCTGCGGCACACACAAGTACCTTGACATTCACCGCGTTTCGCCTCACACGCAAGGCGCGCGAGGACTTGAAATCGATCGCACGCTACACGCAGAAGACCTGGGGCGTCACCCAGCGCAACAAGTACCTGACCCAACTCGATAAGCGCTTCGCGGTGCTTGCTCACACGCCGACCCTGGGTCGTTCCTGCGATGCGATCCGTCCCGGCTGCCGCAAGTACCATGAGGGTCGACACCTGATCTTCTATGCGCTGATCCCGGAGGGGATCAAGATCGTTCGCATCCTGCATGACTCCATGGACGCCGAGCGTCACCTGTGAGGCACGCACCGATTCTTTTTCCTACTTTCGGCTGCGTCATGCGCGACGAGTATGACTTCACCGACAGCCAAGGCGTAAGGCGGAACCATGAACGGGTTCCGCCATCTACCGCGGAGGATGACGTCGATTGTTCGCCGGGGTTTTCAGCCCGCGGATAGCGGAACGCGATAGCGGTTCCGTCATCCCAGGATGACATCGCCGCGGATCGCGCCTGTCGATGTATTCCGTAAGCAGGCGAAGACGCCTCGATGAGCGAGGGATGGCGGATCTTCCTCATGCATCTGCTCTACCCGACATTTGCAGCGGAAGAAAAGGGGCCGATTCAATGCAGTCATGAAACCTGCCCGAATCAGCATGCGGCATCGATGTCGGTGCGAGGAAAGTCGTCGCCTTTGAAGAGCAGCGGCTCGTCATATGCCTTCGCTAGCGCATAACTGAAGCAATCGCCGAAGTTCAATCCAGCTGGATGCTGGCCCTTTCCATATCGCAGGAAGCCTTGGAACGCGATATCGCCTTGCGCCTGATCCACAGCGATGATTTCCGCGTCCAGGGTGATGAGCAGCTCTGCCAACTCCGCGAGCCCGTTGTCGCGGTTTGCGACCATGCGGCATTCGAGCAACGTTGCTGCCGATATCCGAACCCGATCGGTCTTTAATAAGGTCTCGATGAAAGACTGGTATCCCTGTTCCTTGCGCAGGATGGCGATCAGTGCGGATGTGTCAACGATCATCGAGGCAGACCGGTCTCGTCGTAACCGATGATCTCATCAGGTGATGGACTTATGTGCGGTAGGCGCGCAGCGTAGCGTTCGGCGATCGACTCAAGCGTCTGGCGACGGGACTCGACCTGGCGGCTGCGGCGCAGTCTTGCGACCTCGTGACGCAGCAGCTCAAGGACAATCTGGGACTTCCCGCGACGGGTTACGGCCTGTATCTCTTGCAGCAAGGTTTCTGCTTCGCGGTTCTTGATGCTGATCGCCATGTTGGTTTGCCGTTTAGGTAGAATCAGCTGCAGATTCTATACCTTCAGCCGAGAGGGCGTCGACGAGAGCCCGGAAACGGCGGAAGTCCGGCAGGAGGCTGGCCGTTGGAGGGTAGAGCGACGCAAGCGGCCAGGCTCGATAGCTCCAGTCTGCGGGATGACTCGTCGGTGCGGGGATCGAGCCCAATGGTCTACAGGTCCAGTAAGACTGCACATCGGCCAGCAGAGGATTGCCTTCGCCATCTCGACCCTCCCCGCGTTACCCCGTCGCCGTGCGAATCCACTCCACCCGCTTACGCATGACGCCATAGTAGACCACCGGGATCACCACCAGCGTCAGCACGGTCGAGACGAACAGGCCGAACAAGAGCGAGACCGCGAGCCCGGAGAAGATCGGGTCGTCGAGGATGAACGCGGCGCCGGCCATCGCCGCGAGCGCGGTCAGGACGATGGGTTTGGTGCGCACCACCGCGGAATCGACGACGGCCTGTTCCAGGCTCGCGCCCTCGCGCACCTGCTGATTGATGAAGTCCACCAGCAGGATCGAGTTGCGCACGATGATGCCGGCGAGCGCGATCATGCCGATCATCGAGGTCGCGGTGAACTGCGCGCCGAGCAGCGCATGGCCCGGCATGATGCCGATGAGGGTCAGCGGGATCGGGGCCATGATCACCAGCGGCACCAGATAGCTGCGGAACTGGGCCACCACCAGCAGATAGATCAGCACCAGCCCGACGCCGTAGGCGATGCCCATGTCACGGAAGGTCTCGTAGGTGACCTGCCACTCGCCGTCCCATTTGACGCTGTACTCGTAGGGGTTCTCGGGCTGCTGCATGAACCACTGGTTCAGACCGAGCTCGTCGGTGAGCTTGCCGGCGATCGCGAACAGACCGTAGAGCGGGCTGTCGGTCTCGCCGGCCATGTCACCGGTGACATAGACCACCGGCAGCAGGTCCTTGTGATAGATGCTGTGCGCGCGCTCGGTGTCGACCACCGCGACGATCTCCGAGAGCGGCACCAGCTCGCCGCTGCGTGCGCGCACCCGCAACGCCAGCACCTGCTCGAGATCGGCCTGGTCGGCCTCCGAATACGTGACCCGGATCGGCACCGCGAACTTGACGTTGGCCCCGTGCAGGAAGCTCATGTCCTCGCCCTCGAGCACGGTGGCCAGGGCCTGCGCGACCGAGGCTTGCTCCACGCCGAGCCGCGCCGCCTTGGCGCGATCGACGACGACTAGGAACTTGGCTGACGGGTACTCCACCGAGTCGTCGATATCGACGATGTCGTCGGTGTCGGCGAACGCCTCGCGCACCTGCTTGGCGATCGCGATCTGGCCCGGATAGTCGATTCCGTAGACCTCGGCGACCAGCGGCGAGAGCACCGGCGGGCCGGGCGGGATCTCGACGATCTTGGCATTGCCGTCGTAACGGCGCGCGATCTCCTGCAACGGCCCGCGCAGTTCGCGCGCGATCGTATGGCTCTTGTCGTCGCGGTGCTTCTTGTCGACGAAGTTGACCTGGAGATCGCCGAGGTACGCGCCCTCGCGCAGGTAGTATTGGCGCACCAGCCCGTTGAAGTTGATCGGCGCCGCGGTGCCGGCATAGGTCTGATAGTCAGTCACCTCGGGGACGGTCTCGAGGTACTCGCCCATCTCTGAGAGCACCCGCGCGGTCTGCTCGAGGCTGGTGCCCTCGGGCATGTCCAGCACCACCTGCAGTTCGCTCTTGTTGTCGAACGGCAGCATCTTCAGGATCACCGTCTGGGTGACCGTGAGCGAGATCGACGCGGCGATCAGCAGCAGCACGCCCGCCAGCAGCAGCCAGCGGTTGCGCAGCCCCTTGCCGCCCGAGAGGAAGGGGCCGATGGTGACGTCGAACAGCTTCTGCAGCCGCGGGTCGTTGCCCTCGGCATGGTGGCCGGCGTCGCCGCTGGCGATCGCGGCATCGTGCCGGCGGCCGAGCAGCATGTTGCTCATCCAAGGGGTGAACACGAAGGCCACGACCAGCGAGATCAGCATCCCCATCGAGGCGTTGATCGGGATCGGGCTCATGTACGGCCCCATCAGGCCGCTGACGAAGGCCATCGGCAGCAGCGCGGCGATCACGGTGAAGGTTGCGAGGATGGTCGGGCTGCCGACCTCGTCGACGGCGCCTGGCATCAGCTCGAGCAATCTGCGCCGGCCGATCGCCATGTGGCGATGGATGTTCTCGACCACGACGATGGCGTCATCGACCAGGATGCCGATCGAGAAGATCAGTGCGAATAACGAGACCCGGTTCAGCGTGAAGCCATAGGCCCAGGAGGCGAACAGGGTCAGCGCCAGGGTCACGATCACCGCGGCGCCGACGATGATCGACTCGCGCCAGCCGATCGCGAGCATCACCAACAGGATCACCGAGCCGGTGGCGAAGATCAGCTTGCTGATCAGCTTCTTGGCCTTGGCGTCGGCGGTCGCCCCGTAGTCGCGGGTGATGGTGACCTCGACATTGTCGGGGATGAAGGTGCCCTCGAGCTGATCGAAGCGCTCGATCACCCGCTGCGCGATGTCGACCGCGTTGGTGCCTTCCTGCTTGGCGACCGCGATGGTCACGGCCGGGGTGATCCCGACCAGGTCGATCCCCTTCTCGTCGGCACCGGGGCCCGCGCCCATCCAGACATAGCTCTCCGGGACCTCGGGGCCGCGCTCGAGGGTGGCGATATCGCGCAGATAGACCGGACGGCCGCCGTGCAGGCCGACGACGAGCTCGCCGATCTCGTCCGGGCTGGTCAGGAAGGTTCCGGCCTGGACCAGGATCTCCCGATTGTCGTCGACGATGGCGATGTCGTCGCGGATGCTGTTGCTGGCCTGCAGCGCGCGGCGCAGGTCGGTGATGTCGATGCCGTGCGCGGCGAGCGCCTGCGGGTCGAGCACCACGCGCACCACCTGGCGCGGCTCGCCGACGGTGTAGACGTCGCGGGTGCCCGGCACGCGCTTGATCTCCTGCTCGATCGCGTGCGCAACCTGGCCGAGCTCATAGGCGCCGACGGTCTCGTCCTTGGACCACAGGGTCGCGGTCAGGATCGGCACGTCATCGATGCCCTTGGGCTTGATGATCGGCTGGCCGACGCCGAGGTTCGGCGGCAGCCAGTCCTCGTTCGAACGCACCTTGCTCGACAGCCGCACGATCGCGTCGGTGCGATTCTCGCCGACCTCGAACTGGACCGTGATCACGGCCATGCCCGGGCGCGAGATCGAGTAGATGTGCTTGACCCCTTGGATCTCGGAGAGCACCTGCTCGGCCGGCCCTGCGACCAGATGCTCGATCTCGGTCGCCGAGGCGCCCGGGAACGGGATGAAGATGTCGGCGAAGGTGACGTTGATCTGCGGCTCTTCCTCGCGCGGGGTCACCAGCACCGCGAACAGGCCGAGCAGCAGTCCGAGCAGCGCCAGCAGCGGGGTGATCTCGGTGTTCTGAAACTGCTTGGCGATGCGCCCGGAGAGGCCGAGCTTGGGCGGTGCGGCCGCGTCGGCGGCGCCTTGTGTGGCTGGGGGCATGGCCGGGTCAGCGGTATGGTTCGACTCAGCCATCGTGAGGCTCCCCGCCCTCGACGCGGGACTGCGCCTGGGCCTTGAGCGCGACACCGGCGGCGATCGGGTCGAGCGCGACCTGCTCGCCTTCGGTGAGACCGGAGAGCACGACCAACTCGTCGTCCAGGGTCGGGCCGGTGCGGATCTGGCGCAGCCGGATGTCGCCGTCGGGATCGACGACATAGACGGCGGTGACCTCGGAGCGATAGACCACGGCCTCTTTCGGAACGGTCAGCTCCTGCTCCTTCCCGGTGACGATCCCGGTCTTGACGAACATACCGGGGAAGAGCTCCTCGGTCTCGGTGCTCAGGTCGGCGCGGACCTTGAATGTATTGGAGCCGAGATCGGCGAATGGGAAGACCGTGATCCGGTCCGGCTGGGCGACCTCGCCGGAGGGCAGATAGACCCGGATCTCACCGAGCTCGCGCACGGCCGGGATCAGGCTCTGCGGCACATCGATGATGACCCGCAGCTCCTCGAGCGAGACCCCGCTCATCACCGGGGTGCCGGGGCTGGCGATCTCGCCGAGCTCGACATGGCGGCGGGTGACGATGCCCGAGTAGGGGGCACGGATCTGAGTGTAGGCGAGCTGCTCCTGGGCCTGCTCGAGGTTGGCCTGCGCAGAGTCCAGCCGCGCCTCGGCGCTCTTGAGCTCGGCCTCGGCGCGGTCCATTGCCGATTCGGAGACGTTCTGCTGCTCGTATAGCCCCTTGACGCGCGCATAGTCCTCGCGCGCTTGCTCGAGCTGGGCCGAGGCCGAACGCAGCTCCGCGGCGGCCTGGGCAAGCCGAGCGCGATGCTCGGTGTCGCGCAGTCGAACGATGATCTCGCCCTTTTCGACGAAATCATCGACGTCGTAGAGGATCTCCTCGACCTGGCCGCTGGTCTGGGCCGAGACCGTGGTGCGGTTGATCGCCTCGACCACGCCGTCGAGGCGGTATTCCTTTGGGACCACGCGGTAGCTGGCCTTTGTAATGGCCAACTGGTCAGCGACTGGTGGCTCGGTGGCCGCGGTTTGACCTGTTGCTGCGATCAGCAGGAGCGGTATCGACAGCGCCTGAGCAAGGCGAAAGCCTATCTTCATTGCCATGGGGTTCCCCGCCAGTAAATTAGTATTCGCTTATATTATCTGTTTTGTTATTGAGTTCAATCGATTTTTCGTCAGTTTACGGGTCTGGGGCGGCATTCGTCGCGCCTTGCGGGCGTTCGGTCATCCTGAGCCCTCGGTCACAGCGCGGACGAGCCGAGGGCTGGGCGTTGTGGAGACCTGATATCCTCGTGGGGGTCGTGAGCGACCGCGACCGGGCTGATGAGGGACGGGGGTGTTTGCCGAGTTTCGCTTCAACGGCTGT
>JAAAOQ010000212.1 GCA_009908845.1 Gammaproteobacteria bacterium
TTAGTCTCGTATTTATTTGTCGAGCGATACCGTAAGTATAGCCTACATTCAGATAGTTGGGGACCGTATGTCAGGAGTTCTGCACCGAGACCACGGCCTCGACATCGGGCACCTGCTCCAGGGCCCGGGCATCGTCGACGCTCAGCGGGCGCACGTTCGAGATCATCGCGCCGGACATCCCCATTGTGCTGGTCTTGCCCGGCGTCACCGCGATCAGGTTGGTGCCGAACTGTGAGAACTCGGCGAGCACGAAGCGGTGGATGCCTTCGCCGATCGCGGTCAGCAGCACCACGGCGGCGACGCCGATCGCGATGCCGGTCAGGGTCAGCAGACTGCGCCCGCGCTGAGCGCGGACCGCGGTCAGGGTGTAGCGGGCAAAGTCGCGGGTGCGCATCGCGGTTTGTCGGCTCAGTGGCCCGCGAGTGCCGCGACCGGGTCGAGCCGGGCCGCGCGCAGCGCCGGTAGCAGCCCAAAGATCAGGCCGGTGCCGAGCGAGACGGTCGCTGCCGCGAGCGGCGCCCAGGGCGGCACGGCCAGCGCAAAGGCGGCGACCTGGCTGTTGAACAGCGCAACGCCCAGATAGGCGAGGCTGATCCCGGCCGCGGTGCCGGCGGCGGCGAGCAGCAGCGCCTCGCTCAGGAACAGGCCGAGGATATCGTGCTCGCGAGCGCCGAGCGCCTTGAGCAGCCCGACCTCGGCGGTGCGCTGCGAGACCGACACCAGCATGACGTTCATGATCAGCACGCCGGCGACCGCGAGGCTGATCGCGGCGATGCCGGCGACGGCCAGGGTCAGGGCGCCGAGGATACGGTCGAAGGTGCCGAGCAGCGCGTCCTGGGTGATCACGGTGACGTCGTCCTCGCCGTCGTGGCGGGCGCGGATAATCGCCAGGATGTCGTCCTGTGCGGCATCCAGCGCCGAGCGCCCGCGTGCCTGGACCAGGATGCGGAACAGGGCCGGGTTGTCGAACAACGCCTGCGCGGCACTGACCGGGATCAGCGCCAGGTCGGCGAGATTGCTGCCGAGCGAGACGCCGCTGGCCTCGAGCAGCCCGATCACCCGGAAGCGGCGGTCGCCAATGCGGATGCGCGCGCCGATCGGATTGGCGCTGCCGAACAACTCCTCGGCCAGGGTCTGGCCGATCACCGCATAGGGCGGGGCGCGCTCCGGGTCGCCCGGCGGCAGGAAGCGGCCCGCGGCCAGCGCCAGGTTGCGCACCGCGCGGTAGTCGCTGGTGCTGCCGAGGATGGTCACCTCGCGCGACCGGCTGCCGGCCGAGACCGGCGCCTCGCCGACCGCGACTGGCGCGATGCGCGCGATGTGTGGCGAGCGCAGCAGCGCCAGGGCATCCTGCAGGGTCAGGTCGCGCGGGGTCTCGCCGAGCAATGGCGGCGGGCCGCCGGTGGTCTCGTTGCGGCCCGGGATCACGATCAGCAGATGGGTGCCGAGCTGGGTGAACTCGTCCAGCACGTAGCGCCGGGCGCCCTCGCCGAGCGACGACAGCAGCACCACCGCGGCGCTGCCGAGCGCGACCGCGAGCAGGGTCAGCCAGCTGCGGGTCGCATGCGCGGTGAGGGTATGCGCGGCGCTCGAAAGGGTGTCTTCAATCCGCATGGGGGCGGGCCGTTCGCGGCCGATCCAGATCAAGAAGCCCGAACAGAATAACGCCTACGCTGAGGCCGATCAGCAGCTTGCGCGAGTCGAGCCGCCGTCTCGGCCGTTCTGATGGCGACGTGAAGGATGCACCTGTCGCGATCGCGACCGCGCCAGCCTCGTTGACCAGCAGCGCCAGCCTTGTTGACCAGCAACTGGCCGCAGCCGGACCTTTCGATCGGCCGCCCATCATAGGATGGCCCCGTCGTCCATCTGGATACGGCGCCGGGCGCGCTCGCCGAGGGCCGGGTCGTGGGTGACGACGATCAGCGTCAGACCTTTGTTGTTGAGCGCCTCCAGCGCCGCGACCACGTCTTCGCCCGCGGCGCGATCGAGATTGCCGGTGGGCTCATCGGCCAGGATCAGCCCCGGTTCGGTGACCGTGGCGCGGGCGATCGCGACGCGCTGGCGCTGTCCGCCCGAGAGCTGATCCGGCCGATGCCCGGCGCGTGCCGTCAGGCCCATTGCCGCGAGCGACTGGCGCACGCGCTCGCGCCGCGGCCGGGGCGCCATCCCGGCCAGCACCAAGGGCAGCTCGACGTTCTCGAACGCGGTCAGCCGTGGCACCAGATGGAAGGCCTGAAACACGAAGCCGATGCGCTCGCGCCGCAGCCGGGCGCGTGCCTCCTCATCGAGGGTCGTGGTCTCGACGCCATCGAGCCGATAGCGACCGGCGTTCGGGCGGTCCAGCAGGCCGAGGATGTTCAAGAGCGTGCTCTTGCCCGAGCCCGATGGCCCCATCACCGCCGCATAGTCGCCATCGGCTAGGGTCAGGTCGATCTGGCGCAGGGCCCGGACCTCGGTGTCGCCGACCTGGAAGCGGCGCTCGATGCCTGTGAGCTCGATCATCGCAAGCGCGGTTGCATGGGTGTGTGACGCGGGTGCATTGGTTTTCGATCGAACAAGACCGGAGACCGTGCGCGGGCCTCGCCACCGGCGGTCATCGGCAGACCGGCCGCACGTTGGTCCAAATGCGCCCAAGCCAATGCGCTGATCCTGTGGGTCTCGTCGTCAACGCCTGGTACATTGCGTCAGAAATGCCGAGACCCTTTTCCTGCCACCTGACTTCCAGTGCTGTAGGAGCCCGCTTGCGGGCGACCTGATCGCACTCGCGGCGGCGAAGATCGCCCGCAAGCGGGCTCCTACGCTGCGGTCATTGGGGGCAGCGACAGTCGGTCTCGGGATTTCCGCTGTCTTGCACTAGTCCTCCACATCAGCCGTCGCATGGGCGCCGACCTCAACGCCGTCGCGGTCGAGCGAGAGCACGACCAGATCGCCGGACGCGAGGCCCGCGACGATCTCGGTCCATTCCCAGTTCGACAGCCCGGTCTCGATCTCGCGTTGCTCCAGGAGGCCGGTCGTGCTGTTCAGCACCAAGGCCGTCTCTGGCTCGCCGGGGCGCACCGCAGCGGTCGGGATGCGCAGCACGTCCGGATGGCGGGCGATGATGATCTCGACATCGGCGCTGTAGCCGGCCAGCAGCGGCGGCTCGGTCGGCGGCTCGGCGATCACCACCTCGACCTCGACCGTGCGCGCCTGCTTCTCCTGGTCCAGCACATAGGGGGCGATGCGCCGCACCGTGCCGGCCAGCGCCTGCTCGCCGAAGGCATCCAGCGTCACCCGCGCATCCAAGCCGAGCCGGACCTTGGCCGCGTCGACCTCGTCGATCGGCGCCGAGATGTAGAAGCAGGCATCGTCGATCAGGTCCACCGCGGGCGGCGTCGGGATGCCGGGTGGCGACGGGGTGACGTACTCATTGAGCTCGCCTGAGACCTCGGCGACGACGCCGGCGAAGGGCGCGGTCAGCCGGGTGCGCTCGAGCTCGGCACGGGCGACCTCGACCTGAGCCGCGCTGACCCGGGCACTCGCGCGCGCGGCCTCGCAGTCCGCGCGGCCGGCCTGGGCCGCGGTGATGGCCCGATCCAACGCCTCCTCCGAGGTCATGTCGCGGTCCTTGAGCTTCACCTGCCGCGCCGCCTCGCGCTCGGCCTGATCGGCGGTCAGGCAGGCGGCCCGGGCGCGGGCAGCGGCGGCCTCGGCCTCACGCTCGGCGAGCTCGATGCGGGCGCGGATGTCTTGGTTCCAGAGCTCGAGCAGCAGCTGACCGGCCGCGACGCGATCGCCCTCGTGGACCTCCAGCGTCGCGAGCTGGCCGCCGATCCCGGGCGCGAGTCGTGCCCGGCGGCAGGCCATGACGGTGCCGGCGCGGGTATTCGCGACCACATCCTCGACCAACCCGTGCTCGAGGGCCTGCACCCGCACCGCCACCGGCTGCGGGCGGGACACTAGCCACCAGCCCGCCGCGACCGCGGCGACCAGGAGCACGAGCGTGAAGATTCGCAGTGGCCGATGCATTGGACTGTCAGGGGATCAGTCCTGGCTGGGGATTGGACGCCCGGCGCAGCGACCCGCTACGGCGTCGCTTCCCAAGACCAGATCGAGAAATTCGCTTGTTGAGACCATTGATCGACCAAAGACCGCGGGCCAACACCCTGCTTCGTCTGACCCGAATACCGAAAGGCATTGGGATGCTGGACCGACGAGGATCAGTTGTCCCACCAATCGCGAGCGGCACGCTCGATTATTTCACCCTTCACCCTTCACCCTTCACCCTTCACCCTTCACTCTCCAGTCAGCCGCCGCTCGGCCTCAGCATAGCGAGCCGCGGTCTGCTCGATGATCGCCTCGGGCAGGTCCGGCCCCGGAGCGGTCTTGTCCCAATCCAGGGTCTCGAGGTAATCACGGACGAATTGTTTATCGAAGCTCGGCGGGCTGCTGCCGGGCTGGTACTGATCGACCGGCCAGAAGCGGGAGGAATCCGGCGTCAGCACCTCGTCGATCAGGTGCAGCCGGCCGGTGTCATCGAGGCCGAACTCGAACTTGGTGTCGGCGATGATGATGCCGCGCTCGAGGGCATAGGCGGCGCTCTGCTGGTAGATGCGCAGTGTCAGGTCGCGCACCTGTTCGGCGACGGCGCCGCCGATGCGCGCGACGGCGCCGTCGAAGTCGATGTTCTCGTCGTGCGCGCCGACGTCGGCCTTGGTCGACGGGGTGAAGATCGGCTCGGGCAGGCGGTCGGCCTGGCGCAGCCCACTCGGTAGCGCGATGCCGCTGACGGCGCCGCTGGCCTGGTAGTCCTTCCAGCCGGAGCCGATCAGGTAGCCCCGTGCGATCGCTTCGATCGGCAATGGTTTGAGCCTGCGCACGACCAGCGCGCGGTCGCCGAGCGCGCGGCGCTGCTCGGGGTCGGTGACGAAGTCCTCGACTGGGCGATTGGCAAGGTGGTTCGCGACCAGATCGGCGGTGCGCTCGAGCCAGAAGCGGCTGAGGCGGTTGAGTACCTCGCCCTTGCCCGGGATCGGCTGCGGCAGGACGACGTCGAATGCCGAGATGCGGTCGCTGGTCACGATCAGCAGATGGTCGTCGCCGGCGGCATAGAGGTCGCGGACCTTGCCGCGGTTGAGCAGGGGCAGCTCGGTGAGCTCGGACTGGTAGAGGCTGGTCATCTCGGTTGCGGGTTGGTTGTCGGCCTTGCGACTATACCAGCGCACCGCTCGCCGCCGTCGACCCCTCTCCGTCATCCCGATTCAGGCTCCGTTGTTACTCCGATGTCACGCCCAAGCCACAACGCGCTCGATGCCTCGGCCCCGATCGATTCGTTCCTGCGCGCCTTTCGCGGCAGCTTCACCTCGGCGCTGCGTTGGAGCGATCTGGATGCGCTCTGGCAGCGGCTGCGCATCGATGCCAAGGCCGGTTGGTATCTCTATGCGATCGGCGAGCCACCGCCGGAAGCGCCCGCCGACGCGGCGACGGTCGGGCGTTTCATCGACGAGATCGATGTGCTGCTGCGCCGCGAGCACGATGAGCGCCTGTGCGGGATCGTCTATGCGGACGACCTACGGGTGCCGAGCCTGGTCAAGATCTACGATCCGAACAACCTCGGTGTAGTCTGTGGCTCGAGCAGCAATCCGCCGCTGCCGGGCTGGGTGATGAGCAAATTGCCGCCGGTCGACCTGCCGGCGACCCAGCTGGTGCCGAAGGGGCGCCGGCGCTGGTGGCAGCGGTTGTTCGCTGGGGCTGGGGCGTCCTAGTGCATCGCGTCAGCAATACCGAGACCCTTTTCCTGCCACCTGGGCTCTCAGCGCTGTAGGAGCCCGCTTGCGGGCGACCAGGCCGCGCTCGCGGCGGCGAAGATCGCCCGCAAGCGGGCTCCTACCCCATGACCATTGCGGGCAGCGGTCATCCTCTAGAAGCGGCAGATGAACGACCGTCAGGGTGCGTTCCACGTGCCTGATCGCAAACAGGCCAGCAAGGCACAACGGGGTGGGATCATCATGCGATTCCAACGCGTTGTAACGCAGCGGGGCGCCGCGCGGGGCGTGCGCTGGGGCGCGGAGCGCCCTACGAGGGCCCCATCCTGGGCCTGCGCGGCCTGCTCCGGGCGCGCGCTGGGGGGTAGAGCGTTCTGCATCAGAGTTTGCGGGCAAGCGCTCGGAGGCGCGTCCGACCGCTCAGGAGCAAGGAGCCTCGCAGAACGGGGCGAGTCATGGGACGGCGAAGGTGAAAGCGGGATCAGTCAACGAACAGGCGCGTTTCGCTATACTCGCCACGCGTGAGGCGGCGAGCTTCTATCCTCTTTGGGCGTGCAGCATGATCCGGCGCATTTCTATTGACGCAGTGCCCGAGGCGACTGCGATCGCCGGGCCTTGTGCGCAGAACATCCATGAAGTCGAGTCGCCCGAGGCGTTACCCGGGTGCTACCAGGGCGCTACCAGGGCGCTACCAGGGCGCTACCAAGGGGCGCTACCAAGGCGCTCCCAGGGCGATCCACGGCGGAGGTACTCTAAATGACCAAACAGATCATCCACACCGACCGCGCGCCGGCGGCGATCGGTCCCTATTCGCAGGCGGTTCGGGTCGGCGAGACCGTCTATCTCTCCGGGCAGATCCCGCTGCAGCCCGAGACCGGTGAGCTGGTGGCCGGTGACATCCAGGCCCAGGCCCGGCGCGTGTTCGCGAACCTGGCCGCGGTCGCCGAGGCCGCCGGCGGCAGCCTGGCTGATGTCGTGAAGCTGAATATCTTCCTGACCGATCTCTCGCATTTTCCGCTGGTCAACGAGGTGATGGCCGAGACTGTCGCCGAGCCCTATCCGGCGCGCGCGGCGATCGGGGTCGCGGCATTGCCGAAGGGGGCGGAGGTCGAGATGGATGCGGTGATGGTGCTGAGCGACTAGCCGGAGGAAGAACCAATGCGTCAGCCGCTCGTTCTGTCTATTCTCGTTCTGTCTAGTCTGGCTGCCTTGGGGTTGGCTGGCTGTGGCTCCAGTCCTGCTAAGAACGCCGGGGCCTCCGTCGATCTCAGTCCCAAATCCGGAGATGCGGCCGAGCTCGAGCGGAGCGCCGAGCCAGTGACCAGCAGCTTCCGGGCCATGAGCCGAGCGAGCGGTGTCGGTGCCTATCCTGCTCGCTTGACCATGGGCGATTACGCGGGCCGCCCCGATGTCGAGCGCTTTATCGCGCAGATGGAGGCGAAGGGACTGGATCGGCGCGAGCTGGTGCGCGTGTTCTCTCGAGTCGAGCGTGATCCCTGGATCATCGAGTACATGGATCGGCAATGGCGGCCGGCGTCTGGCCCGACCGGGGCCTGGACCCGCTATCGGGGCCGTCACATCACCGCATCGATGTTGCACAAGGGCGATGCGTTCTGGGCCCGGCATGCGCAAACACTCGACCGCGCGGCCCGCAAGTATGGGGTACCGCCCGAGTATATCGTCGCGATCATCGGCGTCGAGACGCGCTGGGGCGGTTACATGGGTGAGCATCGGATCATCGATGCGCTCTCGACCCTGGCCTTCGACTACCCGCGTCGCGCCGATTATTTCCAGGACGAGCTCGAGCACTATCTGCTCATGGCCGAGGATCAGGGCTTCGATCCGCTGCAACCGGTCGGTTCCTTCGCCGGCGCGATGGGGCTGGGTCAGTTCATGCCATCGAGCTGGCACGACTACGCGATCGATTTCGACCGGGACGGGCGCCGCGACCTTTGGGACGCCGAAGACGCGATCGGCAGCGTCGCGCATTACTTCAAGGCGCATGGCTGGCAGCCCGGCGCGGCCGTCGTCGCGCGGGCCAGCGGCGGCTATGGGCTGCCCTGGTCGACCGATACCGGCTTCAAGACCGATTATTCGATCGCCAAGATCAGGCAAAAGGGCCTGCGCCCGGCCGTGGCCCTGCCGGACGACCGGCGGGTGAGCCTACTGCGGCTCGATGCGGCCGGCGGGCCCGAGTACTGGCTCGGGTTCGAGAACTTCTACGTGATTACCCGTTACAACCGCAGCACCTACTACGCGATGACGGTGCATCAGCTCGCGCAGACGCTGCGCGCGCGCCGGGGACTCGGCGAGCCGACCTTGCGGGTGACCTCGCAGCCAGGGCCGGATGCACCGGCGGGTTGACCTGCGTTTCATTCTCCGAGCTGGCGGGCTGCCCGATCGTTCGACTGTGGCCCTGAATGATCTTGGAAGCGCTAACAGAATGGCCCCTCGGCCAGTCAGATCAGAAGCTTGCGCGAGTCAGGTGGCCGTCTTGATCGGATCCCTTAGGTGATGCCCTGGGTGGTCAGGGTCACGCGGCGCCGATGCGCATCGGTGCGATGCTCGTAGAGGAAGATCCCTTGCCAGGTCCCCAGCAGGCATTGGCCGTCACTGACCGGCAGCGTCAGGTCCATCTTGGTCAAGATGGCGCGGACATGCGCCGGCATATCGTCTGGCCCCTCGTCGGTGTGGTCGAACAACCTATCGCCGTCCGGGACCAGCCGGCCGAGGAAGGCCTCGAGATCACGCCGCACGGTCGGGTCGGCGTTCTCGCACAGGATCAGCGACGCGCTGGTGTGCTGGACGAAGCAATGGCAGGTCCCGAGGCGCACGCCGGACGCCTGCACCAGCTCCCGCACCTGGTTGGTGATGTTGTAGGTCCCGCGGCCGCGGGTCTCGAGGGTCAAGGTCTGTTGGTCGCACCGGTAACCGGAATCGGGGTGAGTCTGGGTTCGGGGCATCGGTTGGTCCTGTGCCGGGGTTGATGCGGGAGCGGTCGCCGATGGCCGCCTCGAGCATCGCCGCATTGGACCAGACCTCGGTCGAGCAGCTCAAGGGCGTCGGTCCGCGCCTGGCCGAGCGCCTGCAGCGGCTCGGTATCCTGACCGTTCAGGATCTCTTGTTCCATCTGCCGCTGCGGTATCAGGATCGGACCCGCTTGCGGCCGCTCGATACCCTGGTCGCGGGCGAGGAGGTGCTGGTCGAGGGGTGGATCAGCGATGCACAGATCGCTCAGGGTCGGCGCCGTTCGCTCAAGGTCCGACTCGAGGACGGCCGCGGCGCGCTCCTGCTGCGCTTCTTCCATTTCGCCCGCGCCCAGGTCGAGGCGATGCAGCCGGGTCGGCCTCTGCGCTGCTTCGGCGAGGTGCGCCAGGGGCCGCAGATGCTCGAGATCGTGCATCCGGAGCTGCTGGCGGCCGAGACCGATGAGGCCGCGGGTTCGGGCCATTCGACCCTGACGCCGATCTATCCAGCGACCGAGGGCCTGCAGCAGGCGAGCCTGCGCACGCTGACCGAACAGGCATTGGAGCGGCTGCAGCGCGATCCGGCAGCCTTGGTCGATTGGGTGCCGGACGCGCTGACCGCGCCTTTGCGGCTGCCGGCATTGGCCGATGCGCTGTTGCTGCTGCATCGCCCCCCGGCCGATGCGAGCCCGGAGCTGGTCCAAGCGCTACTCGAGCGGACGCATCCTGCGTTCCTGCGGCTGGCGTTCGATGAGATGGTTGCCCATCAGCTGGCATTGCGCCGCCTGCGTCGCGCGCGACGTGATCAGCGCGCCCCGGTGTTGACGGGTGATGGCGCCCGGCGTGGGCGCCTGCGCGCCGCGCTGCCGTTCGCGCTCACGGGGGCGCAAGAGCGGGTCATCGCCGAGATCGCTGCCGACCTGCGACAGCCGCATCCGATGACACGGCTGCTGCTCGGTGACGTCGGCTCCGGCAAGACCATCGTCGCCGCGATGGCGATCCTGCAGGCGGTCGAGGCCGGCTTCCAGGTCGCGTTCATGGCGCCGACCGAGCTGCTCGGCGAGCAGCATCGCCAAAGCCTGTGCGCCTGGCTCGAGCCGCTGGGGATCGAGCTGGCCTGGCTCGCGGGCCGGCATGCCGGCGCCGAGCGCGCGGCGATCCTCGAGCGGATCGGCTCGGGCGCGGCGCGGGTCGTGGTCGGTACCCATGCGCTGTTCCAGGCCGAGGTCCGGTTTGCCGAGCTCGGGCTCGCGATCATCGACGAGCAGCATCGGTTCGGCGTGCATCAACGCCTGCAGTTGCGCGACAAGGGCGACCGGAGCGGGCGCCTGCCGCATCAGCTGATCATGACCGCAACACCAATCCCACGCTCGCTGGCGATGTCGATCTACGGTGATCTGGACCTCTCCGAGCTCGACGAGCTGCCGCCTGGGCGGCAGCCGGTCAAGACGGTGGCCTTGCCCGAGAGTCGTCGTGGCGAGGTGATCGAACGCGTGCAGGCGAGCTGTATCAGCGGCCGGCAGGCCTATTGGGTCTGCACCCTGGTCGAGCAGTCTGAGGCATTGCAGGCGCAGGCGGCCGAGGCGACGGCCGGCGAGCTCCAGGCGCGCCTGCCCGATCTGCGGATCGGGCTGGTCCACGGGCGCTTGAAGGCGCAGGAGCGGGCGCCGGTGATGGCGGCGTTCAAGGCAGGGGAGCTCGATCTGCTGGTGGCGACGACGGTGATCGAGGTCGGCGTCGATGTGCCGAAAGCGAGCCTGATGATCATCGAGAACCCGGAGCGGCTCGGGCTCGCGCAGCTGCACCAGCTGCGCGGACGGGTCGGTCGCGGCGCCGAAAAAAGCGCGTGCGTGCTGCTCTATCAGGCGCCATTGACGCGCGCGGCGCGCGAGCGGCTCGATATCCTCCGGCGCGAGTCGAGCGGGTTCCGCATCGCCGAGGCAGACCTACGGATGCGCGGGGCCGGCGAGGTGTTGGGGACGCGACAGGCCGGGAGCATCCAGTTCCGGCTCGCCGATCCGATGCGCGACAGTGCGCTCGCGCAGGCGGCGCGCCGAAGCGCCGACGAGCTGCTCGCGCATTGGTCTGGACGCGTGGAGCCGTTGATCCGGCGCTGGCTCGGGCAGCGGGACGATTATGGTCAGGTCTGAATCCCGACAGGGCGCGCCGAGCGCTTTGGATCGGGTGTGGCCGCTTCGCTATCAGGAAGTCGTCCCAGGACCGGGCTCCTCAACCCCGCTCGCGATGAGCGCCGGAACAGGATGACACCCTCGGTGTGAGAATCTGCGACCTGTCTTATCCAGTGGTTGGACAGAATGGCTACCGCCGCGGACGGTTGGCGCCTGCGCCGGTGTCCACGGACCCGATGCTATCAGGTGATGAGCCGGTGGGGAGGTCTGATAGAAGCCCCTGTGCGATAATTGCCGCCGCGCTGCGCGGCCCTTACGCAGGGCGCGCGATCTGAACCCCTTCTGGACCTGAGACGGCACGACCCCAGAGTATCGGCATGAGCTCTCATGAGACCAAGATCGGCGGTCGGGAAGACCTTGGTGTCGCCGTGACCGCGCGGCCCGCGTCCTGGCGCGAGCGCCTGGATGCCTACTATCGCCTGGTGCGGTTGAACCGACCGATCGGCATCTTCCTGCTGATGTGGCCGGCGCTCTGGGCGCTCTGGCTCGCCGGCGATGGGCATCCGCCCTGGCAGATCGCTCTGATCTTCGTTTCAGGGGTAGTGCTGATGCGCTCGGCCGGCTGCGCAATCAACGACTTCGCGGACCGCAAGCTCGACGGGCATGTGGCGCGCACCAACACCCGCCCGCTCGCGCAAGGGGTGATCGCGCCGATCGAGGCGGTCGCCGTGTTCTTGATCCTGTCGCTGGTCTCGTTCGGCCTGGTGCTGCTGTTGAACTGGCAGACCGTCGCGATGTCGGTGGTTGCGGTGACGCTGGCGATGATCTACCCGTTCATGAAGCGCTTCACCCATGTGCCGCAGATGTTCCTCGGCATGGCGTTCGGCTGGGCGGTGCCGATGGCCTTCATGGCGATCCAGGAGTCGATCCCGTTCTACGCCTGGGTGCTGTTCCTGAGCGCGGTGGTCTGGGCGCTGATCTATGACACCGAGTATGCGATGGTCGATCGCGAGGACGATCTCAAGATCGGGATCAAGTCGACGGCGATCCTGTTTGGGCGTTATGACCGGCTGATCGTCGCACTGCTGCAGCTGTTGATGCTCGCGCTGCTGGTCTGGGTTGGTCTCGCGGCAGGCCGTGGCCTGCCCTACTTCGTTGGACTCGCGGTCGCGGCGGGCCTCTCCGGCTACCAACAATGGCTGATCCGAGACCGCGAGCCAGCGCGCTGCTTCATCGCCTTTCTCAACAACAACTACTTCGGTATGGCAGTCTTCATCGGCCTGATTATCGACTACCTGCTCGAGCCTGCCGCCACCGCCGTCTGAGCCACACGCTATCCCGGGGAGGGAACAAATGCTTGCGCTGACCGCTGATCATCAGGTGACGCCGCGTTGGGGCGGCGGCTGGGGAGTTCGCCTTATGGCCTGGCTCGGGATCGTTGTCTTGCTGGGATTCTCGATGGGGGCGCTCGGTGCCGCATTCGATGAAGGTATCGAGTACAAGGTGGTGCCGGAGCCCAAGCGGCTCGAGGAGGGGACGGGTGTCGAGGTGCTCGAGCTGTTCTGGTACGGCTGTCCGCACTGCTATCGGCTGGAGCCGGCAATCCACGAATGGCTCGAGACCAAGCCCGAGGGCGTGGTCTTTCGACGCCTGCCGGCGGCGGCATCTAGCCGCTGGATCCCGCATGCGAAGGCCTTCTTCGCGGCCGAGCAGCTCGGTGAGCTCGGCCAGCTGCACGAGCCGTTGTTCAAGGCGCTCCATGAGAAACGGCGCAAGCTGTTCACCGAAGAGCAGCTGATCGCCTTCGCCGCCGAGCAGGGCATCGATGAGGACGCCTTTCGCGACGCCTATCAGTCGTTCCCGGTCGACATGCAGGTGCGTGAATCGGCCGAGCTGGTGCGCCGGTACCAGCTCTCGGGTGTGCCGGCGATCGTGGTCAATGGGAAGTACATCACCGGCGTGACCGAGGCTGGCGGCCGAGATCAGCTCTTTGAGGTCATCGACTTTCTCGTGGCGAAGGAAAAGGATTCAGACGCCGACAGCGATTGACCGCTGCGCGGGATGGCTGCGTAGGGTATGAACGCTCAGACCGCTGCTTCAGACGCCGCGGGCTCATCGATGAGCTTGGCATCCGGATTCGGGTAGCGCTCGACCACCCAGGCCGGCAGCTTCGCCTGGTTGGCGTTGTAGAGCGCGTCGGACTCGACGATGATCAGCACCAGCACGGTCACCATCACCGGCAGGATGCCGATACCTGCAACCAACGCGATCGCGGCCTCTTTCATCATTCCGCCATAGACGTGGCCAATCCATGCCAACAGGATGGCGCCGAGCAATAGCGACAGCATGCCGATGAAGATGCGGCTACGGCGGGCGCAGACCTGCCAATGACACATCACATACCAGGGGTCACGGCCGATCGCGCGGTGCGCGCGCCAGAGCGTAAAGCTGAGGATCGAGAACGAGATCGCGGGGATCACCGCCATCACCCAGGGGAAGGTTCCGGCGATGCCCCCGGCGGCGACCGCCATCAGGATGTGATTGCCGATCAGGTTGGTCAAAAAGATCTCGTGCGGGATATTGGCCTTCTTGATCTCGCGGGGGCTGATGTCGAAGCGCATGGCGGACTCGGTCTGTTCCGGATGGATTCCCGGATCATATAAGACCGGCCTAATATTGTCATTCGGTTACAGGTAGCGCCGCCAATGCTCTGGTCGAGGGTCGCGGCAGCCGTGCTCGAGGTTCTCCCAGCGTCTCGCGAAGACCAGCTTGGTGCTGTTGCGGTCGCTGGGGGCATAGCCATGATTATCGCGGTAGGTGCTCTCGGTGTAGTAGTAGAGCGAGCGCTTCAACCGATAGAGCAGTGCACCATCTAGGTGGAGACCGAGTTCGATCAGGGCGTTGTCGATCTCTTCGAGGCAGGTCTTGTGCAGATCGTAGGTCAGCTGCAGCACGATCGGCGACAGTGGCCGCGTCTCGAGCACACCATCGACATCGGCCAGGAAATTGGCCGCGGTGTGGGCGTCGTTGCGGTCCGGGTGCAGATCACGGAAATTGATCTGCCGCTGCTTGATGCGATCTGGGTCGGGCGTTTCCATAGGCAGAGTATGCTTAACGGGATGGAGTCTGATCAAGCTATCCGGACGATTGAATCCGCGAATCGCTGAATGCTGTGGGCGGAGCGATGGCGCTCCCTCAGGTTGGCGGGCTCGCGAGTATCCGCCCTGCCCGAAGATGGCAGTGCACCAACGCTTTTGGTGCGAGGTCGTTCCGGACGATGAATCCTGCTTGATCCTCGATAACCCAAGAAGCCCCAACAGAATGCCCTCTACGGCCTAACAAATCAGCAGCTTGTGCAGGCTAGCCGGGCATTTTGATAGGGCCTCAAAATGAGGTGCGGCTCTGGCCATTATCGTCGGCGATTATCGTCCTGGAGCGCGGCCGCTCGTCACGCGCTCATGACCGGCGAGATCGCGGACAGTCGTGATCTCGGTCAGCTTGTGGTCGGACAGCAGGGCGCGTACTGCGTTCGCCTGGTCCCAGCCATGCTCCAGCGCCAGTAGGCCGCCTGGGCGAAGACAACGCGGCGCATCAGCGAGGATCGCGCGAATTGCGGCGAGGCCATCCGTCCCGGCGGCGAGCGCCGAGCGCGGCTCGAAGCGCAGGTCGCCCTGGGACAGGTGTGGATCATGCTGAGGCACGTAAGGCGGGTTGGCCAGGATGGCGTCCAGTCCCGAGGGCGCGAATGCGGCCGACCAGTCGCCGCGGATGAGTGCGAGATTGGACAGGCCGAGATACGTCTTGTTATCGGCCGCGATGGCCAGCGCTGCGTCGGACAGCTCGACCCCGAGCAGCATCCAGTGCCGACGTTCGTGCGCCAGCGCAGCGGCGATCGCGCCGCTGCCGGTGCCGAGGTCGGCGATCCATAGCGGGGAGCGCTCTGGCAGCGCGGCCAGGGCATGCTCGACCAGGGTCTCGGTTTCGGGACGCGGGATCAGCGTCGCCGGGCCCACTCGGAGCTCCAGGCTCCAGAACTCGCGCAGGCCCAGCAGATGGGCGATCGGCTCGCCCTGCAGCCGTCGTGAAACCAGCTGTTCGAACTGGACCTGCTGTGCGCTGCTCAGCGGCTGCTCGGACCACGCGATCAACCGCGCCCGATCGAGTCCAGTGACGGCGCCGACCACCAGATCGGCCTCGAGTGGGGCGCTTGTATAGCCTGCTTGGGCGAGCTTTGCGGCGGCCGCGCGCCGCGCATCGGCGAGTGTGACCGCCCCGCTTTTGGTCGTGCCGGGTGTCCGCGGGGGCGAGGGCACAAGCGCGTGCTCCGGTCGACCCTCGGACTCAGCCGCTGGTCAGCTCGGCGAGCTGATCCGCTTGGTGCTCTTGCTGCAACGGCTCGATGACCTGGTCGAGCTGGCCCATCATGACCTCGTCGAGCTTGTAGAGCGTCAGATTGACGCGATGGTCGGTCAGCCGGTTCTGCGGGAAGTTATAGGTTCGGATACGCTCGGAGCGGTCGCCGCTGCCGACCTGCAGCCGGCGTGAGGCGCTCTGCTCGGCGGTCTGCTTCTCGGTCGCGGCCGAGAGCAGCTTGGCCTGCAACAGCGCCAGGGCCTTGGCGCGGTTCTTGTGCTGTGAACGCTCATCCTGGCATTCGACGACGATCCCGGTCGGCAGGTGGGTTAGGCGCACGGCCGAGTCGGTCTTGTTCACGTGCTGGCCGCCGGCACCGGACGCGCGATAGGTGTCGACGCGCAGCTCATTGGTGTCGACGCTGATCTCATCGACGCTGTCGACCTCGGGCAGTACCGCAACGGTGCAGGCCGAGGTGTGGATGCGTCCCTGTGATTCGGTTTCGGGTACGCGCTGAACGCGGTGGGCACCGGCCTCGAACTTGAGCTGGCGGTAGACGTCGTTGCCGCTGACACGGACCACGACCTCCTTGAAGCCGCCCATCTCGCCCTCGCTGGCGCTGATGACCTCGTGGCGCCAGCCCTGCAGCTCCGCATAGCGCAGATACATACGCAGCAGGTCGCCTGCAAACAGCGCGGCCTCGGCGCCGCCGGTGCCGGCCCGAATCTCGAGATAGATGTTGCGGTGGTCGTTGGGGTCGGCCGGGACCAGCAGCCGCTTGAGCTCGGGCTCGAGCGCATCGCGCTGTTGCTCGGCCGCGCTGAGCTCCTCGCGCGCCAGCTCGGCCATCTCCTTGTCGGCGAGCATCTCTTGGGCGGCCGCCGTCGCATCCTCGAGCGCGAGATAGCGCTCCCAGTACTGGACGACGGGCTCGAGCTGCGCGTACTCGCGCCCGAGGTCCCGAAACAGGTTCTGGTCAGCCTGGGTCTCCGGCTCCGCCAACAGGGCGGTGATCTCGGCAAAGCGCTCGCTGAGACGGTCGAGCTTGCCCCGGATCGATGGGTTCATCAGGTGCCGCTATCTTGCCCCTGCGTGAGCTGGAACAGCTCATTGGCTGCTTCGAGCAGCTCGGATTGGCCCTCGCGTCCTGCCTGGCGCAGCCGGACGCTCGGCTCGTGCAGCAGCTTGTTGGTCAGCAGGTGGGCGAGGTGGCGCATCACCTCGTCGGCGGGCTTGCCGGCGGCGAGCTGCCGCGCTGCTCGGGAAACGGCCTCGTCCCGGATGCATTCGGCCCGGGCGCGATAGTCCTGAATCAGCGAGACCGCATCCAACGAGCGGACCCAGGCCATGAACTCCTCGGTATGGAGGTCGATGATCTCCATCGCCTGCTCGGCCGCATGATTGCGCGAGCGCATTCCTTCTTCGACCACCCCTTGGAGGTCGTCCACGGTGTAGAGGTAGACATCGCGTAACTGCCCGACTTCGGGCTCGATGTCGCGCGGAACCGCGATGTCGACCATGAACATCGGCCGGTGCCGGCGCTGTTTCAGTGCGCGCTCGACGGTGCCCTTGCCGAGCACTGGCAGCGGGCTTGCCGTCGAGGAGACGATGATATCGGCCTCCGGCAGGTGGCTGGCCATCTCGGTGAGCGAGATCGCATAGCCGTCGAACTGCACCGCCAGGCGGTGGGCGCGCTCGACGGTGCGGTTGGCGACGATGATGCGGCCGATGCCATGCTGATGGAGATGGCGTGCGGCCAGCTCCACGGTCTCGCCGGCACCGATCAGCAGCGCGGTCTGCTTCGTGAGGTCGCTGAAGATCTGCCTTGCCAGGCTGACCGCCGCGAACGCAACCGAGACCGGGCTGCTGCCGATCGCGGTGTCGGTGCGGACCTGCTTCGCCACGGCGAAGGTGCTCTGGAACATCCGGCCCAGCAAGCGCCCACTGCCGCCGCTCTCGCAGGCCGTCTTGAAGGCCGACTTGACCTGACCCAGGATCTGGGGCTCCCCGAGCACCATCGAGTCCAGGCCACAGGCGACCTTGAACAGATGGGTGACCGCGCTGCGGTCCTTGTGGATATAGAGGTGCTGGGCGAAGAGTTGCGGCTCGATCCCGTGGAAGGTGCCGAGCCAGTTGCGCACGGGCGTCTCGATGTCACTGGCGTCGGCAGCGCAATAGATCTCGGTTCGGTTGCAGGTCGAGAGGATGATGGCCTCGTCGACCGGCGTCTGGTCGCGCAGCGTGCGCATGGCGGCGACGATGACGTCAGGGCCGAAGGTCAGGCGCTCGCGGATGTCGACCGGCGCCGTCTTGTGGTTCAGTCCGATTACGATCAGTGGCATGGCGGAATCGTGGCTTGGCTTGTTGTCGGCGATTCGTCCCGAGCGCAGGCATCAGCAATCGGCTCGGGGGCGCGAAGGGTCGCTTTCCGCGATTGGAACTGGATGAGTATACTGCGATCGAACGAAATCATCGGCTGATCGCGATCAACCATCTGTTTACGCCATTTTATGCCTAATCGAATCCTGTTTCGCCTCTCGGTCATCCTGATCCTCTTGTTGACCGCGAGTGCTGCCCAGTCTGCTCAGCGGGCCACCGAGCGGTCGGCTGCAGCGGCGACGCCCGAGTCGTCCGACGCCGCGACGGCGACCGAGCCCTCGGCGGCTCCGCCCTCTGAATTGAGTGCTGATCTCGTCTATGCGGCCCTGGCCGCAGAGGTGGCGCTGCAGCGCGAGGCATATGGCGCAGCCTTCGACCATTTTCTGCGTGCAGCTCGGCTGGCGCAGGATTCGGGGTTGGCCGAGCGCGCGGTGCGGGCTGCCCTGCGCGCGGGTGATTCCGCCGCAGCCCGACAGGCGCTCGAGCTCTGGATCGCGCTCGATCCGGTTTCATCGAAGGCCCATCAGCTCTCGGCGTTCTTGGCACTCGAGGCCGATCAGCGCACGGCGGCGATCGGCTCGCTGTTGCGCGTGATCGACTTGGCCGACTCACCGAAGCAGGGTTATCTCCAGGCCGCCCAGATCCTCGGGCGTCTGCCGGTGCCCGCTCAACGCCTGGCGGTGATGCGCGAGCTGGTCACAGCCGCCGGCGCAGAGGATCAGCCCGACGCGCAGTTCGCTCTGGCTACCCTCGCTGCGGCGGCGGGCCAGGTCGAACGGGCAACTGAGCTGGCGGAGCGGGCTGCGGCCCTGCGCCCGGGTTGGACCGATCCGCAGGTCTTCCTGGTGCGTTTACTCGTCACCCAGGATCGCGGCGACGAGGCGCGAGCCGCGCTCGAGCGCTACATCCGCGAGGCCCAGGATGCGCGCGAGCTGAAACTGCTCAAGGCTCAGCTACAGATGGATGCAGGGGAGTCCGAGCAGGCCTTGACGACCTTCGAGGGATTACTCGAGGACAATCCTCAGCGACCGGACATCCTGTTCGCTGCTGCGGTGCTGGCGCTCGAGATCGAGGATCTGGAGGCCGCACGCGGCTACCTGGAGACACTACAGGGGATGGGTAAGCGGCCGGATGACGTCGCTTTCCTGCTCGGCCAGGTCGAGGAGTCGGCCGATAACAATGAGGCGGCGCTGGCGCTCTACGAGCAGGTTGGCGGCCAGAATCGGGTCAGTGCCCAGGTCCGGATCGCCAATCTGTATGCGGAGGCGGGTGCAATCGAGCGCGCCCGCGAGGTCTTACAGCAGCTGCGTGACCAGCACCCGGACCAGGTTTCGACGCTGTACCTGATCGAAGGGGAGTTGTTGCGCGAGCAGGGGCTCGAGCAGCAGGCGTTCGATGTCTACAGTTCGGCCCTGTCGAAGTACCCGGATAATGCGGACCTGCTCTACGCGCGGGCGATGATGGCGGTCGGGATGGACAAGGTCTCGCTGCTGGAGCAGGACCTGCGCCGCATCCTGGTCGACAACCCTGACCATGTTGATGCGCTCAATGCGCTGGGCTACACACTGGCCGACCGCACTGACCGCTTTGATGCAGCGCTGGCCCTGATCGAAAGGGCGCTGCAATTGCGTCCCGACGATCCGGCAATCCTCGATAGCATGGGCTGGGTGCTCTATCGGAAAGGCCGGCTCGAGGCGGCCGAGGAGTATCTGCGGCGCGCGCTGGAGCAGGGCTTCGATGCCGAGATTGCCGCCCATCTTGGCGAGGTGCTCTGGTCGATGGGCCGACGCGACGAGGCGCGCGAGGTCTGGGGGCATGCATTGAATGAGGACCCCGAGCACGAGTACCTGCAACAGGTGCTGAGTCGGTTCCGTTTCTCGCAGACCGAGAACTGAACAGGGTGTCGAGCGTACCGCTGAAACCGGAGCCCGATGCGGACGGGGCCTGGCTTGCCCCGGCGAAGCTGAACCTGATGCTGCGGGTGCTTGGTCGTCGCGCCGACGGCTATCACCGGCTGCAGACCGTCTTCCAGTTCGTCGACCGCTGTGATCGGCTCTACTTCGAGCTGCGCGAGGATGGACGGATCGAACGGGTCCAGGGGCCGGATGCAATCCCGCCTGAGCAGGATCTCGTTGTTCGCGCTGCGCTTGCGCTCAAAGCGGCGTCTGGGACTCATCTCGGAGCGACGATCCGGGTCGATAAGCAGCTTCCGATGGGTGGCGGGTTGGGTGGCGGAAGCTCCGATGCGGCGACGACGCTGCAGGCACTGAACGCGGTCTGGCGAACCGCCTTGTCGGCGGACCGTCTTGCTGAGATCGGTCTCGGACTCGGCGCCGATGTGCCGGTGTTCGTCCGCGGCGAGGCAGCTTGGGCCGAAGGTGTCGGCGAAGCGCTGTCACCGGTCGTGTTACCTCGGCCCTGGTATCTGGTGCTTGCGCCGCCTGTTCATGTCTCGACTGCAGCGGTCTTCAACGATCCGGAATTGACAAGGGACTCGCCATCCATCACACTAGGCGACTTTCTGCGCGGTGATGCAAGGAATGACTGCCTGGCCCCGGTGCTAGCACGCTATCCGCTCGTCAAAGAGGCCTACGACTGGCTGAACGGGCGGGCGCAGGCGAGACTGACTGGAACCGGCGCCTGCCTGTTCGCAGCCTTCTCGACGTTGCGTGAGGCTGAGGCTGGACTTGCCGGAGTGCCGGCTGAGATCCCAGCCTTTGTCGCCAAGGGCTGCAACCGGTCTCCGCTCTTCGGCCTTGAGCCGCCCGATGTGTCACCTGCAGAGGCTTGAGCAATTGACGTGCACTTGGGCCGAGCCGATTCGATCAATCGTTTAGTCCACTGGTTAGTCCACTGGGGCGTCGCCAAGCGGTAAGGCACTGGGTTTTGATCCCAGCATTCCCAGGTTCGAATCCTGGCGCCCCAGCCATTCAAGCCCATGGCCATCCAACCCGACCCCAACCCAGCAATGCGTGGCCAAGACGGTGCCGCTTGAGACCAAAGGACAATCCGTTCAGGCTAGCGCCATGATGGTGTTCTCGGGGAACGCCAACCCGGCGCTCGCCAGTGAGATCGTTGCCCATCTCGGGCTGCCGCTGGGTAAGGCCGTCGTCGGTCAGTTCAGCGACGGCGAGGTGATGACCGAGATCCAAGAGAACGTGCGCGGGCGCGATATCTTCATCGTCCAGCCGACCTGCGCGCCGACCAACGACAACCTGCTCGAGCTGCTGGTGATGATCGACGCGCTGCGCTGGGCCTCGGCGAAGCGCATCACTGCCGTGATCCCCTATTTCGGCTATGCGCGCCAGGATCGGCGGCCGCGCTCGGCGCGGGTCCCGATCACGGCCCGCCTGGTCGCGAAGATGATCGGCTCCGCCGGTGCCGACCGGGTGCTGACCGTCGATCTGCATGCCGATCAGATCCAGGGCTTCTTCGATATCCCGGTCGACAACGTCTATGCATCGCCGATCCTGCTCGGTGATATCTGGCGCCAGAAACAGCCGAAGCTGATGGTGATCTCGCCGGACGTCGGCGGTGTGGTGCGTGCACGGGCGCTGGCAAAGCGGCTCGACGACGCGGATCTGGCGATCATCGACAAACGCCGTCCGCGTGCGAACGAGGCCAAGGTCATGAACATCATCGGCGACGTCCGCGGTCGCTCTTGCGTGCTGGTCGATGACCTGGTCGACACCGCCGGAACGCTCTGTCAGGCCGCGGCCGCGCTGAAAGAGAATGGGGCGGCGCGGGTGCAGGCGTATTGCACCCATCCGGTCCTCTCCGGACCCGCTGTCGAGAATATCTCGGCCTCAGCGCTGGACGAGCTGGTGGTCACCAATACAATCCCGTTGCGGCAAGAGGCGGCGGATTGCCCGAAGATCAGGCAGCTCGGGATCGGAGAGCTGCTCGCCGAGACGATGCGCAGGGTCTCGAACGAGGAATCGGTCAGCTCTCTATTCGTCGACTGACCGGCCTGCCTGCCTGCCGGTGTGTCCGAGTCGTTGCCTTCCGTAGACGTTGCCTGGCGCAGGTCGGCGCCGGAGAACGGATCGATGGGTCTGTGCACGAGGCGCCGATGCTCGGCGCTAACGCGCATAGCACAGTGCTACTGCGGATGCCTTCGAAATCGGGACCCTGGAGTGCTGCGCGGGCACTTTGGTTGGGGGCAGTCGATCATGAGCGATGAATTCGGAAGCGCGGGCTGGCGGCTTGTGTTTCCCCCTAAGGGCTGTCCGGAGATCTGGAGCCCGAGGTCGAGCAGGCCTGATCATCGCGGGCTCGGCCTCGCCGAGTTGGATTCCAGACAGCTTTCTCGCTGGCGCCGGTATCTGGTCGCGGATGCCGACGCCCTATTGTCATTCAATCCGGAGACTCAGCCATGAGTGAAGTTTACGAGGTCCCGGCGCAGCCGCGGAGCGACACGGGGAAGGGTGCGAGCCGCCGCCTGCGTCGCCAAGGGCTGGTGCCAGGTATCGTCTATGGCGGCAACAGCGAGCCCGAGATGATCTCGGTGCCGCACAACGAGCTCGAGCGTCAGCTCGAATATGAGGCCTTCTACTCGAGCCTGCTGGACCTGAAGCTCGACGACAAGACCACCAAGGTGGTGCTGAAGGACCTTCAGCGCCACCCGGCCAAGCCGTTTCTGCTGCACGTCGATTTTCTGCGCGTGAGCCGCGGCGATAAGCTGCGCTTGACGATCCCGATCCACTTCGTCAACGAGGAGACCTGCCCGGGCGTCAAGATGGGCGGCACGGTCTCGCACAACGTGACCGAGATCGAGGTGTCCTGTCTGCCCGGCGATCTGCCTGAGTACCTGACTGTCGATATGTCGCAGATGGATATGGGGGACGTCGTTCATGTCTCGGAGCTGCAACTGCCCGAGAAGGTCGAGCTGACCCACTCGCTCGATCCGGAGACACCTGTCGTCAGCATCTACTCGCCGCAGGCTGAGAGCTCGACCAGTGAGGAAGGCGCTGGTGATGAGGCCGACGATACCACCCCCGAGGATGGCGCCGGCTGACGGCGCGAGTCGCTAGGCGAGCTGGGCGCGGAGAGCCAATTGGTCTCCGCGCCCGGCGCAGAGCAAGCGATGTCCGAACAGGGTATTCAGCTGATCGTCGGCCTCGGTAACCCGGGTGCCCAGTATGCTGGAACCCGGCACAATGCCGGTTATTGGCTAGTCGACCGGATCGCCGAGCGGGCGGGTGTAGAGCTCAGGCCCGACGCGAAGTTCCACGGTCTGCTCGGGCGTCTCGTCCAGCCTGACGGACGGGACCTGCGGCTGCTCAAGCCCACGACCTTCATGAACCACAGCGGGCGTGCGCTGGCTGCCGTCTGTCGGTACTTCGAGATCGAGCCGGAGCATGTGCTTGTTGCTTACGATGAGCTCGATCTCCCGGTTGGCGGCGTCAAGCTCAAGCTTGGCGGTGGCCATGCCGGTCACAACGGCTTGCGCGATAGCATTGCCGCCCTCGGAAGCCGGGATTTCTGGCGCGTGCGCATTGGTATCGGCCATCCTGGCAGTAAGGAGCAGGTGGTTGGGTATGTGCTGAGCCGCCCGTCACGCGCCGATGCCGATGCGATCATTGATGCGATCGACGATACCGAGGCCTGCCTGCCGGATCTGTTGCGCGGTGATTATCAGCGGGTGATGAATCGGCTGCATGCCCGCCCGTCTGATCCAGATTAGCTGGCTGTGCGTGCAAGCCGCTCTCATGGGCTCGCGTGCTGGGACGGCGGCCAACTGCCTAGCAATCCTTGCGCGCTTCGCGGGCGTTTGACGCGGAGGCTGGCTGTTCCCTGTACTGACGGGGCATTCCCGATGGCGCATCAGCAACTCGAACGACGGGCCGCCCTTGTGGGCCGCCCGCCGCTGATGCTTTGAGCAGCGTAGTGGGTCAGTAGAGCCAGGCGAAATTCATACCCAGCTCGTATTGATGCATCTTGATCTCGGGGGCCTGGCTGCCGGTGAAGGCGCCTGGGCCTGAGACCGAGTTCTCGGGCGCATACATGCCCCAGAATGTCAGCTCAAAATTGTCCCGGACCCTATAGCTTGCGCCGAGCGTGAAGTGATCCTCGATCGTTGCCGGTGCCAGGGCGTTGAAGGCGACCTGGCTGCCGTCGATCGGGTTATTGGCGTGGCTGTAGCCGGCCCGCAACGTCAGGGCGTCGTTCAGCGCGTATTGCACACCGAGCTTGAGCACTGTCATGTCGTCCCAACCGAAGCCGGCACCTTTCGAACCGCCGAGGCAATAGCGCGAATCATAGGTCGAGCCAGGGGCGCTGGGCTGACCAAAGGCCGCGTTGAGGTCGCACTTGGTCGCGAGGTCGTTGTCGTTCGCGATCGCCGGGATATCGCTGTACCAGATGTGCTGGACATCCAGCGCGAAGGCGAGGCGATCATTCGGACGCACTGCGATGCCGATGTTGCCGACGGCCGGGATATCGAAATCCCCGCCCTCGGCAAACAGGTCCGAGTAGTCGTCGAATTTCCCCATGTACATCTTGGTCCGATACGAGGCGCCGACCGAGAGCATCGGGTTCACCTCCCAGAGACCGCCGATCTGGAAACCGTAGCCCCAGGACGAGTCCTTGCCGTTATCGCTCAGGTTGGACGGCGAGACCGCGCTCATCGTCCGGCTCGCGAGCATGCTCTGGGTGAAGGTCTGGGTAAATCCCTGGAAGGCACCGACGCCCTTGACCTCGATGGTCTGGTAGCCGAGCAACGCGGCGACTCCGAGGCTGAGCCCGTCGACGACCTCGCGTGAATAGGCGAGCGAGAGGCCGAGCTGCTCGAGGTTGACGCCGGCGTTGCCGCCGCCCTGCGCGCTTGTGCCCGGGATCTGCGTCCCGGCGCGCGGGTCGGGGGGCAGGTAGGCCGGCGGGTTGGCCAACCGGTTGTTTCCTCCGTAGGTGCCGAATTCCAGGAAGGTATCGCTGCTGCGGTAGTCGGTATTCATGCCGCCGTTGCCGAACAGTGCGACGCCGATCGCGCTGCGCTCGTCAAGCGGGTGCGCATAGCCGAAGTTCGGGATCAGGAAGTCATTGTTCTTGCTGGTGACTGTCCCGGTGCCGTTCGCGCCGCTGCCGATCGGCGCGAACGCGCCCTGCTCGCAGCCGGTCTCGCAGAAGGCATCCGAAGGCCGCAGTCCATCGTACTCGCGGCGTGGGCTGAACCAGGCTAATCCGACGTCGGCGCGGCGCCCGACCTGGTTGATACCGGCCGGGTTGGCGACGAGCGCGAGGGTGTCCTGGGGCATCGCGGTGGCGCCGGCTCCGGCCATGCCCTTTGCGGCAGGCGAATAGGCATGTGACATGTATCCGTTCGTGGCGTGAGCCGCGGGCAGCGCAGCGCTGCAGGCCAATGCCAGTGCAGCGACTCGGAACTGATTACGCACGATCGTTGAACTCCTCCTGGTTGGGACTGACGGCTGATCACCGCAGCAATTGCCACCATCCGGTATTGTTGCGACGCTGAAACAGCCTGCTACAAACTGTATGCTTTTTGCATACTCTCGCTTTTTTGTTGCGGATTGTCAATTTTTTGCGATCAGTCTTGTGTCAGCACTGGCTTGCGGGGTTGTCGTGCGAGGCAGGCCATGGGCCCGTGGAGCCTCCCTGCTCCGCGCTGTGCTCGAGACGGCTGCGCGCCTCGGAAATAGTGGAGCCGGCAGTACGCGATTCGTTCGCTGCAGCCGAGTGCGCAATGCGGGCGCCGCTGCCCTGACGAGAGGGTGTGCCAATGCAGGCGGCAACGGCTGGTTCGCCGTAGGAGGCCGCCCTCGTGAGGGGGTGGGGCAGGTTGGCGGCAGGCTATGGGGTTGGGGTGTGCTGGCCGTATTCTGTTGCCAAGCGGGCTGCGCGAGCTGGCGCAGCCCGTCGGTCGTCGCGGTAGCCTAGTCAGCCCGCGCGGGCTCGCGGCCGATCGAGACGTAGGTCAGGCCGGCGGCGTTGACCTGGCTGGGGTCGAAGAGGTTGCGGCCGTCGAAGATGACCGGTGAGCTCAACTGGCCCTTGATCTCCGCAAAGTCGGGGCTGCGGAACTCGCTCCATTCGGTACAGATGACGAGGGCATCTGCTCCTTCGGTTGCCTGCATGCGATTGCTGACGAGCGTTAGGTCGGAGCGCTCGCCGTAGATCCGCCTTGCTTCGTCGGCCGCGACTGGGTCGAAGGCGCGCACCCTCGCCCCCGCGGCCCAGAGCTGTTCCATCAGCCGGCGGCTCGACGCCTCTCGCATGTCGTCGGTGTTCGGCTTGAAGGCCAAGCCCCAGAGCGCGATGGTCTTCCCGCCGAGCTCGCCGTCGAAGTAGCGGTGCATCTTGCTGAAGAGCAGATCCTTCTGGCGGTCGTTGACGGCCTCGACTGCATGGAGCAGCTGCGGCTCGTAACCGATCGCGGTCGCGGTGTGCTCGAGGGCGCGCACGTCCTTTGGGAAGCAGGAGCCGCCGTAACCGCAACCCGGATAGATGAACTGATAGCCGATGCGCGGATCGGAGCCGATACCGACGCGCACCATCTCGATGTCGGCGCCAACCGCCTCGGCGATGTTCGATAGCTCGTTCATGAAGCTGATCTTGGTCGCGAGCATGGCGTTGGCGGCGTACTTCGTCAGCTCTGCCGAGCGCACCCCCATGACCATCACGCGGTCGTGATTGCGGTTGAACGGGGCATATAGCGCGCGCAGCAGCTCTCCGGTGCGCGGGTTCTCGGTGCCGACGATGATCCGGTCCGGGCGCATGAAGTCCTCGATCGCCGCGCCCTCCTTGAGGAATTCAGGGTTGGAGACCACGTCGAAGTCGACCTGAGTGCCGCGTTCCTGCTGCGCGGCTCGGACGGTCTCGGCAACCCGGTCCGCAGTGCCGACCGGAACGGTCGATTTGTCGACAATGATTCGGTAGCCGGACATACGCTCGCCGATCGACTTGGCGACCGCGAGCACATGACGCAGGTCGGCCGAGCCGTCCTCGTCGGGCGGTGTGCCGACGGCAATGAATTGGAAGAGCCCATGAGCGACGCCCTCGTCGGGGTCGGTCGAGAAGCTGAGCCGACCGGCCTCACGGTTCTTCGCGATCATGTCCTCGAGGCCGGGCTCGAAGATCGGCACGCCGCCGCGGTTGAGTAAGGCGATCTTGTCTGCGTCGACATCGACGCAGAGCACCTGATTGCCGACCTCGGCGAGACAGGCGCCGGTTACCAGGCCGACGTAGCCGCTTCCAAAGATCGTGACGTCCATTCGGGTTCCTCGTGCGCTTGGATAGATTTGGTTGCTTGCGGGCTAAGGTTGCTGCGCCGGTGCAGACCTGTGCGCAGATCGGCCGTAGTTTACCCTTGCGCGGACCATGGGTGGGCGCGCCTGCACAGGGTTGGCTGCTTCGGTCCAGCCTCGGTCCAATCTCGAGCCGGCCTCGATCCAGGGGTGGGGCGGCGATCGGATGCGCATCGACCCGAACCGGTTTTCGAGGGTTGACGTGCTCAGGATTGGGGGGTATTCTGCCGCGCTCGGCTGATTTGGAGGGGTTCCCGAGCGGTCAAAGGGATCAGACTGTAAATCTGACGGCTCAGCCTTCGGAGGTTCGAATCCTCCCCCCTCCAC
>JAAAOQ010000033.1 GCA_009908845.1 Gammaproteobacteria bacterium
GGCCGATGTTGTCCGGTCCCTGATGAACTAATGCCGGCACTCGTCCAGATGGCGTGAGACGCCAGGGATCAAGGCCACTACGAAGGTGACTGCCAACAGCAGCGCCGCAGCAAGTACCAACATCAGCGAAAGTTGGCTGGTCGGAACCGCCAAGGGGGTCCAGATTGCGACAACCCCGAGCATGAGGCCCACAACAAGGAGGAGACCTGACATCATCACGGCGGCGCGCATGGTACGACAATTGACTAACATGACCGAGCTCCGCTTGCTTAGTAGATAAGCAAATACTAATACATGACCCGATTGCTGTCTAGGACTTGCTGAGGGGACTCGGCCGTCCTGTGCACAAGATCACAATTGCCTGATGCTGAAGGGTCTTGGGCTCGCTGTCGGGGACCTTGGGCGGACGACGCATGGCCTGGCAATTGCTTCGGGCCAGCGGGTAAAGTAGGCTCGGCTTTCTTCTTCGGGTTAAGCCGCGCTCTTTAGGCTGCCGCCTTCTGAGGCGGCTTGTGTTGGGCATCGGGTTGGCCGCGGTTGCTTCGCCACGACCTGGGTTGGCGCCGACCGAGATCAATCCTTGCCTAGTCAAACCGGGTCGCTCGCGTTTGTGGGCGGGCAGACCCCCTTACCTCGGGATTCTTTGCGATGGAGAACGATACCAATATCACCTGGCACGAGCATCGGGTTACGCGCGAAGAGCGCGAGCGCCTGCATGGCCATCGCGGCTGCGTGATCTGGTTTACCGGCCTCAGCGGGTCCGGTAAGAGCACATTGGCCAATGTGGTTGATCACATGCTCGCTGCACGCGGTATCAAGAGCGCAGTGCTCGACGGCGATAATGTTCGCCACGGACTCAATGCCGCCCCGGGTATGCTCAAGGAGAGCCATGGTGAGGCATTCGCGGACCGCTTCGGCCTCGGGTTTTCAGCCATCGACCGGGAAGAGAACATCCGTCGGATCGGCGCTGTTGCTCAGCTGTTCTGCGAGGCTGGCACCATCGCATTGACAGCCTTCATTAGCCCGTACCGGATCGATCGCGATCGGGTGCGCGCGACGATGAGAGAGGGCGATTTCATCGAGGTGTTCGTCGACACCCCGCTGGAGGTCTGCGAGGAACGTGATCCAAAGGGGCTCTACAAGAAGGCCCGCGCCGGGCAGATCCGGCACTTCACTGGGATCGATGACCCATACGAGGCGCCAACGGCGCCGGAACTGACCCTCCGTGCGGGCGAGCATACCCCGGAAGCGCTCGCGGGGGAAGTCATCGATGATCTGGTGAAACGCGGTATCTTGCCGGAGAGCGACTAGCTCACTCGATCGGCTTTTCGCACGCTAGCCGCTGAGGGCGCTGCGCCGCGCCGTTGCGCCCCGGTCAACGGCGCTTGCCGCCGTAGTCCTTCTCTTCCTCGGTCGCATCGCGCACGAGCAGGACCTTGACCTGGTAGATGACCTCGCGTCCGGCGAGAGGGTTGTTGCCATCGAAGGTGATGCTGTCGCCCTCGATCTTGGTCACCAGGAAGCTCTTCATCTGTCCGAGGTTGTTCTCCATCAGGATTTGGCTGCCGAGCTGGCGGTATTCGCGCGGCACGACGGACATCTTCTCGGTGATGACCAAGGACTCGTCCCTTGGGCCGTAGATCTCCGAGCAATCGACGAGGAGGTCGACCCGCTGGCCCTCGGTCTTGCCCTCGAGCTCGCGCGTGATCGCGGGCGACAGGATCTCGTTGACGCCGTGAACATAGTGTCGAGGCTTGGTGACCTCGGTCAGGATGTCACCGGTCTTGCTGTCGCGGACCACATAGGTCAGCTCCACGTATTTGCCGTCGCTGATAGCGTCTGGACGGGCTTCGATCATAGGTAGCTCCTTTCAGCGGCTCGAGAGGGTCGTGCGGTCAGATTTGATCTGCAGGGCAGATGGGATGAGAGGCGGCTTGTCAAGTCGCTGGGCCATGATACCTGGGCTACTCATTGAGGCAGGCCCCATCGTGCCAGCCAGCTCCGCGACCTGTTTTGGTCGCGGACCAGCTTCCAATCCCTCGACCGCTGTATTTGAAGGCCCGCGCCAACATCCCAACTCTCTACCACGTACGGTCCGAGGTAGAACCAGTGACTCAAACCCCGCTTGATGTCCGCAACGATGTGATCTCCGACCTCGCCCTCGACGTAACCCAGGCCGTGCTCGCCCAAAGCGACGAGGCGCAGTCGATCATGGGGGACGAGAATGGCCCGCTGACTTTGGCGCGCGCGCTGTCCGATTTCTTTCAGGTCGCCGGTGCACTCGAGGCCGGTGCGGCGGTCTTGGAGCAGGATGAGCTGGACGAATTCTGCGCCTACGGGCTGGACCTGCTGGACCGGCTCGCCTTCCTCGTTCGCAAACTGGAGATCATGGACAAGCGCGACACGGTGGCGCGCATGTGTGCGTCAATGGGGGTCTGGATGGCGCGCCGTGGCGCGACGATCGACAATCTCGAAGGCACGGCCGACGGTTTCGGGATGATCGTCAATGGCACGCGCTCAATCGGCGATCTCTGCGCCCTCTGCGGGATGATGGAGGAGGTGATCGAGGCGGCGTCGGTGAGGATACAGCTCGACGAGGATCGGGGTGACGCATGGCGGCCGTGGCGTGTGATCAACCTGAATGCGGGAATTGCCGCGACACGATCCCTCGATCCTGATCTGATGCATCGCACCTTCGATAACATGGGGCGACGGCTTCCGGACGATATGCCTGGTTTCCTCGCCGACGGGGTGCGCCAAGCCGCGGTCCAGAACGTGCCCGAGGCCGTTACCGAGGTCTTGCGCGACTATATGGCAAGGTGGCCAGTGGCTGCATCGCACTAGGGCTGTATCCCATGATCAAAGCCCACTCCCAGCGCCTGCTGCAGCCATTCTCCGCTCAGGTCCAGATCGCAGAGACCGAGCTCGCCCGGGCCTTGTCGATGGACGGCGAGCTGTGGGAATTCCAGTTCATCTTCGCCAACGGTCGCGTCGGCGGTGCGCAGAAGGGTCGCTTCATCCGGGCGGCGCACATCCGGCAACGGGATCTTCAGAGCGTCATCGACAACCCCACCACGGAGGAGGGGGTGGTGGATGATCGCATCCTGGAGCTGGCGCGTTTTCTGGTCGGGGCCACCTTGCCCTTCGACGCCGCCGATCGTTATGAATACTGGTTGCTGGACCCGGCGGATGACTCCCCGCTCGCGCTGATCTTCTCCTGCACGGACGCCTCGGAGATGGTCTCCTTCCCGAAGCTCACGGAGTGGCGCGCGCTGCCTGCCGCGGTGATGCCTATCGAGACCACCGAAGCAGAACAGAGCAACGCCTATGGCCCCGTTAATTACCGCTTGGAACGCGCTGTAGCTGAGCGAGCAGGAACAAAACCGCGGGCGCGGTGGTTCACGCGGCGCTACAACGAGGAGGAGTCCTTTCCGCCGTTTCTAGTGCGCGAGGACTGGGCCAACGACGAACAGCGGGCTCTTTGCCAGCGATACTTGCACCGCCAGGCACCGCGCCTGTTGATGCTGCACGGTGTCGGCTTGGAGGAGCGTCGCCGTATGGAGTGGGCCGCGAAGGCCAATGCGCTCGATGTGGCGCGCTTCTTCCCGCTCTACCCCGAGGTCGCAGACAAGGCGGTCATGGACAAGATCCGAGTCGAGGCTCGGCTGCGGCTGGCCGCTGGCGAGGCGCCTTACGTGATGGGTCGCCGTGACGGCGTGCACTACCAATGATGGCGATCCGACGTAGATCGCAGATCGGCTTTTTGCTCGACGCCTGCCCCTTCGGAAAACGCTGGATGTTCGGATTCGTCTCGATCGAGCGATTAGTAACAGTTATAGCGTCCGAAAATGTATGAGTCGCGCTGAATGTCCTGTAATGCTTATACTCCAATGTGGTTGTGGTCTGACTGCGTGTAGGAAAGAACCGCAACCTCTGGCCGAGCGATCCAAGAGATCGCTTGAGCAGTGTGGACTCGGCCGTGGAGCGCAAGGGGCAAGACCTCCCTCGAGACCACTGAGTTCGCTATCGCTAGTGGAGTCATTATCCAATGATTACAAGTAACCCGTTCGCGAGTCTGCCGCTCGAGCCTGGCGTCATGCAGGCGTACGTCGTCCTGATGGTCCTGTTGGTCATCGGCGGTACACTGCTGGACGTCATGCACAAAAAAAGTGCGAAATATTTCTTTGAGAAGGGCCAGTCGCTCAGCAAACTCGCCAAACGCGAGGTCAGCACCGGTGAGAAGGCAGGTATCGCCGTCAGCACGCTCACCAACGAGGTCCTGGCGTCCAGCGAGTTCGCGAACCCCGACCGTCGCAACGCGCATCTGCTCACGATGTATGGGTTCGTGTTCTTTGTCGTCACCACGGCCATCATGATCTTTGGTCTGCCGGCTGCCGAAGGCACCTCGTTCACGATCTCGGCGCTGCTCTGGCATCTGGGTGCGCTGTCGATCTGCGTCGGTGGCTCGTGGTTCTGGTTCAAGATCCGTGCCGATGTTCGCTCCGAGGGGAATGCCTGGTACGACGTGCACCAGTCGGACCTCTTCGTTGTCTCGTTGATGCTGATGGCCGCCTTCGCGTTGGTCTGGTCGCTCCTGCAGGCCGTGACCGGCGCCACCTCGGTGTTGAGCATGATCCTGTTCGTCGCCTTCATCCTCGCATCGACCACGCTGTTCAGCACCGTCCTCTGGTCCAAGTTTGCGCACATGTTCTTCAAGCCTGCCGCGGCGTTCCAGAAGAAGGTCGCGGTTGCCGATGGCTCGCGCGACAAGCTGCCTGAGATCCCCGATCTGGCCAGTGCCGAGTGCAAGGAGCAATACCCGGACATCCCTGAGTACATGGGCGACAACCCGCCGAACATGGGGCTGGGCATCAATCGCGAAGCGCCGAACCACTACTGAGCGCAACCACCGCCATCACTGAGCATGACCTGGCCGGTCAGGCCGCAGAGAGGAATCGAACATGCCAACCTTCGTCTACATGACGCGCTGCGACGGCTGCGGACAGTGCGTTGACATCTGCCCATCGGACATCATGCACATCGACCCGGTGGTACGCCGTGCGTACAACATCGAGCCGAACATGTGCTGGGAGTGCTACTCCTGCGTCAAGGCGTGCCCACACAACGCCATCGACGTGCGCGGTTATGCCGACTTCGCGCCCCTCGGCCATTCGGTCCGGGTACGCCGCGACGAGGAGAAGGGCGTCATCGCGTGGCGGATCATCTTCCGCAATGGCGAGAAGGACATGAACCTGCTTGCACCAATCACCACCAAGCCCTGGGGCAAGCACATTCCCCAGCTGGCGGACGTACCGGCGCCGAGCAATGAGCAGCGAGACAGTCAGTATCTGTTCAACGAGCCCAAGTACATCCGCTTCGATGAAGGCGAGCTGCATACGCTGGAATCGAACGGTCTGAAACTCGTGCCTGGCGTGGAGGGTTACTAATGAACTACAAGACGATTGTTGAAGACGACATCGACGTCCTCGTCTGCGGTGCAGGACTGGGCGGCACTGGTGCCGCCTTCGAAGCACGCTATTGGGGCAAAGACAAGAAGATCGTGATCGCCGAGAAGGCCAACATCGATCGCTCCGGCGCGGTCGCCCAAGGTCTGTACGCGATCAACTGCTACATGGGCACCCGCTTCGGCGAGAACAACCCGGAGGACCATGTCCGCTATGCCCGTATCGATCTGATGGGCATCGTGCGCGAGGATCTGCTGTTCGATATGGCGCGCCACGTCGACTCGGCGGTGCATCAGTTCGAGGAGTGGGGACTGCCGCTGATGCGCAACCCCAAGACCGGCGCCTATCAGCGTGAAGGTCGCTGGCAGATCATGATCCACGGCGAGTCCTACAAGCCGATCGTCGCCGAGGCGGCGAAGAAGTCGGCCGACCAGGTGTTCAACCGTGTCTGCGTCACTCACCTGCTGATGGATGAGGCCAAGGAGAACCGCGTCGCCGGAGCCGTGGGCTTCAACGTGCGCACCGGTAACTATCACGTTTTCAAGTCGAAGGCGGTGGTCGTCGCCGCCGGTGGCGCGTCCAACATCTTCAAGCCGCGCTCGGTCGGTGAAGGGGCTGGTCGCGTCTGGTACGCCCCTTGGTCGTCCGGTTCGGCCTACGGTCTGTTGATCGGCGCCGGCGCCAAGATGACGCAGATGGAGAACCGCATCGTGCTCGCCCGCTTCAAGGATGGCTATGGTCCGGTCGGTGCGTACTTCCTGCATCTCAAGACCTACACCCAGAACGGCCTGGGCGAAGAGTACGAGTCCAAGTGGTTCCCCGATCTCGAGAAGATGGTTGGCAAGCGCTACCTCGACGTCGAGGCCTCGCACCGCACGCACCGTCCGATCCCGACCTGCCTGCGTAACCACGCCTTCATCAACGAGGTGAACGCCGGCCGCGGTCCGATCCACATGGTCACGATGGAGGCCTTCCAGGACCCGCATCTCGAGGAGATCGGCTGGCACAACTTCCTCGGCATGACCGTCGGCCAGGCCGTGCTTTGGGCGGCGACCGACGTCAACCCGAAATACGAGAACCCGGAGCTGACCACCTCCGAGCCCTATGTGATGGGCTCCCACGCGACCGGCTGCGGCGCCTGGTGCTCGGGTCCCGAGGACGTCTCGCCGGACGAGTACTTCTGGGGCTACAATCGCATGACCACGGTCGAGGGCCTGTTCGGTGCCGGTGACGCGGTCGGTGGTACCCCGCACGCCTTCTCGTCCGGCTCCTTCACCGAAGGTCGGCTGGCGGCGAAGGCCGCCTGCAAATACATCGACGACGGCAAGGGTGAGGGGATTCGCGTCTCCGATGCGCAGATCGACAAGCGCAAGGCCGAGATCTACAAGCCGATGGAGCACTACAAGATCTATCGCAACGAGATCACCGCCGGCAGCGTCAACCCGAACTACATCAACCCGCGTCAGGGCCTGGATCGGCTGCAGAAGCTGATGGACGAGTACTGCGGTGGTGTCACGTCCAACTACATGACCAACGAGAAGCTGCTGAGCATCGGCCTGAAGAAGCTCAAGCTCTTGGAGGAGGACCTCGAGAAGGTCGCCGCCGAGAACATCCACGAGCTGCTGCGGGCCTGGGAGCTGAAGCATCGTCACCTCACCTCCGAGGCGGTCATGCATCACACCCTGTTCCGCAAGGAGACCCGCTGGCCTGGCTACTACTACCGCGGCGACGCGATGAAGGTGGATGACGACAACTGGCATGTGCTGACGGTCTCGCGCCGCGACCCGGAGACAGGCGAGTACACCATGGAGAAGGCCCCCTGCTATCACCTGGTCGATGACAAGCCGGAGGCCCAGGCAGCGTAAGCCTCCTCGTTGACGGTCGCCCGGGGTCCCAAGAACGGGGCCCTGGGCATGTCTTGTCGCTCGATGCGCTTCGCATTCGACGCAAACCGCCTGGAAGATGGCGGTAGAGTATGAATATCAACGACCTATCAGACAAAGAGATTATCGAGATCGCCCACCCGATGTGGGACGACCTGATTCAGTACTCGAACAAGGGCCAGTACGGTAAATTCATTCGAAAATTCTCCTATGAGCTGCTGCTCGGCCTGAACGAGGTCGAGCTCGGCAAGCAGTTCAAGCACAGCACCCTGAGCCGGAATCTCAGCGAGGAGCGCGATTTCCTGGGCCTGATCCGACGCGGCGAGCACGTGACGGCCCTGTATCGGGTTCGCAGCACGGAGAGGGAAGGTGAATGGCTCGGCCGGATGGTGCTCGGCTACGAAAAGGGGGAGGTGCGGATCTTCGCCGCCTCGATCTTCTAGACCATGTCAGAGCCCATCCAAGACAACAAATACGTCGAGCTCAAGTACCGGGTGATCGACGCGAAGACCGGGGGCGTCCTGACTTCGGTGGACTTCCCGCTCGGCTATGTGCACGGTGTCAACGACGTGCTGTCCGCTCAGGTCATGGCGGAGTTGGAAGGGAGGACGGCGGGTGAGACGATCTCGGTCGAACTGGACTGCGAGCAGATCTTCGGACCCAGAGACGAATCCCTAGTCGTGACCGACTATATCGAGAACGTGCCGGAGGAGTACCGCGAGGTCGGCACCACCGTCGTGATGCAGAACGATGCAGGCCAGACCAAGCATTTCCTGGTCACGCGGATCGATGAGAAGACCCTCACCGTTGATGGCAACCATCCGCTCTGCGGACGTCAGGTGGTCTTCGAGCTCGAGATCCTTGCGGTCCGTGATGCGACCGAGGCGGAGATCGCCGCCGGTGGCAAGGTCGAATCCAGACCCGAGCTCGCCGGCGTCAAGCCGGTGCCGCTCTGACGTCGGGCTCACGCAAGGGTTCCTCAAAGGGTAAGAGCGCATGCAGCTGAACCTCGAGTCGACTGTCTTCGAAGAGCAACAGGTGCTACTCGTTCGGGAGCTGGTCCAGAGCATCCGCGTCAAGCTGCAAGAGGCCGGGCTGACCGGGACCCAGCTCGAAGAGACCACCGCGAGCATCGCGTTCAGCGTCGCCAGCACCTTGGACGATAACGCCGCGATCGAGGTCGACGGGACCGAGGTCCATCCGTACCTGACCTTTCGCACCGGGGATGAAGCGCTGACCCACTGTGGCGAGAATTCGTACCTGCATGAGTTCGTCTACGAGGTCCTGCAGGCGATGTTTCAGAAATGACCCGAGCCGGCGTTCGGCCGAACCGGGAAGCGCGGGCCGCGGTCGATCGCGCTCGGATTCGCTGACCACGCGGGGCGTCGCCTTATGCCGGGCACACCCCGTTGATCCTGTAACGGCATATCGAGAGAGGATAAGCCAATGAGCCAAGCACCCAAGAGCAGACCAAAGGTTCCGGAGGGCCGGGCGCGGTTCTACACCACCAAGCAGATGGCGGCGAACGAGAAGGGCTTCGTCGGCTACGAGACCGTTTGGGACAACCTCCAGAAGGAGGTCGAGTACAAGAAACCGAAGCGCCCCTGACCGAGCCGCTGAGACGACTCGCTCGCTCGTTGCAGGAAGCGCTGATCCACTCAGCGCTTCCTGCTAACCGCTGGCGTTGTTGTTGCCGTTGATCCGGCCGCGCCTTCTCGGGCGAGTCGGCAGGTCAGAGGCCTTGCCGTCTGCTTCGATTCGCGCAGCGCCGCCATTGCGGCGTGGCGGCGCGGTCCCGAGGACTCAATGGATCGACTGGTAGTAGTCCATCAGGATCTGAGCGACCTCGGGCCGAGAGAATTCCGCCGGCGGCGCCTCGCCGCGACCGAGCATCTCTCGAACCTTGGTGCCGGACAAGAGGACGAAGTCCTCTTTGGTGTGATCCGGCGCGTCGCACATCATCACGACCCGCTCGAGCTTCTTCGAATAGGCCGTATGGTCGGCTCGGAAGATCTCGATGTCGAGTACCCCTTCGGGCACCTCTTCGTCGAAGATGGTCTGGGCGTCGAAGGCGCCGTAGTAATCGCCGACGCCGGCGTGATCGCGCCCGACGATGAAATGGGTCGCGCCCATGTTCTGGCGGAAATAGGCGTGCAGCACCGCCTCGCGCGGCCCCGCATAGAGCATGTCGAAGCCGTAGCCGGTTATCATGACCGTGTTCGGCGGGAAATAGAGCTCGGCCATCTTGCGGATCGCGGCGTCACGGACCGGGGCCGGAATGTCACCGGGCTTCAGCTTTCCGAGCAGCATGTGGACCACGACGCCGTCGCCTCCGACGGCGTCCATCGCCATCTTGCAGAGCTCTTCATGCGCTCGGTGCATCGGATTGCGGGTTTGAAACGCGACGACCTTGTTCCAGCCCCGTTCCTGGATCTCATGGCGGATCTCGACCGCCGTTCGGAAGGTGTCCGGGAAATCGTTCTGGAAATAGGAGAAGTTCAGCACTTGGATCGGTCCAGAGAGGGCTATTCGGCCTTGACTGTTGAAGGTCTTCACGCCCGGGTGCTCGGAGTCGTTCGTCTGATAGACCTTCTGGGTCATCAGCGCCATCTGTTCATCGGACACCTCTTCGATCGCTTCGACATCCATCACCGCCAGAATCGGGTTGCCCTCGACATTCGGGTCGCGCAGGGCGATCCGTCGGGAGCCGCGTATCGCATCGTCTGACTCCAGCAGGCACAGGACCGGGACTGGGAAGAAGCGGCCATCGGTCATCCGCATCGTCTCGGCGACGCTGACCGCATCGGCAACGTTCATAAAGCCCTCGAGAGGGCTGAAATAGCTGGCACCCATCATCACCGCGTTGGCTGCGGCCTGAGAACTGACCATCACCGAGGGTAGGGATTCAGCCTCCTGGGTCAGCTGATGGTGACGTTCGGGGTCATAGACGAACCGCGGTTGAAGCTCGTCTGAGCCGATTGGCTTGATCATGAGTTGGCCTCCCAAGCGTGAAGAACGGACGGTAATGACGCCTCGCGGGTGATCGATGCTGTCTTGGTTCTGACTTGTAAGCCCTTGTTAGATCGAAATAAATCAGAGTAGGGCTGAACGCGCGGGCAGTCGAGCTGTTAAACTATCAGAATATTCAAGGTTTGGCTCAGGGTTTCTTTTTATTCCACAAATGATGCATTTATGGGCAACAAGCCCGATCGGTTCGAACGCTGATGCCAGCGGTGACGGCGGCGTTCGCATCGACGATCGCTGGGCTGCAACGGCTGCTGGGCAGGCGGTCGCGTCGAAAGCACCGCAACGACAAGGGTTGACCGATGCCTGAAGCAACGCTTGCGGATGCAGCGCCTCTGAGCCGATGCCGGACGCCGACCCTCGCGGTCGTGGTCCCGACCTATAACGAGGCCGAAAACGTACCGATCCTGGTCGCGCGCTTGGAGCGGGCGCTAGCCGGCATCGACTGGGAGCTGATCTTTGTCGATGATGACTCGCCCGATGGGACCGCACAGCGCGTCCGCGCGATCGCGTGCACCAATCCGCATCTGCGCGTGCTCCAGCGCATCGGTCGTCGCGGGCTCTCGTCGGCCTGTATCGAGGGGATGCTTGCGACCGCGGCCCCTTTCGTCGCCGTGATGGATGCAGACCTGCAGCACGATGAGGGCCTGTTGCCGGAGATGCTGCGGCTGCTGCGGAGCGAGCCACTCGATCTCGTCGTGGGCAGCCGTTATGTGGCGGGTGGGGAGGTCGGAACCTGGGACCGCCGGCGCGCATCGATGAGTCGGCTCGCGACCAGGCTCGGGCAGCGCCTCATCAAGGCTGACCTCAAGGACCCGATGAGCGGGTTCTTCATGCTTCGCGCCGAGGTGCTGCAGGGGTGCGTCCGGGACATGAGTGCGGTCGGCTACAAGATCCTGCTCGACCTCTTCGCAACCCATCCTGGGCCGCTGCGCTTTCGCGAGCTGCCATATCGGTTTCGGCCGCGCGAGACGGGCCAGAGCAAGCTCGATAACGCGGTCCTCTGGGAATACCTGTTGATGTTGATCCAGAAATGGATCGGTCCAATGATCCCAGCACGCTTCATCGCATTCTCGCTGATCGGCGCCTCCGGTGTGCTGGTGCACATGCTGGTGCTCTGGCTCGCGTTCAAGCTGGCTGGCAGCAGCTTTCTCGTCGGCCAGACCATTGCGGCACTGGTCGCGATGACCAGCAACTTCTTCCTGAATAATCTCTTGACCTATAGTGACATGCGCCTCAGGGGCTGGGACCTGCTGCGCGGCTGGCTGTCGTTCGTCGCGGCATGCAGCATCGGCGCCCTGGCCAATGTCGGCATCGCGAGCTGGTTGTTCCAGGCCCATTCGTTCTGGGTCCTGTCGGCGCTGGCGGGCATATTGGTCGGTGCGGTCTGGAACTACGCGGTCACGGCCGTTTACACCTGGAAGCGGCCGAAGGCTGCCTAGGGAAGCGCTGATCGATCAGCGCTTCCCGCATCGCGCTCGAGACTCAGGCTAGGGTCGGAAACATTTTGCAACAGTCGGTTGCAGTTGCGGCCCGAATCGATATTGGATTTATATAAGTAAACGCTAATATATAGGCATCGCTTCACTTTTGGGATTTGCCAAAGATGCCTCATCCATTGTCATTCTCTGCTGGACTTGCCTTCTTGACGCTCAGCGCCGGAAACCTGCTGGCTCACGACGGCGAGGTTGGCGGCAACGGCTCCTTCTCACCTGCGACCGTCGTCGACGCGGCACAGTTGCAGTGCATCGAGCCGACCTCGAATCCGTTCCCGACGCAAGCCATGGCGACGGCATTCGCCGACTACCTGCGTTGGACCAAGGCTCAAGGCCTGAGCCGGCTGGCCGCGTTCAAGGTCCTTGCTGACCCTGCTTATGCTGGCGGTATCGAGCTGCCGAGCGAGGAGATGGCGAACCAGTTCCAAGACTACCTCGACTGGACCGAACAGCAGGGGCTGAGCCGGTTCTATGCGTTCAATGTGACCAACTTCGATTAACGCGCCGCTATCCGGCCGTGTGTCCTCAGACCCTGCATCGGCTCGACCGGTGCGGGGTCTCAGTGCTTGGACATGGCATTGCGATGTTGCATCCGAGGGGAATCTCCGCTAGGTTCGCGAGCACAATTGGCCTAATGAATCTATGGAAACCGGCTGCCATGCCTGTTGCACGGGCCGCGCGCCTCCCCGCCAATTGAATGCACCACTGAACTCGAGGGCCTCCGATGCGCATCCTGCTCACTGCCGCCTTTTTAGCCGTCAGCCTAATCAGTGCCGCACATGCGGTTGCGGATGAGCCGACGGTGATCAAGTTCTCCCACGTCGTTGCTGAGAATACGCCCAAGGGCCTGATGGCCCAGCGTTTCCAAGAGCTGGTCGCCGAGAAGACCGATGGCGATATCGAGGTCGAGGTCTATCCGAATTCACAGCTGTTCGGCGACGACAAGGTGCTCGAGGCGATGCTCTTGGGCGACGTCCAGATGGCCGCCCCGGCGCTGTCGAAGTTCAGTCGTTACACCGACGTGCTCGCGCTCTACGATCTGCCGTTCCTGTTCGAGGATTTGGACGCGGTCGATCGGTTCCAGCAAAGCGAAGAGGGGCAGGCGATGCTCAAAGCGGTTGCCGACAAGGGTCTGATCGGGCTCGGGTACCTGCACAATGGCATGAAGCAGCTGTCGGCGAGCAAGCCGCTGCGCGTCCCGGAGGATGCCGAAGGGCTGAAGTTTCGCATCATGTCGTCCGATGTGCTCGAGGCGCAGTTCGAGGCGCTCGATGCGGCCCCGCTGAAGAAACCCTTCTCCGAGGTCTTTACGCTGCTCCAGACCAAAGCGATCGATGGGCAGGAGAACACCTGGTCGAACATCTACTCGAAGAAGTTCTTCGAGGTCCAGCCCTATATCACCGAATCCAACCACGGTCTGCTCGACTACATGGTCGTGACCTCGAAGGAGTTCTGGTCCGGGCTCACTGACGAGCAGCGCACTGAGGTCAAGGCGGCGCTCGATGAGGCGCTTGCCTACGGCAACCAGATTGCCCGGGACAAGGCGATCGAGGACAAACAGAAGATTGCTGAGTCTGGCCGCACCGAGATCATTGAGCTCACCCCAGAGCAGCGCGCCCAGTGGGTCGAGGCGATGAGGCCGGTCTGGCGGCAGTTCGAAGACGATATTGGGGCTGAACGGATCGAGGCCGCTTATCGGTCCAACGATGACTGACCGGTGCTGCGCCGACTGACCGAACAGGCTGAGGAGTCGGTCATCTCGTTGCTGCTGGTAGCGATGACGCTGCTGGTCTTCTACGAGGTGATCCTGCGCTTCGGCTTCGGCACCGGCCTCAGTTGGGGGCAGGAGGCGACGCTGCACCTGTCCGCCTGGTTCGTGCTATTCGGTGCGTCCTATGGGATCAAGGTCGGCGCGCACATCGGCGTCGACGCCTTCGTGCGCCTGTTGCCGCCGTTGGGGCAGCGCCTCATCAGTGCACTGGCGATCCTGTTGTCGCTGGTCTACTGCGGCTTGTTCCTCTATGGGTCTTGGGTCTACTTGGCCAAGATGCATCTGATCGGCATCGAGCTCGAGGATATCCCGATCCCAGCCTGGCTCGCGCACGGTATCCTGTTGGTCGGCTTTGCACTGTTGTCGCTGCGACTGTTGGGACTGCTGTATCGGGTGGCGCGCGGCTCGGCCACCGGATTCCAGAAGGCCGGGGAAGCGGAGCAGAGCCTGCGGCTTGCCGACGAGTTGAAGCGGGACGAGGCTGAGTCCAACGCGGAGCGCGCGAGTTGACCACGGCGGCGCTGTTCCTGCTGCTGTTCGGCTGCATGCTGTTGGGTATGCCGATCGCGATCGCGCTCGGCTTCTCCAGTATCGTCACCATCCTGCTGTTCTCCGACGATTCGCTCGCGTCGATCGCACTCAAGCTCTTCGAGGCGTTGTCGGCCCATTACACCCTGCTCGCGATCCCGTTCTTCATCCTCTCGTCGCAGTTTCTATCTACCGGCGGGGTGGCCAAGCGGCTGATCCGATTCGCCGTTGGTGCGGTCGGTCACATCAAGGGCGGCCTGGCAATGGCCTCCGTGCTGGCCTGCATGCTGTTTGCCGCGGTCTCCGGCTCGTCGCCGGCGACCGTGGCGGCGATCGGAACCATCGTCATCGCCGGGATGGTCAAATCTGGCTATCCGAAGGCCTTTGCGTCCGGCGTCATCACCAACGCTGGCACCCTCGGTATCCTGATCCCGCCCTCGATCGTGATGCTAGTCTATTCGGCCGCGACCGAGGTCTCAGCGGCCAAGATGTTCATGGCGGGCTTTATCCCAGGGCTGATGATGGGCGGCCTACTGATGGTCGCGATCTACATCGTTGCCCGCATCAAGCGGCTGCCGGCGCAGCCCTGGCCGGGCTTCCGCGAGGTCGGCGCCGCCGCATTCAGCGCGTCCGGGGGCATCCTGCTGATCGTGATCGTGCTCGGCTCGATCTACGGCGGCGTCGCGAGCCCCACCGAGGCGGCCGCGGTCTCGGCCGTCTACGCCTTCTTGGTTGCGGTGGTCGGCTATCGCGATATGGGGCCGCTGAAGGAGACGCCTTGGCGCCGCGCCGGTGAGAGAATCGGTGCACTACTGCTGCGTCACACCTGGCAAGTGCCGCTCGCGATCGCCCAGAGCGTCGTGCATCCGGAGGTGCGCAAGACGGTGCTGGATGCGTCCAAGGTCAGCATCATGCTGCTATTCATCATCGCCAACGCGATGCTGTTCGCGCACGTGCTGACCACCGAGCGCATCCCGCATCAGATCGCCGAGACCATCGTCTCGCACGGCCTCGAGCCCTGGATGTTCCTGATCGTGATGAACCTGCTGCTGTTGGCGGCGGGCAATTTCATGGAACCTTCGGCGATCCTGCTGATCATGGCGCCGATCCTGTTCCCGATCGCGACCCAGCTCGGGATCGACCCGATCCACCTCGGCATCATTATGGTAGTCAACATGGAGATCGGCATGCTGACACCACCGGTTGGGCTGAACCTATTCGTCACCGCCGGGATCACCGGCGAGTCGATCGGTTGGGTGATCAAGGCGGTGCTGCCCTGGATGCTGCTCTTGCTGTTGTTCCTGATGCTGATCACCTATATCCCATCGATCTCGCTGTTTCTGCCGGATTATCTCGATCGCCTCCAAGGGTACGGTTGAGGTGATTGGCCTGCGGTTGATCGGGTTTATCAATGATCTGCTGCGCCATCTCGGACATCCAAGGCCGGTTGCTGACCGAGCTGTGAACCGGGTGAGGGCCGACAATCGGCGCGAGCGCAAGCCCTTGATCATCCAACATGGCCTTGCGCGCTCGGCTGCATTTGCGGAGATGCAGGTTGCGAGTGCAGCGCTTGAGCGTTAGCCTTGCTGCACCGCACCATGCGCAGGTCGCTCCATCTTGGTCAAATTTGACCACGAGGCTAACAGACCCTATCAAACCGCCCGACGAGCCTGAACAAGCTGCGGAGTTCTAGGGCTCGTACAGGGCATCCTGTTAGGGCTTCTAAGCCGAGAGATTGACGAGGCGGCGAACCCTCGCTGAACGATAGGGTCGTATTAGGTCGGCGCTGGCGGATGGATCGCTCGACATCGCTCTGCGCTGTAGCGGCTCAAATCCGCTGCAGCGACGGAGCAGGACGCGTCCCTTCGTCACTGACCTGCTCGGTGCCGCTTGTCTGAAGGGGTCTGTCCGGCGATGCAACAGGATGCTATGTTCTTTTTTCTGGCCCTTTCGATGATGCCGTTTCACTGTTGGTAAGCGAGTCCTTCATGGCGAATTCTCGGCCTGTATTCCTAGACCTCTGGCGCATCCGTCTGCCGATTCCTGGGGTCGTCTCGATCTTGCACCGAGTGAGCGGCGTGTTGCTTGTGTTGGCAATCCCGGTCTTTGCGGTCTTGTTCGCGCAGGCGCTGTCGGGGCCGAACGGCTTTGGCTCCGCGGCGGCGATTGGCGGCAGCCGGCTCGGCAAACTGGTATTGTTGGTGCTGTCCTGGGCGTTGCTGCACCACCTGCTGGCAGGGCTTCGCTACCTGGCGCTCGATATCGGTTGGGGCCTGGATCGGCCAACCGCGCGCAAGAGTGCTTGGGCGACCCTCTATGCCGCGATCGCAGTGACGCTGGCCGGCGCGGCGGTGCTGCTGTGAGCCGCCGTGCATCAGGCTTGAAGGCCTGGATCATCCAACGGGTCAGTGCGGTCTATCTCGCGCTGTTCGGCCTCTACCTTGCGCTCGTTTTTGCTGTTGCGCCGCCGCAGGATCATCTCGAGCTCGCCGCATGGGCGACGTCGCCCTGGGTCGCAGTGGGGCTGCTGGTCTTTATACCCGTGCTGCTCGCGCACGCCTGGGTCGGCATCCGCGACGTGCTGATCGACTACGTGAAGCCGATCGGGCTCCGCGTCGCGTTGCTGTCGCTGATGGCACTCCTATTCCTCGCCTCTGGTCTGTGGGCGCTGCAGGCCTTGCTCCTGATACAGGTTGATTGATCCGATGGCCGCTGTCCGCTCGCTCCCTCACCGGCATTTCGATGCGCTGATTATTGGCGCTGGTGGTGCCGGACTCAACGCGGCCCTGCGCCTCGCCGATGCCGATCTGCGCGTCGCCGTGGTCTCGAAGGTCTTTCCGACCCGCTCGCATACGGTGGCAGCGCAGGGGGGGGTCAACGCAGCGCTGGCCAATGCGCTACCAGACAACTGGCATTGGCACATGTTCGATACTGTCAAGGGGTCCGACTATCTCGGTGATCAGGATGCGATCGAGACCATGTGCCGGGAGGCGATTCCGACCGTCTACGAGCTCGAGCATGCCGGTGTGCCGTTCTCGCGGCTCGATAACGGGCGGATCTATCAGCGCGCCTTTGGCGGCCAGAGCCAGCACTTCGGCGGGGAGCAGGCGGCGCGGACCTGTGCGGCAGCCGATCGGACTGGCCACGCGATCCTGCACACGCTCTATCAGCAGAACCTGCGTGCCAAGACGCATTTCTTCGACGAGTATTTCGCGGTCGATCTGATTCGGGATGATGAAGGGGCGATCCTCGGTGCACTGGTGCTCGACATCGAGAGCGGTGAGCCGCTGGTGATCGCATCCAAGACCACATTATTGGCTACGGGTGGCCACGGCCAGGTCTACCGCACGACCACCAACGCCTTCATCAACACCGGCGACGGGATGGCGATGGCGTTGCGCGCCGGCGTGCCGTTACAGGACATGGAGTTCTATCAGTTCCACCCGACCGGCGTCGCCGGAAAGGGCATGCTGATTACCGAAGGCGCGCGGGGCGAGGGCGGTTACCTGATCAACAGCGACGGGGGGCGCTTCATGGAACGTTACGCGCCGCATGCGCTCGATCTTGCCAGCCGCGACGTGGTCTCGCGCTCGATCGTCACCGAGATCCGGGAGGGCCGCGGCTGCGGGCCGAACAAGGACTATGTGCTGCTCAAGGTCGATCATCTCGGCGCCGACGTGGTCCATCAACGCCTGCCCGGCATTACCGATATCTGCCGTGTCTTTCTTGGCATCGATCCGGCCAAAGAGCCGATTCCGGTGTTCCCGACCGCGCACTACGCGATGGGCGGCATCCCGACCGACCGTTATGCACGGGTGGTCGCGCCGGCGCGACATGGGCCTGAAGAGGTGGTGCCGGGGCTCTATGCGGCCGGCGAATGCGCCTGCGTATCGGTTCATGGCGCCAATCGGCTCGGCGGCAATTCGCTGCTCGACATCCTCGTCTTTGGCCGTGCCGCTGGCACCGACATCCTAAGCTACGTTGCCGAGAACCCGCATCACCGGCCAATGCGGGATGCCTACCTGGAACCGTCACTGGACCGGTTGTCGCGCTGGGAACGCCGAGGCGAGGGCGAGCGGGTGGCCGATCTCAAGGCCGAGCTCCGCCGGCTGATGGAAGAGCACTGCGGTGTCTTCCGCGACCAGGCGACGATGGCGGAAGGGGTCGAGAAGCTCAAGGGACTGCGTGCGCGAGTCGAGAACGCGCGGCTCCGGGACCATAGCCAGACCTTCAATACCGCGCGGATCGAGGCACTGGAGCTCGATAACCTGGTCGATGTCGGGATGGCAACGCTGATGTCGGCGCTGCATCGCGATGAGAGCCGCGGCGCCCATTCGCGCGTCGACCACCCAGAGCGCGACGACGAGCGCTGGCTGAAGCACAGTCTCTATCTGCGGGATGGGGACCGGATGGATTACAAGCCGGTGCGGACCAAGCCGCTGACGGTCGACTCCTTTCCGCCGAAACCGCGTGTCTATTGACGGGAGTCGTCAGGAAGCTCGGGGTCGCGAGGCTGGGAACTCTGGCGAAGGCACGATCTCCGAAGCATCGACAGCAACTAGATCATCGATATCATCGACCCCCATGACCGCAATCCGCCTCTCCGTCTACCGCTATCAGCCGGACAGCGAGCCGAGCGCTTCGAACGCCCCCAAGTCGGACTCCGAGTCTGACTCCAGGCGGCCCAAGCCCTATATGCAGACCTTCGAGGTCCAGGCGCAGCCGGGCATGATGCTGCGCGAGGCACTGCTCGCGATCAAGGAGCAGGACGAGACCTTCGCGTTTCGGCATTCATGCGGGGAGGGGGTCTGTGGCTCCGATGGGGTCAATGCCAACGGCACCAACTGTCTCGCGTGTATTACCCCGATTGCCGACCTGAAACAGCCGATCCAGGTGCGGCCGTTGCCGGGCCGACCAGTGATCCGGGACCTGGTCGTCGATATGACCCAGTTCTACGAGCAGTATCGGGCTGTCGATCCTTACCTGATCCGCAAGGACCCGCTGCCGGAACAGGAGATTCGGCAGTCGCCCGCGGACCGTGACAAGCTCGATGGGCTCTACGAATGCATCCTGTGCGGTTGCTGCTCGACCGCCTGCCCGTCTTTCTGGTGGAACCCGGACAAATTTCACGGTCCTGCGGCACTGCTGCAGTCGTGGCGCTTCCTGGCGGACAGCCGCGACCAGGCTACCGACGAGCGGCTCGATGCGCTCGAGGGGCCCTACAAACTGTTCCGTTGTCACAGCATCATGAACTGCGTCGAGGTCTGCCCAAAGGGTTTGAACCCGACTCAAGCCATCGGCCGGATCAAAGAGCTGATGCTCGAGCAATCGGTTTGATCAGCGACGAGAGCAAGACGGCGGGTGATGTCGAGACGCTCGCTCGGGGTGGCTCGATCGAAAGTGGCTCGCTGGCGTCTCGTGCTCCGAGGGGCAGTGAGCTGACCTCAGAGCAGCAAGTGACCGATCAGGAAAGGATGCGTCTGCGCTGGCAATGCCGGCGTGGGATGCTCGAACTCGACCTGTTGCTCAACCGTTTCCTGGATTCGGGCTATGCGGCTCTGGACGGCCAAGGTCGGGCCGATTTCGTCCGTTTGCTCGGCTATTCGGACCAGATCCTGCAGGACTGGCTCGTCGGTCAAGCCGTCCCGGCAGACCCGGCCTTGTGCAGGCTGATCACCGCAATCCAGCACGCGATGCGCGCGCGCGAGCCGTGACCTGGTGCACGTCGGTACGCGCTGCGGCCTTTACGGGCCCCTCTTGGATGGTATGGATGAGCCGCTGCGTGGGGCGGGCCGGTCGGTCCGATTCGCGTTCAACCCAGGCGCCAGGGCTCGGCTGCTGGCGGCTCCGGAACCGGACGCCCGATAAAGTAGCCCTGGGCGAAATCGACCCCCAGGTCGCAGAGTACCTTGAGGATGGCCTCGGACTCGACGAACTCGGCCACGACCTTCTTGTCCGTTGCGTGGGCCATCTCGGTGACAGCCCTGACAAAGATTCGGTCTTCCAGGTTTCGGTCGAGCGCGCGAATGAAGCTGCCGTCGATCTTGACCGCCTCGACTGGTAGTTGCTTCAGGTAGGCGTAGGAGGCGAATCCGCTGCCGAAGTCATCGAGCGCGAACCGGCAACCAAGAGCCCGCACGCTCTCGATGCGCGCAACGGCGCTGCTGATGTTGTCGATTGCAATCGTTTCGGTGATCTCGAGCGTAAGGCGCTTGGGGTCGATCCGTGCCACCTCGATCAGACTTGCAATGTCGCTGTTCAGCGATATGTCTCCAAGTGCCTTTGCGGATAGGTTGATCGATAATGACAAATGGGGCTGCTGTTGGAGGAGGCGAATCGCTTCGGCCATGACCCAGCGGTCGATGGCGCTGATCAGGCCGGTGCGCTCGGCGATCGGGATGAACTCGTTCGGTGCAGCGATGCGTCCATCGGTCAGCCTGATGCGCAATAGGCCTTCCGCTCGCCAGACTCGCCGCTCTGGAAGCTCCATGATCGGCTGATAATAGAGCTGCAATCGACTGGAGCTCAGCGCCTCGGTGATTTCGCGGCTCCAGATGACGCGTGCGTTCGCTTGGGCGCGTGCCGAGTCATCCTCCGAGTAGAAATGATAGCGCCGACGCTGCCCTGACTTGGCTTGATACATGGCCAGATCGGCATTGGCCATCAGCGTTTGGGTATCGACGCCATGATCGGGAAAGACGGCGATGCCAATGCTCGCTGAGACCTGATGGCGATGCGTGCCCGCGCGGACGCTGGTTGAGCTGATCTGCTCCTGCAGCCGTTCCGCAATCCGCGCAATCTCGTCGGGCTCGGTGTCATTGAGCAGCACCGCAAACTCGTCGCCGCCGAAGCGGCCGACCATGTCGTGCTCGGAGAGGCTCGCGACCAGCCGCTTGGCCATCCGCTTGAGCAGGCGGTCGCCGGCCTGATGTCCACTGGTATCATTGACATCCTTGAAGTTATCGAGGTCGATGAAGAGCAGTGCACCGCGTCTTCCGTGCTCTTGTGCGCGGGATACCGCTTGCGCAAGCTCATGATCAAAGCGGCGACGGTTCAGCAACGCGGTAAGCGGGTCGTGGTCGGCCAGCCAAAGCAACTCTTTACGCGCCGCTTCGCGCTCCTCCTGCATCCTTGCCATGCGTTGATTGAGGGTATTGGTGACAGTGATGGTTTCGTCGATCTCGTCGCGTAACCCCGTGCGTGCTCGTGCCGGCGGGAGCTGATCCGCCAGTGTGTCGAAGCGGTTCTCCGCCAAGAGTGGCAGCAGCTGTGAGAGCCGTCGGATGCGAGTGACCGGCCCCTGCATGGTCAGCAACAGGAGCAGCTCGGCCATCAGTAGGCCGAGTAGACCGATGAGCAGGCTATTCCTCGACATCTGCCGAATAGCATGACGGTCGTCGGTTGTCTGGTTGATGACAAAGCTGACTAAACCGACCCCGTTTGGATCGTTACGGAACACCTCATACCAGTGCTCATTGAACTCGATCGCGAGCGGGTGGGATGGATCGGTTGCGAGCAACGATGCCGCTGATACTGATTGTAGGACCGGCAAAACCTGTTGCGGCTGCGTGGCGCCCACAAAGTTGAATGGCGATTCTGTTGAGGCCGTCTCCGCGTCATCTCGCTCGTCGATCGCCGCGATCGCGAGGTCGGCTTCAGTCAGCTCACTGAACGCCAACAGAATGCTCGCCATGGAACGGCCGAGCACCAGGCTGCCGGCCGTCTCGCCCTGCCACAGAACCGGCGATGCGAGAAATTGCCGGCATGCATCCTGATCGCATAACAGCTGCTGCGTGATCTGCTCTGGCTGTTGTTCGATCTCGCGCACGAGCAACGACGGCAGCGTCCTGGCTTCTGGCGGCCAAAGTGCCAGGGGCTCACCATCGATTGGCAGCCAGTGCACCGAACGGATATCCCATTCGAGATCGAGCATGCTGCCGTCGAGCTGAAGCGCCTCGCTTAGGTGATCAAAGATCGTTGCTTTATCGGAGACCGAAGCGAGTCGCGGCACCATACTCGCCAGACGCGCCATCTGCTGGTAGCGATCAGCGATTAGGGCCGTGAAGTGCTCAGCTTGACGATGTCGAAGATCGGCCTGATCCCGTTCGAACTGGTCGATCAAGATGGCATGGGCATAGAGTGTGAGCGAGATGATGACCGCGGCAAGGGTGAGGCTGATGCCGATCAGGACCTTCCAACGCAGGCCGAGAAAGGGGCGGTGATCGGCTTGCGATGACCACAGGCGCTGCTTGAGATCGCTCATGGATGCTCAGAAACGAAACGCTGCTTGAATGGCGAATAGATCCCAGTGTTTGTCGAAGCGCCGGAAGTCTGGGTTCTCGATCTCTGACAGGATGAAGTTGCCGTTGTGGCGCTGATATTCGGCCCGCAGCATCCATTGACGTGAGATATCCCAACGTAGCCCTAGGCTGAGGATTCGGGATGAGCTCGCCTTACTGGGGATCATCCCCTGCGTAAGCCGTTCGAGCGTGGTGCCGTCGCGGTCATCCCGGTCGGCGAACCCTTCTTCGTAGCGGAGCATCAGCTCGAATGGCTGGGCTAGCCGGTAGGTCAGCTGGGCATAATAACCTTCCGTGGTCTGGTTTCGGTTTGGTCGCACTGGCGAGAAATCGCGCCATCTCGTCGGTAGACCCATGTACTCAGAAGAGATTGTCCAATTGGGTCCGTTGTATTGGGCGGAAGCGATCCAATAGAGGAGATCGACCGTCGGCGTCTTTGGTGTCAAGCGCCAATCCTGCTGCAGCGCGATTGCTGCTCCGCTCAACCCGAGCTTGAGCCTTTCGGCGGGGGACTGGAACCAGAGGCTCGCCAACCAGCTGTTCTCCCGGTCCTTCATCTCCCCAGGGGCATCGCCTGTTAAGAGTGCGGCCTCGACATTCTCGTCGATCACTGGGCGTCCGCTCGCCAGCGTCGCTGAGAGCGTGCCGAAGGGTCGATAGAGCTCGCCGTAGAGCTGTACGCCATCGGTAGACAGTACTAGGTTGCGCACCTTGTCGAAATAGACCACCTGGGGCAGAAAGATACCGGGACGGGTGAACGGGACGTCTCGCGTCTCGTTATAGAGGCCGAGTCGGTTCTTCATCCGCCCGATGCGTAATCCGGCACGATGGGTGTCAGTGGCGAGGAGGTTGATGTCGGCAAGTGCGAAGTCCAGCTCTGGCGAGCCATCGCTCATCTCGCCGGCGCGGCGCGAAAGGGCTTGTGCGGCCAACAGCAGCCGAGGATTCAGGCGCCAAGAGGCAGTGACACCGATCTCGGTGAAATCGAACGAGGTGTCAGGGCTGTTTCCATAGAAGCGGTTGGCGCTGGTCTGGACCGCTCCCTGACTGGCAAAGCCATGCAGTTGAAGGTTTCCACTGAGATCGGCATGAGCGCAAGTGCTTGCAAGCAGGCCGGCACAGGCCGCACCGATGAGACGGAAGTAGACCAAGGTTACTGGACCTCGATGACCTTGACCCCGGGAACGTCCCGTTGATCGCTGATGTAACCAATCGCGCCAACGGTCTGGCGGACGCGCTCGATCATCTCGTCCTCGTTTGCCACCTCCCGCGGCGCCTGACCGGTTCCGGAGAAGACTTGGCGATCCCAGGTACGTCTGAGCTGATAGGGATAGACCTGCAGGGCACCCTTGGCGAAGGATTGATGCAGGGAGGTGTCATCCGGCAGCACGAAGACCGTCACCGGCTTCTGGTTGCGCCATTGGTTGATTCGCATCGTAAAGATCAACCGAGCGCGATTGCGGTCGATCGCGCTGACCTCGGTTTCGGGGTTGACGATGATCTGCTGAGCGCTCGGTGCCTCGGGAAGCCATGCCGCTGCAAGCAGTGACACGAGTATCCAATGTCGGCATCTCTGCTGCCACGGACCCCAGCTGGTTGGGCGGACCTTTGGATGAGGCGGCAGGGTCACGTCAGATCAGTTGGACTCAGGGGCCTGAGAAAAGGTCGGCGATTCCGCTGGGGGTCGGCGATCATGCCGACAGGTTAGAGCCTGATGGCGTCTCGGTCAAAGCCGCTCAACGCAGTTTTTTGCTCCAGGGCTGGCCGCTCGTCGCGATAACTGTTTATAATGACAGTTCACCTCGGCGACATTACGCGAGTGAACGCCATGTCCGATCCACTGACACAGCGCCAGCGCCAGATCCTGGTCTTCATTCGGCAACGCTTGCGCGAGACTGGCTATCCGCCGACTCGTGCCGAGATTGCCAATGCCTTTGGGTTCCGCTCGGTGAACGCTGCTGTGGATCATTTGAAGGCGCTTGCCCGGCAAGGCGCGATCGCGCTACAGCCGGGTGCGTCGCGAGGCATCAAGCTGCTTCAGGGCGCCGATGAGCCGAGCCTCGACCCGGGACTGCGGCTGCCCGTCGTTGGACGTGTAGCGGCTGGCAGCCCGATTCTCGCTGAAGAGCATATCGAGGACTATCACGCCGTCGATCCGGCGCTGTTTCATCCTCGAGCCGATTATCTGCTGCGGGTGCGCGGCAGCAGCATGTACGAGGCTGGCATCCTGGACGGCGATCTGCTTGCGGTCCATCGTACCCCTGAGGCGCACAATGGCCAGATCGTTGTAGCGCGGCTCGATGACGAGGTGACCGTCAAGCGTTTCCGGCATGACGAGGGTCAGCCGCATCGGGTGCAGCTATTGCCGGCGAACCCTGAGTTCGCGCCGATCCATCTGGATCTTCGAGAGCGGCTGCTGATCATTGAAGGCCTAGGGGTTGGCGTGCTGCGCTTGGGGCTGGATCAGGGCGAGCCGGGCACGCCGGCTGTCACGCCTCGGATAGATGCCTTTTAAAGGCGCGCGAGTGCGCTGCTATGTCGGCTATTGGCTCGAATCCCCAGACGCCGCGGCTGGAGCAGCTTCTCGCCGAGCGCGCCGATCTCTGGCGAGGTCGCTCTAGCGCAGCCGGGGTCGGTGAGGGGATCGGGACCGGTTTCCCAGAACTGGATCAACTATTGCCTTGGCATGGTTGGCCAGGGAGTGGACTCACCGAGCTGCTGACCGATCAGCCCGCTATTGGACTGACGTTGTTGCTGCCGGCATTGCGCTGCCTCTGTCCGGGTATCGAGGGTGGCGACAATGACCACTGCGACCAGCCTGCTCAATCGGATGGTCAGGACTTATCCATTATTTGCTCCGATGGCTGGCTGTTGCTGGTGAATCCGCCCTATATCCCCTATGCACCAGCGCTGGCGGCGAAGGGCCTTGATCTCGGTCGGGTGCTCGTTGTCGATGCCCCTGGTCAAGGCGCCTGGGTGCTGGAGCAGGCTCTGCGCAGCGGTGGCTGCACCGCGGTGATCGGCTGGAGCACGGCGGATGAGGCCAACAAGAAGGAGCGGGGTTGGGCGACAGCGATCCTGCGCCGGCTCCAGCTGGCGGCGAGCGAGCGTTCGACCCCCGCTTTTCTGCTGCGACCGATGGCCGCGGCCTTCCAGGCCTCGCCGGCGCCATTGCGTTTGGATGTAGAGACCGCCCCGAATGGGCTGGATGTGGTGTTGCGCAAGCTGCGCGGTGGTCGGGTGGGCCTCAGGCTGAGCTTGTCGGGTTCGGTTGGCCCGCCCCCAATAGGCTCGAATCCAAAGGGTAAGAGGGGTGTCGACCCGAACGCGTTTCGCCGAGCCGAGATTGGCTTGAGATGAGCCAAGCACGTCTGTTGCGCGAGTCGACCGATCCGCCAAGGCTCCGGATTGCAACCCTGCCGTCCAAGACGGCTTCGCCTCAGAGCGATGACCAGGCCGATTGCAACTGGATGGCGTTGCATCTGCCAGCGCTGCCATTGCAGGTCTTCGAACGCGGGCTGCAGACCTCGCTGCCACTCGCGGTCAGCGAGCGCGAGCGTATCCTGGCCTGTAACGATGCTGCGCAGCGACTTGGTGTGCGTCCGGGGCTGCGTGATGGGGCAGCCAGGGCCCTGACCGAGACACTGCGCATCGTCCGCCGCTGCCGACAAGCGGAACGATCCGCGCTTGAGCGGCTCGCGGCCTATGCGCTCAATTTCAGCAATCTGGTGAGTCTCGATCAGGGTGGCGAACAAGCAGCCGCGTTGGTGCTTGAGGTTGGACGGAGCCTGCGCCTGTTCGGCGGCGCGCACGCTTTGCAGCGCCAGGTGGTCGATGCAGCCGAAGGGCTCGGCTGGCAAGTACGCTGCGTGCTGGCACCGACACCGGCTGCTGCCCTGCTACTGGCGCGAGCCGGCATGGGTGGGCTGTTTGGGACCCATGCGGCAGTTCGGCAAGCACTCGATGGGCTGTCGCCGGCCTTGCTAGTCAGCGATCATCAAGCCCTTGACGATCTGACCAGCATGGGTGTTCGGACGCTCGGTGCGCTGCTGCGGCTACCACGAGCCGGGCTCGCTGAGCGCTTCGGTCTCTCATTTGTGCAACGGATCGAGCGGCTACTGGGTGAACGCGCTGACCCTCAACGCTCGTTTGTGCCGCCAGCGCGCTTCCGGGCCGAGCTCGAGCTGCCCGCGGAGGTTCAGAGCACGGATGGCCTAGTCTTCGCCTGTCGGCGTTTATTGGACGAATTGGGTGGTTTTTTGACGGCCCGCCAGAGCGCCGTTCAGCGCATCGAGTGGTGCTTATCGCATGCTGATAGCGATGCCACGCGTTTTCACCTCGGCACGGCCCGCCTGGAGACTGATCCTGAGCGCTGGCTCGAGCTGCTGCGTGCCCGCCTAGAACGGCTGTGTTTGCCTCGACCGGTGCGGGCTATCGCCCTCAGGAGCGCCGAGCTGTCTCCGCTGCCGCTGGGGAACGCTGAGCTATTCGAGGATATTGCCCCCGATCCCGCTCTCCCGGCGGCATTGCTGGACC
>JAAAOQ010000042.1 GCA_009908845.1 Gammaproteobacteria bacterium
GGCAACAACTGCACCAGCTGGCCGTGCACCAACCGCGAGAGCGTGGTCAAGGTATCCTGCTCGGTCGAGATCGACAGGTTCAGCTCGCCGTAATCACCCAGCCCCGAGGTGAAGCCGACGATCTTGCGCCGCTGCTCCTGCTCGCTGGCGCGCAGCAGCCGCTTGTCGACGAACGGATCGATACAGGCCACCCACTGCGCCTTCGCGTGCAGCGCCTCCACCACCGGCCGCCAGGGCTGATAGTCGATGCGCCCGAACACCAGATGCTCCTTGTGCGTGGTCTGCGGGTGGCGCAGGCGCGCCGACAGGTCCGCATGCCGGGTCTGGATGCGCAGCCGCCGGTTGCTCAGCAGGCTTTGGCGGCGCAGCGGATCACCGGCCTGGATCGGCCGCGGATACTCGCTGATCGGAAACTGGCTGATGTTCGTCGCATTGAAATCGAACGCGAACGGCTGCGCCCGCTCGGTCTCGCCCACCAGCTCACCGGCCAAGAACTGGAACAGGAAGGCGATGTCGTAGAGCCGTCGCTCCTGGCCCACCAGCTCCACCATGCGCTCGCGAGTCGGCGCGTAGCGATGCCCGACCGAGAGCACCAGCGGCCGCCCGCTCTCGCGGTAGCGCTCGGACAGATGATGGCGCCAGGCCGCCAGCCGGCTCTCCATCGCCATCGGCGACGACGAGGTGGTGTAGACCATCACCTCGCAATGGAACGCCGGCCAATCCTTCGGCGTGGTCTTCAGATAATTGCGCAGGAACTGGTCCACCCCGGCCAGGATGGTGCCAAGCTCCTCGACATGCAGCGCCAGGATGCGCAGCCCGTCCTCGGCAAAGGGATACAACTGCCGGTAATCCTCCAGCACCCGCAGCACCACGTCGCGCTCCTCGGTGGGCGCGATGATCTCGGTGACCTCCTCGTCGTCCTCGGCCTCGTCATCGCGCAGCAGGGTCTGCACCGCCAGGCTGCGCTCGGCCACCTGCTCGCGGCCGAGATGATGCAGCAGCCCAAACGACTTGATCTCGGCCGAGAGATGCCGCTCGGCATCCACCACCAATCCGGCCAAGGGCCGATGGATCTCTGCCAACCGGCCCAGGCGCTCGAAGGCGCCAGCGCCATCATTCCCCAGTGCCAGCTCCGCCAGCGCATCCGGGAAGCCGTCGCAGAGGAAGCGCAGCCGCGCCTGCATCAGCTCCAGCAGCGGCGGGCTGATGCCCCAGACCACCGCCGAGCGCAGATAGGCATCGTTCGCCGCCATGCGCTCATCCACCAGCAGGAACGCCTTATAGAAGCGCCGCAGCAGCTCCTGACTGCCCAACAGCTGCGGGTCGAGCACCTGCTCCGCGAGCGTCTCGTAGGCCTTTTGCAGCGGCAGATAGTGCGCGCGCATCCCCCGGTAGAAGCCCTTCTCGACGACATGCCCGAGCCAGGTCCGATAGGCCGACGACAGCGTCTGCACCGCGCTCCACAGCTCTGACGCCACCGCGGTCGGCTCCAGCCCCTGCAGCAGATCCACCAGCTCCAGCCGGTCCAGCGCCTGGCTGACCAAGCGGTTCGCCTCCTCCTCATCGGCCGCGTAATAGAGCGCGGTCATCTCCACCGAGGGGATCTGGAACGCCGGCAGCAGCCGCCCCGAGGCATTGGCCTCGTCCCACAGCCGTAGCACCGTCTCGGCGCATTGGGTACGCACCCGCTCCGCCTGCGTCGGCTCCAACGCCCATTGGAACGGGCGTTTCAGCGTATCGCCGTCATCGGCGGTGTGCAGGATCACCCTGAATTGCAGGTGCGGGCGCGCGCGACTGGTGCCGTAGCTCATCGTCTCGGCGCTGTCGGCGTCGGCGTCGGCGTCGCCGCTGTCGTATTCACCCGCGATCGGCAATTGGAACTGCAGCGGGGTCAGACGCTCCCAATGCTCCGGGCGTTCCTGCGCCTGATCCTCATCAACGGGCAGGCGCAGATCCAGATCGGCCAGCTCGTCGACCAAGCCGCCCAAGCTGCTGCGTAACAGTTGCTCGGCGAGGAGATTGGCACCGAGACCGCCAGCATCATCGGCCTCGAGATCATGCTTGAAGGCCTGCACCTGGATCTGGATCGCTTCCAGTTGCTCGATCCAGTTCGAGCCGAGTGACTTTTGCAGGTCCAGCAGCGTCAGCCAGACCGCCTCCAGAAAGACCTCCAGGCTGAGCCCGCGTAGGCGTTGCGGCTTCTTTGGGGGCTTTTTGTCACCTTTCGACTCGCGCTTCTTCAGCACCTTCAGCATCGGCCCCAGGTCCGTCTGCATCAGCCGCTCGCGCGCTTGGGTATCGCCCTCGAAGATGAACGCCCGCAGGGTCTCGCGGTAGGCCGCCGCATCCGCATACAGCGGCAGATCGTCGACCGTCGCCGGCAGCTCCAGGTCGCCATTGTCAAAGGCACCATCCAGCTTCGTCCAGGCCTTCTTCTGCTCCGCCGCACTGGTATAACGCTTGTGCGAGATGAACTCAGCGGCGGCCTTCAGCGGCGCCGAGGTCTTCTTGCCATGCTCGAGCGCGAAGAACGGCGGCAGGTCCCAAAACGGCAGCTTGGCGTAGAAGCGCTCCAGCACCTCGGTGAGCGAGTGCAGATCATCGCCCTCCGCGATCACCTGCTCGTCCAAGAACCCGGCCAAGCGTTCGAGCTGGCGCGGGCGCACGTCGCACAGCTCATGCAACGCGCGGTCGAAGCGCTCGATCTCGGCGTCGGTCGCGGACAGGCCCAGGCGCGCATCGATGCGCTGCGCCCAAGGCACGAAGCTCTGGCCCATCGCCTGCCAGACGCGCCCCTCGTCCAAACAATGGAAGCTCGCCAAGCCGCCTTGGTCCGTGGCGTGATTCAGCCCGACCAGCACCACCACCAGCCCCGCCTTATCCTCCGGCAGCGTGCGGTTGCGGTACCAGGTGAGCTGATCCTGCTCGTCGATCCAGCGCCGCCCGCCGGCGGCATCGAGCCCGCCGAGGCGCTGCATCGCCTGATCCAACGCGCTGGCCGACTGACTCCGGCGCCAGTCCTCCCACAGCCGGGTCGCGACGCGAAAATGACACTCGATCGGCGCCGACTGCAGCCATTGGGCGCGATGCGCCTCCAGCGCCGAGAACAGCTCGAACACACTCCCCGGCCCGAGGCTTTGGATGATGAACCGCGCTTCCCGCGGACCGGCGGCGTCGGACAGCACCCGATCCCATTCCTGCTGCAGATACTTCGCCAGGGACTCGACAAAGAGATTCATGCCCTCACCTCCCCACCGCCTGGGTTGTGCACAATGGATACCGCGTCCGAGAGCTCAATCAAGAAGCCGCCTTGCTGCAACGCTTCCTCGACCCAACCCGTGCTCACATCCAAGCCGTAACTCTTCTCTCCGCTGCTACCGCTGGACCAATCCACTGCCGTCGCCAGCGGATCGCCCCCGATTGCGATGCCATAATGAGCAAACAGGCGATTGTAAAACTCATTAAGTCTTAAACTCTCATCAGGTCGCAACAGGGCAGTAACGAAAAAACGAAGCAGCCCAGCGGTTACCACAAAACGCTGACCTGGCCCTCTTTTCGGAACCACTAAGCCAACTTCTTTCCCGAAGCGCCGAAAATGTTTTAATGCATTATCATCTGCGTTCTGATATTGTTTAGTCGTAAACGACAGCCCGTTTTTAGATAACGTAGTAGACCGCACCGCGCGATAGAGCATGCCCTCAATCTTGACATTTGAATCTTCCGCCATTCTTCTCGCGGCAGTACCAGATTCTGACTCTGCGTCACAAGCGATCCATGCATAGTTACCAACAAAACCAACAGTCCGATTGAATTGCTCGTCAACGCGGCGTGCCTGGAAACATAAACTGCGCATCACATGCAAAGTACACAGGGTCTGGATAAAGTCGATCTTTTCTAAAGGGCTCATTGCCGACGCACAAATATTCTCAAGTTCGACAGCAAAGAAAAGACCTTCGACGCGAGATATTTTAGGCACCCAAGCGAGCGCCGTTCGCGATGAATCCGTTTTAGCCGAGATATTGTATCTATCAAGCAGCCCTTCGATTAAATTAATAACACTTTCCAATTGCTTTACAGCATCATCCAAGATTTGTTTTAGAGATGCTTCAATTTTCAACTTCAAATCACTTACAACGAGATTTTGCAGATGTCTGTAAGAATCCATCTTGGTCAGCGCAACAAGCTCTGGCGCCTCTGGCTCTGAAAAAAGATTAAGGAGTTGCATAAACAGCAACTCACCACCTCGACCGAAAAAGTTTCTAGTGTTGGGATCAAAATACTCGTTTGAGGACTCCCAATCTATTACCTCTCCTTTTTCACCCTTAACAGCTCTTGGGTGTTCCCAAGTCACCTCTTTTCCGAGCAGAGAAGTCGCTGCCGGCAAGAAGGAAAACGTCACCCAGGTTCGATTTTTCCCTATTCCAACAAATCCTGCCAAGAGATTTTGTAATAGGCGTACAGCCTCTTCCTTCTGACTATTGGTGGCCTGCCCTGAAAATGCGGACTTTACAATTTCCAGGGAATCCAGATAAGCCCTACGGTGGACTGGATGGCGCGTCTCAAGTTTAGAGGAAGGGAAAAATGAAAAAAGCTTTAGCGGAACTCGTTTTGCTGGATAATAACAAGGCTTGCCATTTTCGTCAGGCTCAAATCTAAACTCGTAGGCTCCAGTCCCATCCCTGCTCTTAGGCGATGAAAACACAAGTAAAAATTCCGCGAGATATTCCAATGGCACCTGATCTTTATAAAATCGGCGGCCAAATAGTCTAATGGCTGGGTTTTTTTGATCCCAAATTTCTTCTTCGCCCTGAATCGAAGGAAATCGCTCTAACACGTCGCTCATCGCAAGATCTCCACTTCTTGACTGTCATTGTCCAGAATGTATCGATGGATATGGACGCTACCATCAATACCTGCTCGTAAGAGCTGGATTTCACCTAGTTCATTTTGATTGGCGTTAGCTTCTAAGAGCCGAGACCGGAACCACTCAAGCTGTGCCATATGAATCTGCACTAGCTCACTGCCCAAATCGCCTGCATGCCGAGCTTCTATGTAATCAAGCAAAGGCAACGTAAGCGCTAAGCAGATGTTGGCGCCAGTAAAGCAAATGAGAGGTGTACGTCGTGCTGAATCGTAACGCAGCTCAAAATCCCGAAACGATAAAGTTGCCATGACTAATTGCGTTGATTGCACAACCGCTCGATCTGGGCGACGCAACGTCAAATACAAACGATCCTGCTCTGACCGAAATTGGCCGGAACTGAAACCAGAATAAGCCTCTAACAAAACATTAAGGCAAGCGCTTTTAAGTCTGATTTTTTCCCCTAAATTAAGACTCAAATCATTATTCTGAATCCAGGAGTCATAATCACGCAAACGCGCGGACTGTAAAAACCCATCAAGAAAAACCTCGGCTTGCAGTGTTCTCTCATGAGGTATACTTCCGAAAATATAGAAAAGCCGCCTTTGCGCGAATCTCCAACGCACTCCAGCGGCTTCACCTGCACGTTCCGCCAATAGTTTACTTAATGGTTCAAGAGATTTTGGCAGCATTGCCCATTTGCTTCCTTGCCCTTCCCCCAGCTCACGCGCAAAGTTGGTACCGACCGGGCCTCCAAATACCTCGCGACGTAGAAGCTGAACGGCACGTAAGCGACCTGCTTTCTGTGCTGGCGCGCCTTTGTGATAACCAAAAAATGCTTCGCTAAATAAGATCTCTTCGAGACCTTTTGTTCCTTTTTCGACCCCCTGTCCTGTGGCATTATCGACAGCCTTTTTAGCTTCGGAACAAGTCATCCCTCCGGTTATCGAATACGCAAGATGGGCTACCATTTGCCGCAATGTCAAGCGTTGCTCATAAGCCGTCAAACGACGATAAATCCAGCGTACACGGTCCTCAGCAACCGTCCCCGTGGCAGCCAACGCATTACGATTTAGAAGAAGCGGACAAGCGTCTTGGATTTCACATCCTTCACAGCTTTGCCAACCACTATGGTCAACCATTTTGGTTAGAAGACGCGCACCACCCGTCACATTGTCCAGGCGCGTCATGTTAACGATTACAAGATCTTTAGGGAACTCGTTCAGCCTATGATCATCTAGCTGCCCTTCAACATATTCCAAATTAATACTACTTTGTTAACTTAATTCCTAGCGGTCTCAACCAGTATCATTTGTGCTGCAACATCGCTCAATATCTTGACGTCGTTTTTCATGCCGGATGTC
>JAAAOQ010000258.1 GCA_009908845.1 Gammaproteobacteria bacterium
CGTCCCAGTCGAGCGCATCGGGCTCGAAGCCGAGCTGTGCGAGCAGTGGGTGCAGCGGGCTGGCCTGCGCGCGCTGTCGATCGGCTGCGGCGGCCGTGGGCTCGGCAAGGGCTGCGACAGCCGTTTCGGCAGCGACGACGGACGCTGCAGGCTGCGACGCTCCAGGCTGCGCGGAATCGCGGGCATTAGCATGAGCACCGGTCTCGCCCGCGATGGGCACGCTGGCTTCGACAACGCCTGGCTCGATGAAGTGCGCGCCGATCCGGTCCGCCCACCAGCCGCTCTCGGCGGGCAACAGGCCGACACGCCGCCGCCACTCGGGCGCGGGCAGCTCCGAACGCGGCTGCTGGTCGAGCAGCACCTCGCCCGCGTTCGGGTCGAGATCGGCGATCGCGCGCAGCAGCAGGCTCTTGCCGGCTCCGGATGGGCCGGAGATGAAGACTAGCTCGCCGGCGGCGAGCTGCAGATCGATCGGCTCGAGCCGCAACGGCTGCAGCCGTTGGAGCGTCAATGCGGCCATCAGCGGCGGCGATAGAGCAGGTCGTGCACCGGATGGCCGAGGCGCTGGCCGCGGCGCTCGAACTTGGTGATCGGCCGCGATGCCGGGCGCTCGGCATACCGACCGGGTCCAGCTTGGTTGACGAACAGCTCCGGGGCGCCGTCGAGCATCTCCAGCATCCATTCCGCATAGGGTGGCCAATCGGTAGCGAGGTGAAAGGTCCCGCCTGGCCGCAGGGCGCGCGCGACCGCGGCGATGAAGCCTGGTTGCACGATCCGCCGCTTGTGATGGCGCTTCTTCGGCCAGGGGTCCGGGAAGAAGAGTTGCACTCGATCCAGGCTGCCCGCCGGCAGACGGCTCGCGAGCAGCGCGCTGGCGTCGGCGCGCAGCACGCGGACGTTGTCGAGACCAAGGCGCTCGAGCGCGAGCAGCAGATGCCCGACGCCGGGCCGATGGACCTCAAGCCCGATGAAGTCGCGCGCTGGCTCGGCCGCGGCCATCGCCGCGAGGGATTCACCGTCGCCGAAGCCGATCTCGAGCGTGATCGGGCGGGTGCGTGGTCGCCCGTCTTCGATCTGCTCGCTCGTCTGAACGGCCTCGCTCCAGGGCGATGAGGGTGTCGCGTCGCTCGCCAACTCCCTCGCGATCTGCTCGGCTCCGAAACCGGCAGCGGTGGCCTGCGGCTGAACGGGGGCGGCCGGCTGGGTGGTCCCGGCCGGGGGCGCGACCCCGAACAGCGCGCAGGGGTCGAGCACCCTGTCCGGCTGCCAATCGACGCCGAAGCGCGGCCAGAGCTCGCGAAAGGCACGCTCCTGGCCGGCCGTCAGCCGCCCCTCGCGCAGGACGAAGCTGCGGACCGGTCGGTGCGGATGGCGACTCGGCTCGGCTGCTTCCGGCGCGTTCACTGAGCGAGCGGTTGCATCGCTCGGTTCAGGGGTGGTGAGGCTCAGGGTCTTGGTCATCAGGGACAGGGACGCTCTCAATTGCCGGGAGTCAGGCTGAATGGCGGTAGAATCGATCCGCGGGCACCAATGCCGGTGCCCGCTGTGATCCTGTCTCGATCCGCTGGCTGGCTCATCAGGAGGTCATTATGTCTAATCTTGCGGTGTCAGCGTTCGTCACCGTCGATGATTATCTGGCAGGCGAGGCCGAGTCGCCGATCAAGCACGAGTACGTCGATGGCGAGGTCTTTGCGATGGGAGGCGCTAGCGACGCGCATGTGACCATCTCGCTAAATCTCGCGTCATTGCTGCGCGCTCACCTTCGCGGTGGCCCGTGCCGGGTCTACATCACCGATATGAAGCTGCGGGTGGAGCCGGCCAACGCCTTTTTCTACCCGGACGTCTTCGTCACCTGTTCGGCGGCTGATGCGGCCGAGACCGACTTCAAGCGCGCGCCGACGGTGGTCATCGAGGTCTTGTCGAAGTCCACCGAGGGCTATGATCGCGGTAACAAGTTTGCCCGCTATCGCTTGCTCGATAGCCTCCAGGAATATGTCCTGATCGATTCGCGCCGGCGGGCGATCGAGGTCTTCCGGCGGCATGCCGACGGCTGGCTCTTGCAGCCGGCGGCTGAGGAGGGGCCGTTTGAGCTGCGGACGCTCGATTTCGGGTGCGCCATGGACGAGGTGTACGAGGACGTCAACCTAGAGCCAGACACCGAAGACCCTGACTGCGATCCATCGCCGGAAGCGAATTGAGGCGTCGTTCGGCCTCACAAGCTTGCCATCGACCGCTCATGAAGGCGTGCGCATGCGCAGGCCCTCGCTGAGACGAAGGCGCTCAGAAGAAGGTGCCCTCGATCGGCGATGAGGCCGAGGCGTAGCGCTTCGCCGGCATGCGCCCGGCGAGATAGGCCTCGCGGCCGGCCTCGATGCCCTTGCGCATCGCGCTGGCCATCAGCACCGGGTCCTTGGCGGCGGCGATCGCGGTGTTCATCAGCACGCCGTCGCAGCCGAGCTCCATTGCGATGGCGGCATCGGAGGCGGTGCCGACGCCGGCATCGACCAGGACCGGTACGCTGGCGTTCTCGACGATGGTCAGGATGTTGAGCCGGTTGCGGATACCGAGCCCGGAGCCGATCGGAGCGGCCAGCGGCATCACCGCACAGCAGCCGATCTCTTCCAGACGCTTGGCGATGATCGGGTCGTCGTTGGTGTAGACCATCACCTCGAAGCCGTCCTTGATCAGCTCTTCAGCCGCACTGATCGTTGCGACCACGTCCGGAAACAGGGTCTTCTCATCACCGAGCACCTCGAGCTTGACCAGGTTGTGGCCGTCGAGCAGCTCGCGCGCGAGCCGGCAGGTGCGCACGGCGCTGTCGACGTCGTAACAGCCGGCGGTGTTGGGCAGGATGGTGTAGCGGCTCGGTGGCAGCACGTCGAGCACATTGGGCTCGTTCGGGGACTGGCCAATGTTGGTGCGGCGCACCGCAACGGTGACGATCTCGGCGCCGCTCGCCTCGATCGCGGCGGCGGTCTCATCGAGGTCCTTGTACTTGCCGGTGCCGACGAGCAAGCGCGACTGGTAGTCGCGGCCGGCAATGGAGAATCTGTCGGGAGAGCGGGTTGCTACGGTCATGGGTCTCTAAGGGAATCTCAAACGGATGTCAAAACTGGATGTCAACATAGGGTGGCCAACAGGGCGCAGCCTAGGTTTCTGAATGGCCGTCGATCTCGGCGCGTGGACGTGGCGCCTTCCCCGGCGAAGCTCGCGACACCATAACGAACATTCACCGACGCTGGCGCTGCGGATTATCGAGCGTTGCCCTCATCGCGGCGAATCAGCCGCCGCCGACCGCGTGGATGATCTCGACGCTGTCGCCGGTGCGGAGCTCGTGCTCCGGGAACTGGCTGCGGGGAACGAGCTCACGGTTCACCTCGACCGCCAGACGACGGTCGCTGAGACCGAGCTGCTCGATGAGTCCGGACATGCTAAGACGCTCCGGAACATCGGTGGGGGTGCCGTTGACGATGATCTGCATGAGCTGTTGACTCCTGGCGATGCGATCGCACTGCTGCATCGATGTGTGAAACGGCGGTTCCTGTGAGCGCGGTTCCTGATCTAGACTGCGCCGCTGAATGGAACGAGAGCTAGCGCCTAACACGAGGACTCGTCAAGTGAAAGGATGGTCCGAGGACCTGATCTCAGTCGAGCACGCGCGAACGCTGGATGGGCTTTTCTACCAGCGTGTCCACCGGTCGTCCGACCGCACCGCCTACCATTGGTTCGACCGCGCCGATGGGGACTGGCGCACCCTGACATGGCGAGAAACGCTCGAGCAGGTCGCGCGCTGGCGTGCAGCGTTGCAAGGGGAATCGCTGAACGCCGGTGATCGGGTCGCGGTGCTGCTGCGCAACTGTCCCGAATGGGTCATCTTCGATCAAGCCGCCCTGTCGCTGGGCCTGGTCACGGTTCCGCTCTATACCGACGATCGCGCCGATAACGCCGCCCATATCCTGCAAGACGCTGATTGTAAGGTGCTGTTGATCCAGGATGCCAATCGCTGGAAGCGGCTGGCCCCGGCGATCGGTGAGGCGGTCTACCCCGAACGTGTGCTGATCCTCGAGGACAACGAGCAGACGCGGCGCGTGAGCACCGACGACGAGCGCGTTGCACTGGTCTCGGAGTGGCTGCCAGCGCAGGGCCAACCCTGGTCGCAGCGCGATGCCGATCCGCATTCGTTGGCAACCATCGTCTACACCTCGGGCACCACCGGCCGGCCCAAGGGCGTGATGCTGAGCCATCACAACATCCTCGCCAACGCCCATGCCAGTGTGACCATGCTCGATGTCTATCAGGAGGACCTGTTCCTGTCCTTCCTGCCGTTGTCGCACACGCTCGAGCGCACCGCTAGTTACTACCTGCCGATGATGACCGGCTCGACGGTCGCCTACGCACGCTCGATCAACCAGCTCGCGGACGACCTCCAAACCATCCGTCCGACCGTGATCATCGCTGTGCCGCGCGTCTTCGAGCGTGTCTATCAGCGGCTCAAGGATCAGCTTCAGGATCGGCCGAAGCCGCTGCGTAAGCTGTTCGAGCTAGCGGTGCGTATCGGCTGGATCGACTTCGAACGGCGCCAGGGCCGTCGCGGCTGGCATCCGGCGCTGCTGCTGTGGCCGCTGTTGCGCCGGAAGGTCGCACGGCCCGTGCTCGAGCGCCTCGGCGGCCGCCTGCGCGCGGCAGTAAGTGGCGGTGCGCCGCTCCCGTTCGAGGTCGCACGGCTGTTCATCGGGCTCGAACTGCCGTTGGTTCAGGGCTACGGGCTGACCGAGACCAGCCCAGTCGTCGCGGTCAATCCGCTCGAGGATAACCGGCCCGACAGTGTCGGGATTCCGTTGCGGGGCATCCAACTGCGCATCGGCGCCGATGACGAGCTGGAGGTCAAGGGACCCTGCAACATGCTCGGCTACTGGAACAATCACGCGGCGACGGCGCGCATGTTCACCCCGGATGGATGGCTGCGCACCGGCGACCAGGCGCGTATCGAGGGTCGCCATGTCTTCATCACCGGGCGCATCAAGGACATCCTGGTGCTGTCCAACGGTGAAAAGGTGCCGCCGGCGGACATGGAGATGACCATCGGGCTCGATCCGCTGTTCGATCAGGTACTGATCGTCGGGGAGGGACGCTCCTACCTCTCCGCCATCCTGGTCTTAAACGCCGACCTCTGGCCCGGGCTGGCTGGCGAGTATGGCTTGGACCCGGACAGCCCCGAGAGTCTCGCCCACCCGCCGTTGCTGCGCGACATGCTCAAGCGCATCCGCGACGCACTCGCCAATTTTCCGGGCTATGCCAAGGTACGCCGCGCCACGCTGACGCTCGAGCCTTGGTCGATCGAGAACGGGATGCTGACCCCGACGATGAAGATCAAGCGCAAACGTGTGCTGGAGCATTATCATGCCGCGCTCCAGCAGATGTATGCTGAGCACCTCTAGAGATCAGGAGATCAGGAGATCAGGAGATCAGGAGATCAGGAGATCAGGAGATCAGGAGATCAGGAGATCAACAGGACTGTGGTGGCTCGCCTTGCTTCAGGATCGGGTCGTCGGTAAGCCGTTCGGACTTGCTGCGGCTGCTTGCCGGCCCTAGAATCGCTATCTTCGGCGGGCGTAGTTCAATGGTAGAACAGGGGCTTCCCAAGCCTCTAATGTGGGTTCGATTCCCATCGCCCGCTCCATCTTCAAGCGTCTCATGCAGCAACTCTATCAGGCGGCTGACCGGATCGAGGCCCAGCTGCTCCGCGATCTCCTCGACCGTCATCGTATCCAGGCGGAGGTCTTCGGCGATTACCTCTCAGGTGCGGTCGGCGAGCTGCCGGCGGACGTCTATCCAACCGTCTGGGTGATCGAGGATCGCGACCTCCCCCGCGCCCGTACGTTGTTGCAGGACTGGCAGCGCGAGAATGCCAATCGGGCCGCGGCGCGCTCTTGGGTCTGCCATGGCTGCGGCGAGCTGCTCGATGGCAGCTTCGATCTCTGCTGGCGCTGCGGACGGGAGCGCTGAGGGCGTGCGATGATGCCTGCCTGGGCCAAGTTGACTGTCGCGCTTGTGCTCGGCCTGCTGCTGCTAGGGGTCGGTGGCGCAGCGCTCGCGCCGTCTCTGCTCGACAGGGAGTGGCTGCGGGCCGAGATCGAGGCCGAGATCGGCGCGGCGCTCGGCTATCCGACGACGATCGATCGGATCGCCGTGCTGCGGTTGCTGCCGGCCCCTCGGGCACG